>NZ_JACHDN010000001.1:1603266-1923920 GCF_014201095.1 Cellulomonas hominis | reverse complement strand
TAACCCGTGCGCCCCTCCGCGCGGGAGCGTCCGGCGGCGGGTGTCCACGCCTCGGTCGAGAAGGGTAGGCAATCCTTACTTGATCGGGTACCTTGCTGACGCGGCGTCAGAACGACGCCCCGTCCTTCTCCCGGGAGCCCCGATGACCGCCACGCACGAGCTCGCCGCCACCTCGCCGGCCGACGGCGGCGCCGCCGACCCCGCCGGCACAGCCCCGCTCTCCGTCCTGCTCCGCGAGGGCACCCGGTCCGAGCACGAGGCGGCCGAGGGATCGCGCTTCGTGGAGGACCTGCTCGGCGGACGCCTCACCGTCGGCGCGTACGCCGACCTCGCCGCGCAGCTGCACACGGTGTACACGGCGCTCGAGGAGGTCGGCGAGCAGGTGCGCCGCACGCCGGCCGGCGCGGGCGTGGTGTTCGACGAGCTCGCCCGGGTGCCCGCGCTGGAGTCCGACCTCGCGCACCTGCTCGGCCCGGGCTGGCGGGACTCGACCGCCCCGCACCCGGCCACCGCGGGCTACGCGGCGGCGATCCGGGCCGGCGGGGACGACGTGGGCGCCTACGTGGCGCACGCGTACACCCGGTACCTCGGCGACCTGTCCGGCGGCCAGGTCATCGGCCGGATGGTGCAGCGGCACTACGGCGTGCCGGATGCGGGCGTGGCGTTCTACGCGTTCCCCGCGATCCCGAAGCCGAAGCCGTTCAAGGACCTGTACCGCGCCCGCGTCGACGCCCTCGAGCTCGACGCCGCCGGGCGGGCCGCGGTCGTCGAGGAGGCCCGGGCGGCGTTCCGGCACAACCGGGCCCTGTTCGCCGCGCTCGCGGAGGTCCACCCGTCCGCATGACCGGATGTGCTGACACTTCGTGCGAGAATGTCAGCATGCCCAAGATCATCGGCGGCTCGCTGCACGAGCACCGCGAGCAGACGCGCCTCAAGCTGTTCGGCGCGCTGTCCCGGCTCATGGCCGAGCGCGGGTTCGACGCGATCACCCTCGCCGACATCGCCCAGGCGGCGGGCGTGGGCCGCACCGCGGTGTACAACCACTTCGCCGACAAGGAGTCGATGCTCGTCGGCTTCATCATGCACGAGACCGAGCAGTACGTGGCCGCCCTGGAGGCCGAGCTCGCCGGCGTCGACGACCCGACCGAGCAGCTCCGCGCGTTCGTCCGCGCCCAGTGCGAGCTCAAGCGGGACTACCACCTGGCCCCCGGCCCCGACCTGCGCTCGGTGCTGTCCCGCGGCACCCAGCAGCGGGTCCGCGAGCACGTCGTGATGGTGGAGTCCCTGCTCCGGCGGATCCTCGCCGCCGGCATCGAGTGCGGGGAGTTCGCCGAGCAGGACCTCGGCACCAGCGTCTCCCTGGTGAACGCCTGCCTGACCAGCCGGTCGCTGCCCGACGACGGGCCGGCGCGCGAGCAGACCGTGGAGTCGACCGTGCGGTTCGTGCTCCGCGCGGTCGGCGCCGGGGAGCGCGCCGAGCGACCCGTCGCGGAGCCCGTCCCGGCCTGACCGGCGCCCGTTCACCCACCCGCCGCGGGCGTTCCCGTGTGGTCCGGGCCCCGACCGGGGATGATGGACGCGTGACCGACGCACCGCCGCCGGCCCGGACGAGCGCACCCCGCGGCGACGGGGACGACGCCCGGCACTTCGCCCTGCTCGCGCACCGGCTCGGGGACCTCCTGACGCTCGCCGAGGTCCACGAGGCGGGGGTGGTCGCGGCGCGCGACGTGCTGGCCGCCGGGGTCGCCGCGCTGGCCCGCGTCGAGCAGGACGAGTGGCGCGTGCTCGTCGCCGACCCCACCGACGAGGCAGCCGCCGCGGAGGACGCCCTCAAGGACGGCGAGGCCGTGCGCGCGCTCGCCCGGACCCGGGAGACCTGGCGCGGCGCGCCGGGCGCCGACCCCCTGCGCACCCGGCCGGTGCTCGTGGCGCCGGTCGTCGTGAACGGCGACCTGTGGGGCGTGCTGTGCGCGGTCCGCGACGAGCGGGCGGCCCCGTTCGGGTCCGACGACGCGGCCCGCGGCGAGGTGCTCGGCGCCCTGGTCGGCGCGCACATCGCCCGGCTGGACCTCGCGGAGCAGGTGCGGCACCTCGTCTCGGACGACCCGCTGACCGGGCTCAGCACCCGCCGGGTCGCGGACGAGGCGGCGCAGGCCGCGATCGACTCGGGCGACGAGACCTGCATCGTCATGTGCGACGTCGACGGCCTCAAGCGGGTCAACGACGAGCTCGGGCACGACGCCGGCGACGAGCTGCTCCGCGCCGTGGCCGGGGTGCTCCGTCGCGCGAGCAGCGGGCTGCCCGGGTCGACCGCCGCCCGCATCGGCGGCGACGAGTTCTGCATCGTCACCTGCGGCATCCCGCGCACCACCGTCGTGCAGGTCGTGGACGCCACCGTCGGCGACTCCGCGCTGCCGTACGGGGCGTCGATCTCCTACGGGATCGCGTCCTCCGCCCGGGGCTCGCTGTCCGCGGCGCCGACGCCGCGCTCGCTGTTCCGCCGGGCCGACGCCGCGCAATACCACGCCAAGCGCAGCCACGCGGCGGCGCGGGCGCGGCAGTACCGGGCGGACGACCCCGGGGCGGTGCTCGGCCGGGCCGTGTCCGCCGGCGTCACCGCGCTCGCCGCCACCGGCCCGGCCGTCCTGCCCCGGGTCTGCGCGCTCGCCGCCGCCGTGACCGAGGCGATGGGCGGCTCCGGGTGGGTGGTCGCGCGCGCCGAGGGCCCCGACGGGGACGGGCCGGTCGTCGTGGCGCGCGGCGGCACGTCGTCGCTGCACGTGAGCGGGATGCGGCAGATCGAGCTCGCGCGGGCGCCGTGGGTGGTCACGCTCGAGTCGACGCTTCCCGCGGACGACCGGACCGTGCGGACGACGCTCCAGACTCTGCTGTCGCTGGCGGTGCTGGGCGCGGCCTGACGGCGCCCGCTCACCGCAACCGTCCACCTTCGACCTGGGCCCCCCTGGGGCGCTACCCGTGCAGCGGCAGCGTCAGCGCGTCCGGCGCCCCCGCGACCACGCGCACCGGGACGCCCCAGTCCTGCGAGCTCAGGTGGCAGGCCGGGAACTCGATCGCCGGGTCCGCGTCGCAGGACGCCGCCCGCGCGGTCACGTGCAGCACGCCCTCCGCGACCGACGGGTCGATGCGGAGCGTCCGGGTCAGCGGCACGTCGTCGCCCGCCCCGTCGAGCAGCAGCTCCGGCGGCGTCGCGGACACCTTGAGCAGCGTCGACGGGCCGTAGCGGTCGTCGTACTTCTGCCCGGCGGCCGGGGTGAACACCACCTCGAGCGCGAGCTCGCCCGGGGCGATCTCGGTGACGGGCCGCTGGGTGCGGTGCGCCCCGGAGTCCAGGACCTCGCCGGCGAGCGTCGCCGGCAGGGCCACGCGGGTGAGCCGGTGCGCGGCGGACTCCACGACGACCAGCGTCACGCCGTCGCCCTCGGCCTGGACGACGATCCCGCTCGGCTCCGCGAGGCCGGTCGCGAGGGTGCTGACCTCGCCCGGCCCGCCGTCCGCCCCGGGCGCCCAGCGGCGCACCGCCCCGTTGTACGTGTCCGCGACGACGACCGACCCGTCCGGCAGCACCGCCACGCCGAGGGGGTGCTGGAGCAGCGCCTGGTCCGCGGCCCCGTCCCGGTGCCCGAAGTCGAACAGCCCGGCGCCGACGGCGGTCCCGACGGTCGCGGCGGCCCAGGCGTCGGCCGGTCCCGCACCGGCGGCGGCGTCGCCCGGGTCGATCCAGCGCAGCGCCGACACCTCGGAGTCCGCGAGCCACACCCGCCCGCCGGGCGCGAGCGCGACGCCGGAGGTCTGCGCGAACCACGCCTCGCGGGGGTCGCCGTCGACCAGGCCCTCGTTCATCGTCCCGGCGACCGGCTCGACCGCCCCGGTGCGCGGGTCGAACGCCCACAGCTGGTGGTCGCCGGCCATCGCGACCAGCGCGGTTCCGGTCTGCGGGGACCAGGTCACGTCCCACGGCGAGGACAGCGGGACGTCCGTGCCCGGGCGCGGGGCGCCGTCGGTGCGCCACAGGTCGGGGCGCCCGGGCAGCGGCGACGGGACCGTGGGGTCCCCCACCAGGTACTGCGCCCCGGTGCCGGCGACGGTCGTGACGTGGCCGTCGGCGAGCCGCACGCCGCGCAGCGCGTGGTTCACGGTGTCCGCGACCAGCACGTCGTAGCCCGCGGCCTCCGCCACGTCCGCGGGCAGCACGGCCAGGCCGTTGGGCTCGCTGAACCGGGCCGCGTCCGGGCCGCCGTCGACCAGCCCGCGCTCCCCCGACCCGATGCGGCGCAGCAGCGTCTCGCCGTCCGCGTCGAGCAGGGCGAGCGAGTGGTGCCCGGCGTCCGCGACCAGCAGCGTCCCGTCCGGCAGCGCGACGGCCTTCGCGGGGAACCGCAGCGTCCCCGCGGTCGGCTCCGGCGGCACGTACGGGCCGGCGCCGCGGTGCAGCGTGCCCTTCGCCTCGTGCTCGGCGACCAGGTCGGCCACCAGGCGCGCGACGTTGCTCTGGTGCCCCTCGCCCGCCATCTGCGCGACGACGTAGCCCTCGGGGTCGACGACGACCAGCGTCGGCCAGGCGCGCGCGGTGTACGCGGACCAGGTGACGAGCTCCGGGTCGTCCAGCACGGGGTGGTGCACCTCGTACCGCTCGACCGCCGCGGCCAGCGCGTCCGGGTCCGCCTCGTGCACGAACTTCGGCGAGTGCACGCCGATGATCACCAGGACGTCCCGGTGCTGCTCCTCCAGCTCGCGCAGCTCGTCCAGGACGTGCAGGCAGTTGATGCAGCAGAAGGTCCAGAAATCCAAGAGGACGATCTTCCCGCGCAGGTCCCCGAGCGCGACGTCCCGCCCGCCGGTGTTGAGCCAGCCGCGGCCGACGAGCTCGGACGCGCGGACCTTCGGGAGTCGGGTGGGGCTGGTGGTCACGGGACAAGTCAACACGACGCCGCGCGCGGGTCGTCCCGCGCGTCCGCCCCGCGGGCCGGCGTGACACCGGCGGGGCGGGGCGGACGGCGCGGGTTGGTGCCCGTCAGACCGCGGGCGGCGGGGTCCGGTCCTCGTACCGCTCGACGACCTCGCGGTGCGAGGTGTGCGCCCGCTGCTGGTTGATGACCAGCGCGAGGATCAGCGCGAGCAGCCCCGCGCCCATGCAGATGTACCCGATGACCGTCAGGTCGACGTTCGCGATGTTGTCGCTGACGCCGAACGCGAGGATCGCGCCGATGACGATCAGGGCGATGCCGCCGCCGATGCCCATGGTCGGACTCCTTCCGCCGGCCCGGGCACGGGTGGCCCGGGTCTGAGGGCGAGTCTGGAACGGCGGACGCGATCCCGCGCGTCGAAACCGGACAACCGGCCCGTTGCGCAACGGCCGGGTTGCGCAACGGGCCGGCTGTCAGCCGCCCAGGTCGGGCAGCTCCGGCAGGTTCACCGCCGCGACCATCCGCGGGTCGTCCGGCGCGACGTGCTCGAGCGACTCCGCCAGCGCCACGAGCCGGTCCATCCCGCCCGAGCCGGACACGAAGGAGGTCAGCCCGCCCGCCGACCAGCGCAGCTCGCCGTAGTCCTCGCCGAACTCCTCGGGCGCGCCCGGCTGCGGCGCGTACTCCGCCAGGTGCCCGCCGACCTCGGTCAGGACGACGCCGGGCGCCCCGGTCGCCGCCCACTCCACGGTCGCGCTCGGCCTCGTGCTGACGTTCACGTGCACGCGGTCGGCCGTCCACTGCGCGACCGGCGCGCCGTAGTCGACGCCGAACGACACCTCGCGCCGCTCCGTCGTCGGAGCCGGGACCTCGGCGGTCAGCATGTCCGCGGGGACGCTCGACGCCTCGACGCCGCCGTCGGGCACCAGCGCGAGCGAGTCGAGCAGGCCGACCGCCTCGTCCCCGGCCATGCCCCCGGCCCAGGCCACCCACCGCTTCCCGTCGGGCTCGACCCAGGACAGCACCTGCCCGCCGTCGTCGAAGGTCATGACCTGCGCCGTCGTCCCGCGCACGGCGACGTCCGCGAGGCCGCCCTCCGCCGAGTAGGGGTTCGCGACGTCGGTGTAGAGGGCCAGGGCGCGCACGGGCGTCCCGTCGGCGTACAGCACCGCGGTCGGCACCGCGGGCGCGCAGTTGTGCGTGTACGACCCCATCGACACCCCGCGCATCGGCGCGAGGTCGGTCGAGTCCAGCAGCACCGGCAGCGCCGCGGTCACCGGGTCGGCCGCCCAGTCCTCGTACGGGATCTCCCCGTCGCCGACCCCGATCCGGCAGTCCACGTCCCCCGTGGCGGCGCTCGCCGGGACCACGCCGAGGAACTGCGCGACCGCGGGCGCCTCCCCCGCCGGGCCGGTGCCCTGCGGGAGCACGACGCCCGCCACGGCGATCGCCGCCGCCACCGCGCCCACCGACAGCGCGGACGCCGTCCGCCGCCGCCGGCGCCGCAGGACGGCCGCGCGGGCGTGCACGCGCTCGACGGGCGGGACGGGCCGGGCGTCGGCGTCGTCGCCGAGGGTCACGAGGTCGAGGGGCGCGTTCATGCCGGGTCTCCGTTCAGGCTGGGCTCCAGCACGCGGGCGAGCTGCCGGCGCGCGCGGGACGCCGGTGGTGGCGACGGTGCCGCGCGACACGTTCATCGCGTCCGCGACCTCGGCCTCGGTGAGGTCGGCGACGTACCGCAGCGCCACCGCGGTGCGGGCCCGGGGCGACAGGTCCGCGACGGCGCGCCACAGCGCGGAGTCGGGGAGCGCCGGTGCTGGCACGTCCTCGGAGCGCAGCCGCTCCGCGCAGCGGCGCTCGAGCGCGGACCGGCGCCAGGAGCGCCGCACCTCGTTCAGCGCCGTGGCGTAGACCCACAGTCGTCGAAGACCGGCCCCCCGGGGTCGTCGTCGTCAGTCATGCCCGTGCAAGTCCTGAGGGCCGCGGGGTGTTGACACCCCGCGGCCCCGGCCGGACGTCAGCCCAGCACCTCCGGCAGCGCCGGGACGTCGTCCCCGCCCAGGCCCAGCACGTGCTCCGCCAGGAACGACTCCACCACCTGGTACCAGACCTTCGCGTGCTGCGGCGTGAGCACCCAGTGGTTCTCGTCCGGGAAGTAGAGGAACCGGTGCGGGGTGTTCCCGTCGTCGTCCGCCGGCAGCGCGGAGCGGGACAGGAGCTCGTACCAGAGCCGCAGGCCCTCGCCGATCGGCACCCGGTAGTCCTTGTCGCCGTGCACCACGAGCATCGGCGTGACGATCTTGTCGACCGAGAGGTGCGGGGAGTTCGCGAGCGCCATCTCCGGCGTCATCTCCCGCTCCCAGTAGAACGAGTCGTCCGTCGTGGGGCCGAACTGGTCCAGCGCCCACAGGCTCGCGTGCGTGACGACCGCCCGGAACCGGTCGGTGTGCCCGGCGACCCAGTTCGCCATGTACCCGCCGAACGAGCCGCCCATCGCACCCGTGCGGGTCTCGTCGACGTCCGCGCGCGCGACGGCGGCGTCGGTGACGGCCATGAGGTCGGTGAACGGCGCGGCGCCCCACGCGCCCCAGCCGCGCTGGACGAAGTCCTGGCCGTAGCCGGTGGACAGCGCCGGGTCGGGGAGCAGCACGGCGTAGCCGCGGGCGGCGAGGATCCACGGGTTCCAGCGCCAGGACCAGGCGTTCCAGGAGCCGAGCGGGCCGCCGTGGATCCACAGCAGCAGCGGGGCGGGCGACGCCGCGGACGCGCCCTCCGGGAGCGCCAGCCACGCACGGACCTCCGCGCCGTCCTCCGCCGTCGCGGTGACCTCGGTCAGCGTGCCGGGCAGGGCGGGCAGCGGCGCCGGCGCGGGCAGGGCCACGGCCTCGACCGGGACGCCGTCCGCGAGCGCCCCGGCCAGGTCGAGCCGGACGGGGTGCGCCGGGGCGGCGTACGAGGCCCGCAGCGCGTACAGCGTCCGGCCGTCGGGCGAGACCCGGAGGTCCGAGAACACGGCGTCGTCCGCGGTGACCCGGGTCACGGCCCCCGAGTCCAGGGCCACGTGGAACACCGGCCCGCGGCCCAGGTCGTCGGCCTGCACGAGCAGCCCGGCACCGTCACGGGTCCAGGCGACCTCGTGCGGCCAGCGGTCCCAGTCGGCGGCCACGCGGCGGGCGGCGTCCGGGGCGTCGAGGTCGAGCACCCACAGCTGCACCTGCGGCGCGGCGGTCGGGGTGCTGACCGTCTCGCGCAGGTAGGCGACGCGACGCGAGTCCGGGGAGACCACCGGGGAGCCGGCGTCCGCCGTCGGGTCGTCCACCAGGGTGCGCCGGGCACCGGTCGCCACGTCGACCGCGACGAGCACCTGGCGCAGGGCGCCGCGCGCGCCCGGGCGGGTCCAGGAGGTGACGAGCGTCCGGCCGTCCGGCGACAGCACGGCGTCCTGGTGCCGCAGCCCCACGCCCGGCCGCGGCGTCAGGTCGCGGAGGGCGAGCCGCGGCGCCGGGGCGCCGGCCTCCGGGGAGGCGGCCACGGTCGTGAGGTCGCCGGCGAACAGGTGCGGCTCCGACGGGCCGAGGTCGTGGTCCCAGAACCGCACCGGGTACTGCGTGTGCAGGATCGCGGACACCTTCGCGTCCTTGCGGACCCCGATCAGCCGCTCGTCCTCGGCGTCGTCGGCCGCGCTCGGCAGCACCTCGGACGGGACGACCACGACGGGCGCGTCCTGCGCGACCACGACGCCGTCGATCCCCGCCTTGCGGGACGCGACCACCCGGGCCTCCGCGCCGTCGGCGGGCAGGAGCCAGAGCGCGGCGGGCGGCTCGTCGTCCGGGGCCTCCGCGTCGGCGTCCGGGCGGGCCGAGGTGAACAGCAGGTCGCCGGTCGAGGCGAACCGCGCCGAGGACTCGCCCTTCGCGGAGCGGGTCAGGCGGCGGGCCGGGCGGACGCCCTCGGGGTCGACCTCCCACAGGGCGGTCAGGTACCGGGTGCGCTTGGCGTCCAGCGTCGAGACCGCGGTGACCAGGCGGCTGCCGTCCGGGGACAGCGCCAGGCCGGACATCCGGGGCAGGGCGACGTAGGCGTCGAGGTCGTGGAAGGGGCTGGGCGGGGTGGCGGCGTCATCGGTCACCCCGCCGTCCTATCACCTCAGCGCGTCGCAGCGGCGGCGATGAGCCGGGCGAGGTCGTCGGGGCGGCTCCACATCGGCCAGTGACCCGTGGGGAGGTCGACGGTGTCGACGTCCCGGAGCCTCGCGACCTCGGCGAACACCGGGTGGCCGGCCCGGGCGAGCTCCAGCACCTGGGCGCCGGGGATCGAGCAGCACACCAGCGTGGTCGGGACCTGCAGGCGGGCGTCGTCGGCGAGGTCCACCGGCTGGCGGAGCACGGGGCCGGGCTCCGGGACGGCGCGCGCCCGGAAACGCTCCAGCACCTGGCTGCTCAGTCCCTCGAGGCTGGCCTGCTGCGCCAGCGCGTCGAAGGGCGGCAGGGGCAGCTCGTCCAGATCGCCCGGGGCGAAGACGGTCCCGGGCGCGACCGGCCCGCTGTCGACCCAGACCACGCGGCCGACGCGCTCGGCGTGCCGGTCGAGCACGACGCTGACCGGGGCGTTGGCTCCGCTGTGCGCCACGACGACCACCGGCCGCTCGGCGGATGCCCCCGCGCGGTCCAGGGTCTGCTCGATGGCCGCCACCTGGTCGTCCAGGGTCCGGGACGCCCGGTCGTCGTCGGTCGCGTCGAGGCCGGGAAGGGTCATCGGGACGGCGCGCCGGCCGGCGGCCGTCAGGTGCGCCACCACCTCGTCCCAGGCCCACGCCCCCAGCCAGTGGCCGGGGATCAGGATGATGGTCGGTTCTGTCGTCGTGGTCGTCATGCGGCGACCCTCGCACCCCCGGCGGACACCGGTGTGTCACCATCTCTGACATGATCTCGACCGGATCGCCGCGATGAAGCGGGCCGAGCGGCTCCACGCGCTGACCGAGCTGCTGCGCCGCAGCGGGTCCCGCGGGTGCACGGCCGAGCGGCTGGCGGCGGAGTTCGGCGTCTCGGTGCGGACGATCAAGCGGGACCTCGACGCCCTCGACCGCAGCGGTGCGCCGGTCTGGTCGCGCCCGGGTCCGGGCGGCGGCTACGGCCTGGCGGCCGGGGCGAACCTCCCGCCGGTGAGCCTGAGCCCCGCGCAGGCGGTCGCCCTGCTCGCGGCCGTCTCCGCCGCCCCGGACGCGCCCTACGCCGACCTGGCCTCGGCCGGGATCCAGAAGATCCTCGACGTGCTCGACCCCCGGACCCGGGCGCGAGCCGACGCGCTCGCGAGCCGCGTGTGGGTGGACGCGCCGCCGTCGTCCGCCGCCCGCACGGTCCGGTCGGCGCTCGAGGAGGCGATGACCGAGCAGCGCGTCGTGCGCATCCGCTACACCTCCGGGGACGGCAGCGACACCGTGCGCGACGTCGAGCCGATCATGTTCGGCTCCCGGAACGGGCGGTGGTACCTGATCGGCTGGTGCCGGCTGCGCGGCGGCATCCGGTGGTTCGTCGTGACGCGGATCGGGCACGCCGCTGTGACCTCGATCCCCTGCGAGGGCCACGGCATCGAGGAGGTCGGGGTCCCGCCGGCGACGGCGCGTTCCGTGCAGCGGCGAGGTGCGTGAGGACGGCCGGGCGGGCGCACCCCCGGGGGCTAGTCGTCCCCGGGCCGCGCTGCTCCGCCCCGCGGGGCGTCGTCGCCGTCCCGCGCCGCCAGCCGGGCCAGCATCGCGTTGTACTCGTCCATCTCCGTGTCCCCGTCGCGGTCGACCTTGCGGTCCCGGCGCCGGGCCGTGCGCTCGTCGTCGCGGGCCCAGGCGAAGGCCACCCCGATCGCCAGCGCGAGCGTCGGCAGCTCGCCGATCCCCCACGCGACGCCGCCGCCGCGCTGCTGGTCGACGATCGCCGACGGCCCCCACTCGCGCCCGAGCAGGCCGAACCAGTCCGGCACCAGCAGCACGTCGCCGGTGGTCAGCGCGACGCCGAAGAACGCGTGGAACGCCATCGTCGCGAACAGCAGCAGCAGGCGCTGCGGGTAGCCGGGCCGGGTCGGGCCGGGGTCGATGCCCACGAGCGCGTTGACGAACAGGTACCCGGCCAGCGAGAAGTGCACGACCATCGCGTAGTGCCCGACCTCGGAGGTCAGGGCCCAGCGGAAGACGTCGGTGTAGTAGAAGACCACCATCGACCCGGCGAAGTTCACCGCGGCGACCACGGGGTTCGCGAAGAACCGGCCCCAGCGGCTGTGCACCAGGCCGAGCAGCCACTCGCGCGGGCCCTTCGAGGTGTCCGGGCCGGCTCCCGGCGCTCGGCCCGCGCCGCGCGACGCCGCCGCCCGGGACGGCAGCGCGCGCAGCGCCAGGGTCACCGGGGCCGAGAGCGCCAGCAGCACCGGGACGACCATCGCCAGGAGCATGTGCTGCACCATGTGCGCGCTGAACAGCACGTGCCCGTACATCGCCGGGCCACCCGACGTGGTCCAGAGGAACAGCGCCATCCCGGTCACCCAGGACGCGGTGCGCAGCCACGGCCACGCGTCGCCGCGCCGGCGCAGCCGCAGCACCCAGCGCACGTAGACGACCAGGCCGGCGACGGCCGCGCTCGCCAGCAGCACGTCCCACCGCCACTGCGTCAGCCACTCGGCCGTGCCCGGCTGCGGCGGCAGGGCGTGGCCGGTGACGATCTCCGCCGGGGTCGGGTCCGCGATCGGCTCGTCCGGCACGGGCGGCGGCGACGACGCGAGCGCGACGGCCACGCCGGACACCGCGCCCATCACGGCGAGCTCCACCAGCACCAGGCGCCAGAACAGCCACGTCGCGGGCGCGCGCTCGTCGCCGGCCAGGCGGCCGACGACCCGGCGGCGGTGCGCCAGGCCCAGCAGCCCGAGCACCCCGAACAGCGCCACCTTGACCAGCAGCAGCACGCCGTACCGGGAGCCCAGGTCGGACCACGCGCCGAGCCGGATGACGGAGTTGACGACGCCGGACACGGCCACGGCGACCAGGGACCACCCCGCGATCACGGAGAACCGGGCGACCGCCGGCGCGAGGTCGGCGCCGAGCCGGTGCGCCAGCGGGGACAGCGCGACCAGCGTGCCGATCCACAGCGCCGCGCCCACCAGGTGCAGGTACATCGACGACGTCGCGAGGTCGTGGCTGGCCGCGCCCGCCGCGTGCCCGGTCTGCGCGGACTGCCACAGCGCCGTGAGCACCAGGACCGCCGTCCACACCGCCGCGACCGGGGACGTCGTCATCAGCGCGAGCGCGGTCACCACGGCGGCGGCCACCGCGACGAACAGCAGCACCCGGCCCAGCTCGAACTGCGAGACGAACTGCCCGAGCTCGCCGCCGAAGGCCGGGTCGTCCAGCGGCAGGCCGGCGACGTTCGCGTACGTCAGGACCAGCTCGACGACGGCGGCGAGCGTCCAGACCGCGGCGGCGACCCCCGTGACGCCGGAGGCCGCGCGGACCACCGCGCCGTCCTGCCGGCGGACCAGCACGGTCGCGAGCAGGACGAGGCCGCCCAGCGTCGCGGACGCCGCGAGCTCCGCGGCCGTCGACGCGACCGGCAGCCCCCAGCGCACGAGCGCCCCGGGGTCGCGCAGCGCGGTCGGGGCGGCGGCGCCCGTGAAGGCCATCCCGGCGACCACGGCGGCGACCGCCGCCACGCCGAGCGCGACCAGGCGCAGCCACGACGACGCGCGGTCGCCCCCGTCCGCCGCCCGGTCGGCGCGGGCGGGGCGAGGTGCGGCGGCGACGCCCGGTGCCATCAGTCCTCCGACCGGTCCGTCCCCGACCGGCGCCGCTCCCGCACGACGAACACCGCGACCGCGCCCGCGGCCAGCACCGCGACGACGATCGCGGCGACGACGCCCGCCTCCAGGCCGGCGTCCTCGTCCTCCACGACCTCCTGCTGCGCCGAGATCGTGGCCGCCGGGGACGGCGCGACCGGGGCCGGCTCGGTCGGGTCGGCGGTCGGCGGGGCCTCGGTCGCGGCGGGCGACGGCGCGGCAGCGGTGAAGGTGAGCTCGCCGGACAGCGGGTGCCCGTCCGCCGACGTCACACGCCACTGCACGGTGTACGTGCCGGCCGCCAGGCCGCCGGCGAGCGCCTGCGCGACCGTGGTGTCCACGAGCTCCGCGGACCCCGTGCTGGCGACCGCCCCGTCCGGGCCCAGCACGACGACCTCGGTGCCGAGCGCCTGCGCCGGCTGGCCGAACGTCAGCGTGACGTGGGACGGCGGGGTGTCCACCGTCGAGCCGTCGGCCGGGTCGGTGCCCTGCAGGGTGTTGTGCGCGGCCGCCCGGGGCGCGCCGGCCAGCAGCACCAGCAGGGCGAGCAGCGCCGGCAGGAGCACGAGGGTCAGGGGCGCGCCGGTCCGGCGCACGGAGGAAGTCACGCCCCCATCATCACCCGCGCGACGGCCGCTCCGCTGCGGGGGTGGCGGGCGTCACGCGGCTGCGCGGGCGGCCGCGCCGGCGGTCGTGTCGGTGGCCGGGTCGATCATGGCGGCCTGCGTCCCGTCCGCGGGGAAACCGGGCCTGTGGACAACCGCGGCGGCGCCCCGGGCCGCCCCTAGTGTCGAGGACGTGACGACCGTGACGATCGCCGACCTGGACCCCGCGCAGCGGCCGCGCGAGCGCATGCTGCGGCTCGGGGCCGACGCGCTGTCCGACGTCGAGCTCGTCGCGCTGCTGCTCGGGTCCGGGCGGCGCGGGTCGAGCGCCCTCGACACGGCCCGGGACCTGCTCGTCGCGCACGGCGGGCTCGCCGGACTCGCGCACGCCGACTCCGCGGCGCTGCTGGGCGCACCGGGCGTCGGCCCGGCCAAGGCCACGCGGGTCGTCGCCGCCCTCGCGCTGGCCCGGCGGTTCGGGACCTCGACCGACCGCCGGGAGACCGTCCGCACGCCCGCGGACGTCGCGCGGATCGCCGGTCCCCTGCTCCGCGGCCCCGCCGACGGGCGGGTGGTCGCCGTCGCGGGCGACCGGGCGTCGCGGCTGCTCGGGGCGGTCGTCGTCCCCGGGGCCGTCGCGCACGGCCGGCCGTTCGCGGTGCGCGAGGTGCTCGCCGAGACCCTGCGCCGCGGCGGGGTGACGCTCGCGCTCGCGCACCGGCACGACGAGCACGAGCCGCTGCCCGCGCCCGCCGACCGGGACGCCACGGCGGCCGTCGCCGACGCGGCCGCGCACTGCGGGGTCCGGCTGCTCGACCACCTGGTGCTCGCGGGCGACGCGTGGACGAGCGTGGCGGAGGCCGGTGCCGCCCGGGCAGGATGACGTCCTGTGAGCCAGCCCGTGATCCGCATCGCCGCCGCCGTCATCACCGACCCCGACGGGCGGTGGCTGCTCGTGCGCAAGCGGGACACCGCGGCGTACATGCAGGCCGGCGGCAAGATCGAACCGGGCGAGGACCCGCGCGACGCCGTGGTCCGGGAGATCGGCGAGGAGCTGGCCGTCGTCGTCGACCCCGCGCGGGTGCGGTCCGTCGGGCGGCGCGAGGCGGCGGCCGCGAACGAGCCGGGGCACCGGCTCGAGGCGCACGTGTTCGCCGTGGACGGGGTGACCGACGTGGTCGCGACCGCGGAGATCGCCGAGGCCGTGTGGGTCACGCCCGAGGAGGCGGGGCGGCTGCCGCTGGCGCCGCTCACGGTGGACCTGCTCGCGCTGGGCGGCGGCGCCGCGGCCTGAGCGGCGAGGCTCTCCACCCCGGGGCGGTGCGCGGCACGCCCCCCGCCCCCGCGGACGACGGGACGCCCCGCGCGGGCCGCGCCTACCCTCGACCCCATGGCCCGCACCATCGCGACGAACCGCGCCGTCGACCTGCCCGAGCTCCTCGACTTCGTCCGCCCGCGGCACCACCTGCTGCTGGTGACGAACCGCCGCGACGGCCGCCCGCAGGTCTCCCCGGTCAGCGGCGGCGTCGACGCGTCGGGCCGCATCGTCGTCTCGACCTACCCGGGGCGCGCGAAGACGGTGAACGCCGAGCGCGACGCCCGCGTCTCGGTCGTCGTCCTCTCCGACGACTGGAACGGCCCGTGGGTGCAGGTCGACGGGGACGCCGAGGTGCTGCACATGCCCGAGGCCGAGGACGCGCTGGTGGACTACTACCGGTGCATCGCGGGCGAGCACCCCGACTGGGACGAGTACCGCGCCGCGATGCGGGTGCAGGGCAAGTCGCTCATCCGGGTCACGCCGACCCGCTGGGGGCCGGTCGCGACCGGCGGCTTCCCCGCGGACGTCGCCGCGCGCCTGGACGCCTGACGGGGCTCGTCAGCCCCAGACCAGCGCCTGCGCCGGGTCGGCCAGCACCGCCGCGACGTCCGCGAGCACCCGCGACCCGAGCTCCCCGTCCACCAGCCGGTGGTCGACGGACAGCGCGAGCTGCGTGACGTGCCGGACCTTGATCTTCCCCTTGTGCACCCACGGCTGCTCGCGGATGGCGCCGAACGCGAGGATCGCGGCCTCGCCGGGGTTGAGGATCGGGGTGCCGGTGTCGATGCCGAAGACGCCGACGTTCGTGATGGTGATCGTGCCGTCGGACATGTCCCGCGGGGTGGTCTTGCCGGCGCGGGCGGTCGCGGTGAGGTCGGCGAGCCCGAGCGCGAGGTCGTGCAGGCCGAGGCGGTGCGCGTCCTTGATGTTCGGCACGACGAGCCCCCGCGGGGTGGCCGCGGCGATGCCGAGGTTCACGTAGTGCTTGTAGACGATCTCCTGCGCGGCCTCGTCCCAGGACGCGTTGACGTCGGGGTGCCGGCGGACGGCGAGCAGCAGCGCCTTGGCGGCGATGAGCAGCGGCGTCACGCGCACGTCCCGGAACTCGCGGTCCTCGCGCAGCCGGGCGACGAGCTTCATCGTCCGGGTGACGTCGACCGTGTGGAACACGGTGACGTGCGGCGCGGTGAACGCCGAGGTCACCATGGCCTCCGCGGTGCGCTTGCGCACGGACTTCACCGGGACGCGGGTCTGCCGGCCGTCGGGCGAGACCGTGCCGGACGCGAGCCACGGCTGGTCGTCGCCGGGGTAGGTCGCGAGCTGGCGCGCCTCGGCGGCGGCCTGGTGGGCGAGGACGTCCTCGCGGGTGACGATGCCGCCCGGTCCGGTCGCCTGCACGGAGTCGAGGTCCACGCCAAGGTCGCGGGCGAGCTTGCGGACCGGCGGCTTGGCGAGCGCGCGGCGGCCGGACGCCGCGGCGAGCTCCCCGGCGGGCGCGCCGACCGGCGCCGCGGGCTCGGCGGCAGCCCTCGACGCGCCGGGGCCGGCCGTCGTCGGCCGCACCGCCGGGGCACCGGCGTCGGCGGCGGCGGGCGCCCCCGCCTCCGGGTCGCCCTCGGCGGAGGTGAACCGCGCCCGGCGGCGCGTCGGCGCCGCGGCCGTCCCGTACCCGACGAGCACCGCGCCGCCGGCCTCCTCGGCCTCCTCCGCGGGAGCGGCGGGGGCCGCGGGCGCCGCCGCCACCGGGTCCGCGTCCGACGTCGGCCCGTGCACCGGCACCTCCGGCCCGACCCCGGTCGCCCCGGGCCCGTCCGGGTGCTCCCCGGTGGGATCGGTGTCGATCTCGATGATCGGCGTGCCGACCTCGACGGTCTCCCCCTCGGCGACGAGCAGCCGCGTGACGACGCCGGCGAACGGCGACGGCAGGTCGACCAGGGACTTCGCGGTCTCGATCTCCACGACGGTCTGGTTGATCGCCACGGTGTCCCCGACGGCGACGTGCCAGGCGGCGATCTCGGCCTCGGTCAGGCCCTCGCCGGCGTCGGGGAGGCGGAACTGCTGGTAGGACGGCACGGGTGGTGCTCCCTCGGGTGGGACGAGTCGGTCAGTGCGCGAGCACCCGGTCGACGGCGTCGAGGACGCGGTCGAGGCCGGGCAGGTACTCGTGCTCGAGCTTGGCGACGGGGTACGGGGTGTGGAACCCGCCGACGCGCAGCACCGGGGCCTCCAGGTGGTAGAAGCACTCCTCGGTGACGCGCGCGGCGACCTCGGCGCCCGTGCCGTACAGCACCGGGGCCTCGTGCACGACGACGCAGCGCCCGGTGCGGCGCACCGACTCGGCGACGGTCGTGATGTCGAGCGGCGAGATGGCGCGCAGGTCGACGACCTCGACGGACCGGCCCTCGGACGCGGCGGCGTCGGCGACCTTGAGCGCGGTCGCGACGGTCGGTCCGTGGGCGACGAGGGTGACGTCCGTGCCGCGGCGCAGCACCCGGGCGCCGTCGAGCGTCGAGGGGGCGTCGAGCGGGTCGGCGTCGAGGTCGACCTCGCCCTTCTCCCAGTAGCGGCCCTTCGGCTCGAAGAACATCACGGGGTCCGGCGAGGCGATGGCCTGCTGGATCATCGTGTACGCGTCCTGCGGGTCGGACGGGCTGACCACCCGGAGGCCGGCGGTGTGCGCGAACAGCACCTCGGGCGACTCGGAGTGGTGCTCGACCGCGCCGATCCCGCCGCCGAACGGGACCCGGATGACGACGGGCAGGTTCAGCCGCCCGGCGGACCGGTAGTGCATCTTCGACAGCTGGGTGGTGATCTGGTCGAACGCCGGGAAGATGAACCCGTCGAACTGGATCTCGCACACCGGGCGGTAGCCGCGCAGGGCGAGGCCGATGGCGGTGCCGACGATGCCGGACTCCGCGAGCGGGGTGTCGACGACGCGGTCGGTGCCGAAGTCCTTCGCGAGGCCGTCGGTCACCCGGAACACGCCGCCGAGCGCGCCGATGTCCTCGCCCATCAGGAGGACCTTCGGGTCCCGCTCGAGGGCCTTGCGCAGGCCCGTGTTGATCGCCTTGGCGAACGTCAGCTTCTGGCTCACTTGCCGCCCCCCGTGAACGACGCCTCGTAGCGCTCGAACCAGGCACGCTCGGCGTCCACCACGCTGTGCGGCGTCGCGTACACGTGCTCGAACATGGTGCTCGTCTCGGGCCGGCCGAGCGCGCGGGCCGTCACGCGGACCCGCTCGCCCAGGGCGTCGGCCTCGGCCTCGAGCCCGGCGCGGAACTCCGCGGGGAGCTCGCCGGCCGCCTCGAGGTGCTTCTCCAGGCGGTCGATCGGGTCGCGCTGCCGCCAGTACTCCTCCTCCGCGGCGGACCGGTACCGCGACGGGTCGTCGGAGGTGGTGTGCGCGCCCATCCGGTAGGTGAACGCCTCGATCAGGGTCGGGCCGCCGCCGGACCGCGCGCGCTCGGCCGCCTCGAGGGTGACCGCGTAGCAGGCCAGCACGTCGTTGCCGTCGACCCGCACGCTCGGGACGCCGAAGCCGGGGCCGCGCGCCGCGAGCGGGACGCGGGCCTGCCGGGTCGTCGGCTCGGAGATGGCCCACTGGTTGTTCTGGCAGAACAGCACGAGCGGCGCGTTGTTCACGGCGGCGAAGACCAGCGCCTCGCTGACGTCGCCCTGGGAGGTCGCGCCGTCGCCGAAGTAGGTGACGACGGCGGTGTCCCGCGCGAGGTCGCCGGTGCCGACGTCGCCGTCGCGCTGCACGCCCATGGCGTACCCGGTCGCGTGCAGGGTGTGCGAGCCGATGACCAGCGTGTACAGGTGGAACCGGAACTCCTCGGGGTCCCAGCCGCCGTGGTCGATGCCGCGGAACAGCCGGAGCACCTGCGTGAGGTCGAGGCCGCGGGTGTGCGCGACGCCGTGCTCCCGGTAGGACGGGAAGACGTAGTCCTGCGGGGCGAGCGCGCGGCCGGAGCCGATCTGCGCGGCCTCCTGCCCGAGGCTCTGCGCCCAGAGCCCGAGCTCGCCCTGCCGCTGCAGGGCGGTCGCCTCGGTGTCGAACCGCCGGACCAGCACCATGTCGCGGTACAGCCCGCGCAGGGCGCCGGCGTCGAGGTGCGCGACCCGGGGTGCGTAGTCGGGGTGGTCCACGCGCTCGCCCGCGGGGGTGAGCAGCTGGACCAGGCCGTCGTCGGTGAGCGGACCGCTGGGGCTCACGCGGTACTCCTTCGCCTGGGGGCGCCCGCCCGGGGACCGGGGGGCCTGTCGCAACCTACGCCAGCGTAGGCTACGCAACCGTAGGTCCGAGGCCCCGGGGCGCGTCAAGACGGGACGTCCCCCGTTGTGGGGTCCCGACAACCCCCGGGCGTCAGCGCGGGGGGCCGCCCTGGCCGGCGCGCAGGCGCAGCTCGTCGACCTCGCGCTGCACCGGCCACCGGGAGTACGCGAACACCACGAACATCACGAGGTTCACCACCGGGACCAGGCCCAGCAGGACCCACCGGCCGGAGTACCCGGCCTTCTGGATCACGCGGATGTAGGCGATCAGCAGGAGCAGCCACACCACGGCGACGAGGACGATGCCGACCCCGCCGGTGAGCCACTACCAGACCTCGTCGTCCGTCCAGTCCTCAGCCATGGCGACCAGCATCCTCGCCCGCCTCGCGGGCGCCGCGCTCAGCGCTGCGGCAGGCGCACGACCTCGACGAAGAACTCGTCGATCTGCCGGACGACCTCGATGAACCGCTCGAAGTCCACGGGCTTGGTGACGTAGGCGTTGGCGTGCAGCGAGTACGACCGCACCACGTCCTCCTCGGCCTCCGACGTCGTGAGGACGACGACGGGGATGCTGCGCAGCGCGTCGTCGTTCTTCATCGCCTCGAGGACCTCCCGCCCGTCCATCCGGGGCAGGTTGAGGTCGAGCAGCACCAGGTCCGGGGTGCGGGCGTCGGCGTGCTCGCCCTCCTTGCGCAGGTACGCCAGCGCGCTGACGCCGTCGGACACGACCGCGAGCCGGTTGGCGACCTTGTTGTCCTCGAACGCCTCGCGCGTCATGAGGACGTCGCCCGGGTCGTCCTCGACGAGCAGGACGTCGATGACCTTGCCGGTGCGTGCCACGTTCACTCCGATTCCTCCGGTCCGGCCGGTGCGTCCGGCGCGGGCTCCTCGGCGGCCGGCAGGGTCCAGCGGATGCTGGTGCCGTGCGCCTCGGGTCCGTCGAGCTCGCCGAGCCAGATGCGACCGCCGTGGTACTCGACGATCTTCTTGCACAGGGCCAGGCCGATGCCGGTGCCCTCGTACACGTCCTTGGGGTGCAGCCGCTGGAAGATCACGAAGACGCGCTCCGCGTACTGCGGGTCGATGCCGATCCCGTTGTCCCGGCACTCGAGCTCCCACGAGTCTGCCACCTGCGCGGCGGTGATCCGGACCACCGGCGCACGCCCCGGGTCGCGGAACTTGATCGCGTTGCCGACGAGGTTCTGGAACAGCTGCACGAGCAGCGGCCGCTCGCCGCGGACGACCGGCAGCGGGTCGTGCGTGACGACGGCGCCGGTCTCCTCCACGAGCCCGCCGAGGTTCTCCAGCGCGTCCGCGAGCGACTGCTCCAGGGAGACGTCGGACAGCTCGCCGCCGAGCCGCCCGACCCGGGAGAACCCGAGCAGGTCCTGGATGAGCTGCTGCATGCGCTTCGCGCCGTCCACGGCGAAGCCGATGTACTGGTCGGCGCGCTCGTCCAGCTGCCCGCCGTACCGCTTCTGCAGCAGCTGCGTGAACGAGGCGACCTTGCGGAGGGGCTCCTGCAGGTCGTGCGAGGCGACGTAGGCGAACTGCTCGAGGTCGCGGTTGGACCGGCGCAGCTCCTCCGCCTGCTCGGACAGCCGGTCGTGCGCGTCGGCGATCTCGGACCGCGAGCGCTCGACCTCCTGCACCTGGGCGACCAGGTGCAGGCGCATCCGCTCGACGGCCTCGGCCAGGTCGGCGATCTCCCCGGGGCCGGTGGCGTGCACGACGTGGTGCAGGTCGCCGGCCGAGACCGTCCGCGCGTCGGCGGCGAGGGCGTCCAGCGGCTCGGTGATCCAGGCGCGCAGCGTCCGCCACAGCACCGCGCCCGCGACCACGCCGGCCACCACCAGCGCGACGAGCGAGCCGATGACGATCCGGGTCCACGCGGCCAGGTCGGACGCGGCCTCGTCGCGACCCTCGCGCAGCACGTCGAGGTACGCCTCGACGGCCGTGCGGGTCCCGTCGAACAGGTCGCGGCCCTGCTCGATCTGCTCGGGGCTGACGGCGGCGGTCCCGCCGGCCGCGACGGCGGCGATGGTCGGGCGCGCGAACTCCTCGTCCCACCGCTCGGCGGCGGCGACGGCGGCGGCCGCGGCGTCCCGCACCGCGGGGGAGGCGGCGACGTCGGGGGCCGCGACGGTCGCGAGGGAGGACGTCGCGTCCATGGCGCGCTCGTACGGCTCCAGCGTGCCGTCGTACCCGGTCAGCGCGTAGCCGCGGACGGCCGTCTCCGCGTCGACGAGCCGGGTGTACGAGGTCTCCGCGTCCGTGATCGCGGTGAAGTACCGGTCCGTCACCAGGTCCTGCGCGTCGAGCATCCGCCACAGGGCGACGCCGGAGCCGACGAGCACCAGGCCGAGCAGCACGCCGGCGGCGACGAGGGCGAGGCCGAGGCGGCGGCGGATCGTCACGCGGGCGCGCGGGGCCGCGGGGGCGGCGGGGGCGGCGGTCACGCGCCGCCCGCCCAGCCGAGCACGACGACGGCGGTGTCGTCGACCAGGTCGCCGCCGTGCCGCCGCCGCACCTCGCGCAGCACGTCCTCGACGACGCCGTCGTCCGGCGCGGCGAGCGACCCGTCGACGACCTCGAGCAGCCCGGACTTGCCGATCCGGTCCGCGGTGCCGCCGACCGTCGCCTCCAGCAGGCCGTCCGTGTACATGAGCAGCCGCCACGCGCCGTCGAGCTCGAGCCGGCGCGGCAGCCAGGTGCCGTCCACGGGGATGCCGAGCGCGCGCCCGCGGCGGTCGGTCGGCAGCAGCGCCGACGGCCGGGCCGCGCCCGGGTCGCCGAGCAGGAACGGCACCGGGTGCCCGGCGAGGTACAGGTCGACCTCGGTCCGCTCCGGCGCCACGACGACCATCGCCATCGTCGTGAAGATCTCGTCGCGCGCCCGCTCGGACTGCAGCACCCGCTCGACCAGAGGCAGCAGGTCCGCCACCGGGGTGTCCGCGAGCACGAGCGTCCGCCAGGCCGTGCGGAGCACCGCGCCGAGCGCCGCCTCGTCGGGGCCGTGCCCGCAGACGTCGCCGATCACCGCGAGCACGGTGCCGTCCGGCCGCTCCACCACGTCGTAGAAGTCCCCGCCCAGCACGCCGTCGCGGCCCGCGCGGTAGCCGACGCCGACCTCCAGCCGCGCGTCGCGGACCGCCGGGCGCGGCAGCAGCGCGCTCTCGAACCGGAAGGTCTCCTCGGCGCGGACCATGCTCCGGTAGAGCGCGCGGTCGACCGCCTCGAGCCGGCGGCGCTGGACGGCGTACCGCACGGACCGGCCGAGCAGCTCGCCGTCGACCTCGCCCTTGACGAGGTAGTCCTGCGCGCCCGCCGACACCGCCTGCAGGCCGGTGCCGGTGTCGGTGCGGCCCGTGAGCACGACGACGGCCGGGGCACCCGCGGCGAGCAGCCGCTCGAGCGCCCCCAGCCCGACCGCGTCGGGCAGGCCGAGGTCGAGCAGCACGCAGTCGACGTCCAGGCGCGCGACCGCCTCGTCCAGGGTCCGGGCCCGCCGGAGCAGCACGTCGAGCCCCGCGTCGGCGAGGTGCTCCTCGACCAGGAGGGCGTCGCCGTCGTCGTCCTCGACCAGGAGGAGCGCGATCTGCCCGTCGCCGGCCGGGTCGGCGGGGTCGGGGACGTGGCCGGGCCAGCCCGACGGGATGGTCCCGTCGGGGGTCGTGCTCTCCGTCACCCGGCCCACCCTCCCTGCGCTGCTCGGCAGCATAGGCGAGCAGCCGCCGCCCGCAAGCCGGTGGCGGGGGTCAGCGGCGCAGCTCCCGCGCGACCTCGAGCACGACGTCCGTCGCCTCGGGCTCGCCGACGCTGATGCGCACCCCGTCGCCCGCGAACGGCCGCACCAGCACGCCCGCCCGGGTCGCCTCGGCCGCGAACCGCGCGGTGTCGTCGCCGATGCCCAGCCAGACGAAGTTCGCCTGGCTGTCCGGGACGTCCCAGCCGTGCGCGCGCAGCCCCGCGAGCATCCGGGTGCGCTCCCGGACGATGCGGTCCACCCGGTCCAGGAGCTCGTCCGCGGCCTGGAGGGAGGCGACGCCCGCGAGCTGCGCGAGGTGCGACACCCCGAACGGCGTCGACGCCGCCCGGATGCCCGCCGCGAGCCGCGCCTCCGCGACCGCGAACCCGACCCGCAGGCCCGCGAGCCCGTACGCCTTCGAGAAGGTCCGCAGCAGCACCACGTTCGGGTGCGCGGCCAGCACAGCGAGACCGTCCGGCGCGTCGGGGTCGCGCACGAACTCCACGTACGCCTCGTCCAGCACCACCAGCACGTCGGGCGGGACGGCCGCGAGGAAGGCGTCGAGCTCGTCGGCGTGCACCGCCGGGCCGGTCGGGTTGTTCGGCGTGCAGACCAGGACGACCCGGGTGCGCTCGGTGACGGCGGCGGCCATCGCCGGCAGGTCCAGCCGGCCGTCCGCACGGACGGGCACCGGGACGCCGGTCGCCCCCGCGAGCGTGACCATGATCGGGTAGGCCTCGAACGACCGCCACGCGTGCACGACCTCGTCGCCCGCGTCGCAGAACGCCGCCAGGACGTGCCCCAGCACCGCGACCGACCCGCAGCCCGCGACGACCTGGTCCGGCTGCACGCCGAGGTGCGCGGCCACGGCCTCGGTCAGCTCGGTCGCGTACATGTCCGGGTAGCGGTTCACGTCCACGGCCCCGTCCGCGATCGCCGCGACCACGGACGGCAGCGGCGGGTACGGGTTCTCGTTCGACGACAGCTTGTACGCGGCCGCGCCGACGGGGGCGCGCGCACCGGGGACGTACGGCGGCAGGGAGGCGAGGGCGGGACGCAGGGGGACGCGCTTCACGCCCGCCAGGATGCCACCGGGCCACCCCCCGGCCGCGCGGCCGGTCAGCAGGCGGACGCGCGCCGGGACGGGCCCGCACGCCCGGACCCTGCCGCGTCAGGGCCGCGGATGGCAGGATCGATCCATGAGCTTCGTGCTGCGCGTCCTGATCAGCGGCGTCGCCCTGTGGCTGGCCGAGGTGCTCCTGCCCGGCATCAGCATCATCGGCGCCGACACCACCTGGGGGCGCATCGGGGTGATCCTGCTGGTCGCCCTGGTCTTCGGCATCGTGAACGCCGTGGTGAAGCCGATCGTGGCGGTGCTGTCCATCCCGCTCTACATCCTCACGCTCGGCCTGTTCACGCTGGTCGTGAACGCGCTGATGCTCATGCTCACCGCGTGGATCACCGAGCAGACCTCGTGGGGCCTGCGGATCGACGACTTCGGCGACGCGTTCGTCGGCGCGCTCATCGTGTCGGTCGTCTCCTTCGCGCTGAGCGTCGCGATCCCGCGCAGCCGCGACTGACCGCGACGCCGCCACGCCGCCCATCCCCCTCACCCCGCCGGGCCACTCCGCCGGACCTCTCTCGGCGGGGCCGAGCGGGCCCCCGCGTCGGCGCACGTCAGCGGGCCGGGGTCACCCGACCGGAGTAAGCCGCCGTTGCCGACGTCCGCGGGCGCTCCTACCGTCGGTCGGGTCGAGGTCGCGCCAGAGACGGCGCGGCCGACCGCAGGAGACCCGGGGGAGTCGCCATGCCGACGCGACCGAGCAGTGCACCGCGCGTGCGCTCCGTCGCGTCCCGCTGGCTCCGCCGGGGCCTGTACGCCGCCGGGGGGCTGGCCCTCGCCGGGGCCGCCGCCGTCGGCCTCGCGCCGGCCGCCTCCGCGCAGGAGGCGCCCGCACCGCCCGCCGGGCCCGTGAGCGCGCTGCTCGGCGGGGTCCGGGACGCGGTCGGCGCCGTCGTGCAGCCGGTCACGGAGCACGTCGTGGCGCCGGTGGCGCAGCGGGCGGTCCCCGCGCCGCCCCCCGCCACCCCGGCCCGGCCCGCCGCCCCTGCCCGGCCCGCCGCGCCCCCGGCCGCCGCAGCCCCGGCCGCCGCACCCGCCCCGCCGGCGGCACCCGCCGCACCCGCGTCCACCACGCCGCCGGCCGCCGAGGCCGCCCGGCCGACCGCCCCCGCCGCCCTCGGCACCGCGCTCGCCCACGTCCCGACCGCGTTGGGCGACCCGGTGGTCGCACCCGTGGCGGACGCGGTGGCCCCGGCCGTCGAGGCGCTCGCGGACGACGTCGTCGGACCCGCGGCGCAGGCCACCGAGCCGCTGCGCCCCGTCGTCACCCCGGCCGCCGAGGGCCTCGTCGGCCCGCTCCTCGACCTGGTGACGCCGGGTCTCGGCCCCGTCGCCGCCGGGCTCGCGCCGGCCCTGCGGCCCGTGACGGCACCCGTCACCGACGCCGCGCTGACGCCGGTGGCCGACGCGCTCGAGGGCACGCCCCTGGGCACCGTCCTCGCCCCGGTGGTGCAGGTCCTGCGGCCCGTCCTGCCCGGCGTGCTGCCGCCCGCCGCACCCGCGCCCGAGGGCACCCCGGCCGCGCCGGTGGCCCCCGCGGTCCCCGCGGGCCCGGACCGCGCCGCCACGCCCTTCGGGCCCTGGGGTGACGGATCCGGCCCCGGCACGGGACCGACCGCACCCGCCGCGGTCGACCGCGCACCCGCCGCGCACCCGCCGGCCGCCGCCGGCGCCGCGGTGCCCGGCGACGCGTCCGCGCCCGCGCCGGCGACCCCCGCGGGCTCCGACCGCCCCGCGCCGCCGGCGCCCGGCACCCCTGCCCCTTCCGGCACGGGCACCGGATCCAGCGGCAGCCCGCTGCGCACCTCCGGCGGCGGCGACGTGCTGGCCGTCCTCACCGCCGCCGTGCTCGTGCTCGGCGCCTCCCGCCTCGTGGCCGCGGCCCGGGGCCGCGTCGAGCTGCCCCTCCGCCTGCGCGAGGTCCCCGTCTTCCCTGCCTGAGTCCGGCCCCCGGCGGCACGTCAGCCGCCGTCCGGCCACCGCGCCGCAGCGCGGCGCACCCGACTCAACGCAGGGAGCAGGACCATGCACACAGCTGTCAGACGAGCGATCCACACCGCGCTCCTGACCGGCGGCCTCGTCGTCGCCGGATCGGTCGCGGCCCATGCCGCCGAGGACGACGGCCTCCTGGCCGGCCTCGGCATCCAGGCCCCCGTCGACGTCCCCGTGGAGGTGTCCGGTCTCGCCGCCGGCCTTCTCGGCGACGCCACCGTGACGGGGGCCGGCGGCGCCCCGGCGGACCCCGCACCCGCGCCCACGGCGTCGGTGCCCGGCGGGTCCGCCGGGGGCGCCGTCTCCGGCACCGAGGTCGCCGCCCCGGTGCACGTGCCCGTCGACGTGTCGGCCGTCGCGGTCGGCGTCCTCGGGGACGCGGCGGTCGCCGGATCCGGCACCCCGGCCCCCGCGGCCGCCCCCTCCGCCACGGTGGAGCAGGGCGACGGCGAGGGCCTCGCCTCCGGCACGGCCGTCGCCGTGCCGGTCGGCGTCCCGGTGACGGTCGACTCCGTGGCGCTCGGCGTCCTGGGCGACGCCGCCGTCACGGGGACCGGGCCGGACGACGGCACCGCGCCGGCCTCCGACGCCCCGGCCGCCACGGTCGGCGGCGGCGACTCCGCCGGGATCGCCTCGGGCACCGGCGCCGCCGCGCCGATCAGCATCCCGGTCACCGTCGGCAGCCTGGCCGTCGGCCTGCTCGGGGACTCCGCGATCGCCGGCTCGTCCGGCACCGCCGCGGACGCCCCGGCCGCCACCGTCGGCGCCGGCTCCGGCGAGGGGCTGCTCGCGCGCCTCGGGCTCGCGGTGCCGGTCTCCGTCCCGGTGACGCTCGGCGGCCTGGCGCTCGGCGTCGGCGGCGACGCGACGGTCGCGGACCCGGGCACCGGCACCACCACCCCGGGCACCACGCCCGGCACCGGCACCACCCCCGACGGCACCGCCACCCCGGCTTCCGCCGTCACCTCCGCGGTCCTCGCCGCGGCGGACGTGGCGGCCGCGCTCGACGCGTCCGCCGCGGCGGGTGTGCGCCTCGCACCCGCGGCCCTCGCCCCGACGGGCGCCCCGGCCGCGGTGCTCTCCCTGACGGCGGCGGCGCTGGTGGCCCTCGGGCTGCTGCTCCGTCGTCTCCCCCGGACGGCCCTCTGACCGCCCGGGCGTGAACGCCTCCGGTCGGCGACGGGTGCGGGACCGTCGCCGGCCGGAGGCATCGCTGACACGACCCGTCCTCCCGCACCGGACCGAAGGAGGAACGTCGGAGCGGCCCCCGGCCGGTGGCAGGTGCGGGCCCGCCACCGGCCGGGGGCACGACCTCCTGCCGGGTGGCCCCACCGGCGCGGACACGCCTCGGCGTGCCGGCCCCAGGGGATCCACCGCGCGGCCTGTGGGCTGGTCAGCCCCGCCGCTGGGCCGTTCGACCCAATAAAGACGCTCCCGGCCGTTGAAAACTCGGCGCATGCACAGCGCAGCAGTCGGTCCGGGGCACGTCGTCGTCGTCGGGGGCGGCATGGTCGCCCACCGCTTCGCGGAGCAGCTGTGCTCCCGCGCGGACGCGCCGCCGTGGCGGATGACCGTCATCGGCGAGGAGCCGCACCGCCCGTACGACCGCGTGCACCTGTCCGAGGTCGTCGGCGGCCGGACCGTCGAGAGCCTGACGCTGGACCCGTCGCCGTGGGACGACGAGCGCGTGACCCTCGTCGTGGACGAGCGGGTCATCGCGATCGACCTCGCCGCGCAGACCGTGACCACGCACCGCGGCCGCGTCGAGCACTACGACACCCTCGTCCTCGCCACGGGCTCGCGCCCCTGGGTCCCGCGCACCGAGGGCACCGACCTGCCCGGCGTGCTCTGCTACCGGACGCTCGGCGACATCGCGGACCTGCAGTCCTGGGTCCGGGACCGGTCCGCGGCGCTGGGCCGCCCGCTGCGCGGGGCCGTCGTCGGGGGCGGCGTGCTCGGCCTGGAGGCCGCCGCGGCGCTGCAGACGCTCGGCGTCGCGCAGCCCGCCGTCGTGGAGTTCGCCGACCGGCTGATGGCCGTCCAGCTCGACGCGGGCGGCGGGGAGACGCTCCGCCAGCTCGTGACCGAGCGCGGGATGGACGTGCGGACGGGCGCCGGCGCCGAGCGCGTGCTCGCGACCGGGGACGGCGCCGTGGGCGGCCTGGTCCTCACGACCGGCGACACCCTCGACGTCGACGTCCTCGTCTACTCGACCGGCATCCGCCCGCGCGACCGCCTGGCCCGGGAGTGCGGGCTCGCGGTCGCGGAGCGCGGCGGCGTCGTCGTCGGCCCGACCTGCCGGACGTCCGACCCCGCGGTCTGGGCGATCGGCGAGTGCGCGAGCGTGGACGGCGAGTGCGCCGGCCTGATCGCCCCGGGCAACGCGATGGCGGACGTCGTCGTCGACCAGCTCTGCGGCGGCATCCGCTCCTACGCGCGGACCCCGGACGGCACGAAGCTCAAGGGCGCCGGCGTCGACGCGGCGTCCTTCGGCGACGTGCTCGGCCTGACGCCGGGCGCGCTGGAGGTGACGTTCGCCGACCCCGTGGCCCGCACCTACCGCAAGCTCGTGGTCTCGGACGACGCGCGGCTGCTGCTCGGCGGCGTGTTCGTCGGCGACACCGACCTGTACGCGCAGCTGCGACCCCTGCTCGGCCGGCCGCTCGGCGCGGACCCGTCGGCGTTCCTGGCCCAGGGCGGCGGCCCGGTCGTCACCGACGTGCCGGACGACGTCGTCCTCTGCTCGTGCTCGAACGTGACCGCCGGGACCGTGCGCGCCGCGGTGACCGAGCACGGCTGCCGCACCGTCGGCGAGGTGAAGACCTGCACCCGCGCGGGCACGGTCTGCGGGTCGTGCGTCCCCCTGCTGACGAAGGTCGTCAACACGACGCTCGAGCAGGCCGGCTTCGAGGTGTCGTCCGCGATGTGCGAGCACTTCGCGATGTCTCGCGCCGAGCTGTTCGCCCTGGTCCGGACCGAGGGCCTGCGGACGTTCACCGAGGTCGTGAGCCGGCACGGCCGGGGCCGCGGCTGCGCGATCTGCCGCCCGGTGGTCGCCTCGATCCTCGCGTCGCTCGGCATCGGCCACGTGCTGTCCTCGGACCAGGCGCCGCTGCAGGACACCAACGACCACCTGCTCGCGAACCTGCAGAAGGACGGCACGTACTCGGTCGTCCCGCGGATGCCCGGGGGCGAGGTCACCCCGGAGAAGCTGCTGGCGTTCGCGGAGGTCGCCCGCGACTTCGGCCTGTTCACCCGGATCACCGGCGCGCAGCGGATCGGCATGTTCGGCGCCCGGCAGGACCAGCTGCCGGAGATCTGGCGGCGCCTGGTGGACGCCGGCTTCGAGTCGGGGCACGCGTACGGCAAGTCCCTGCGGCAGGTGAAGACCTGCATCGGCGCCACGTGGTGCCGGTTCGGCGTGCAGGACTCGGCGTCGATGGCCGTGCGGCTCGAGCTGCGGTACCGCGGCCTGCGCGCCCCGCACAAGTTCAAGATGGGCGTCTCCGGCTGCGCCCGCGAGTGCGCCGAGGCCCGCGCGAAGGACGTCGGCGTCATCGCCACCGAGAAGGGCTGGAACGTCTACGTCGGCGGCAACGGCGGCTTCACGCCCCGGCACGCCGACCTGCTGGCGGAGGACCTGGACGACGCGCGCATGATCCAGGTGGTCGACCGGTTCCTCGCGCTCTACGTGCGGCGCGGCGACCGGCTGCAGCGCACGGCCCCGTTCGTCGCCGGGTTCCCGGGCGGCATCGAGGAGCTGCGGCGCGTCGTCGTCGAGGACTCCGAGGGCATCGGCGCCGAGCTGGACGCCGAGATCGAGCGGCACGTGGCGTCGTACGCCGACGAGTGGCGCACCACCCTCGAGGACCCGGAGAAGCTCCGCCGGTTCACCCCGTACGTGAACGCCCCCGGCGTCGGCGACCCCGACCTGGCGTACGTGCCCGAGCGCGGCCAGGCCCGCCCGGCCCGCCCCGGCGAGCACGGCGTCCCCGACCTGCGCACCGCCCGAGCCCTGGAGACCCAGCCGTGACCCCGCCGAGCACCGACACCGACGGCGCCACCCGCGTCTGCCGCCTGACCGACCTGCTGCCCGAGCGCGGCTCCGGCGCCCTGATCGGCGAGCACCGCGTGGCCCTGTTCCGCCTCGCGGACGACCGCGTGCTCGCCGTGCAGCAGCACGACCCGTTCTGCGGGGCCAACGTGCTCAGCCGCGGCATCGTCGGCGACGTCGACGGGGTCCCCACGGTCACGTCCCCCATGTACAAGCAGGTGTGGGACCTGATGACCGGCGCCTGCCTGGACGCCGTCGGCAAGGAGCCCGTCGACCTGCGGACCTACCCCGTCCTCGTCGTGGACGGCGACGTGCTGGTGGTGACGACGTGACCCTGCTCGCCGGGCTCGACCTGACCGGCCGGCCCGTGCTGGTGGCGGGCGGCGGGCCGGTCGGCGCGCGCCGGGCCGGTGCGGCGCTGTCGGCGGGCGCCTGCGTGCGCGTCGTCGCGCCGGAGGTCACCGACGAGCTCGCCGCCTGGGCGGCCGAGGGCCGGCTGACCGTGCACCGGCGCCCCGTCGCCGCGGACGACCTCGCGGACGTCTGGCTGGTGCTCGCGTGCACCGGCGACGCCGCGGTGGACGCCGACCTGGCCCGCTGGGCCGAGGACCGCCGGCTGTTCTGCGTGGTGGCCTCCGACGCGGAGCGCGGCAGCGCCCGCCTGCCCGCCGCCGCCGAGGTCGCGGGCCTGCGCGTCGGCGTGCTGTCCGAGGGCGCGGCCGACCCCCGCCGCGCCGCCGCCGTCCGGGACGCGCTGGTCGCCTCCCTGGTCGCGGGCACGGCCGATGCCGACCTGCGGCCCGTGCGCGGCGGCGCCACCGGCCCCGACGTGCTGCACCCCGGCGAGGTCGCCCTCGTGGGCGGCGGCACCGGCGACCCCGGCCTCATGACGGTGCGCGCCCGCACCCTGCTCGCCCAGGCCGACGTCGTCGTCGCGGACCGCCTCGGCCCGGCCGCGGTGCTGGACGACCTCGGCGACCACGTCCGCGTGGTCCCCGTCGGCAAGGCCCCGGGCGCCGCGCACGTGTCGCAGCAGGGCATCGAGCGGATCCTCGTCGACGAGGCCCGCGCCGGGAACCGCGTCGTCCGGCTCAAGGGCGGCGACCCGTACCTGTTCGGCCGCGGCGGCGAGGAGGTGCTGGCCTGCCGCGCCGCCGGGGTGCCGGTGCGCGTGGTGCCCGGCGTGACCTCCGCGATCGCCGCCGCCGGCGCCGCGGACATCCCCGTGACCCACCGCGGCACGAGCGACCGGGTGCACGTGGTCAACGGCCACTGGCCGTTCACGGACCTGGACCTGGACGCGCTGCGCCGGCCGGACGTCACCGTCGTGGTGCTCATGGGCGTCGCGACGCTCGGCGACCTGGTGGCCCAGGCGCTCGACGGCGGCGTCGACCCGGCGACCCCGGCCGCGGTGGTCGCCCGCGCCACCCTGCCCGGCGAGCGCGCCGTCCGCGCGACCCTGGCCGACCTGCCCGCCGTCTGCGCGGCGGCCGGCATCCGGTCCCCGGGCGTCGTCGTCGTGGGCGAGGTCGCACGGCCCGGGTTCCTGGACCCGGGCAGCCCCGGGCGCGCGGTCGCGCTGCCGACCCGCGAGGAGCGCCGGGCGGTCGCCGGTGTCTGAGGCCGGGGGCGCGGTGCTCGTGGCGTGCGCGCACGGGACCCGCAGCGAGGCGGGCCGGGCCGTGGTGCGGTCCGTGGTCGAGGACCTGCGGGCGCTCGTCGGCGGCACCCCGGTGCGCGAGGCGTTCGTCGACGTCCAGGAGCCCGCGGTCGGCCCGGCGGTCGGCGACGCGGTGCGCGCGGGCGGCGTCGCCGTGGTCGTGCCGCTGCTGCTGTCCACCGGGTTCCACGTGCGGCACGACATCGGCGCCGCGGTCGCCCGCCGGCCCGCGGTCGCAGCCGGTCCGCTGGGGCCGGACGACCGGCTGGTGACGATCCTCGTCGAGCGGCTGACCGAGGCCGGGGCGACCGCGGACGACGCCGTGGTGCTCGCCGCCGCCGGCTCCTCCGACCCCGCCGCCGCGGAGGCCGTCGCCGAGGTGCTGGCCGGGCTGCGCGCCCGCTGGCCCGGGCCGGTCACGGTGGGCTACGGCGCCGCCGCACGCCCGTCGGTCGGGGACGCCGTGGCCGCCGCGCGGGCGACGGGCGCGCGCCGCGTCGTCGTCGCGTCGTACCTGCTGGCGCCCGGGCACTTCCACGGCGCCCTCGCCGGGGCCGGTGCCGACGTGGTCACCGCGCCGCTCGGCCCGCACCCGCTGCTCGCCCGGATCGCGCTCGACCGGTTCCGGGACGCCGCGCGGTGACCCGCCTGGGGCCGACGCCCCCGCCGCCGCCGGGCCCGGCCGACGACGCGGTGCGGCACCGGGTGCTCGCGGTGCCCAGCCGCGCCGCGCTGCTCCAGGCCCTGCGGCGCGCGGCGGTCCCCGTCACCGTCCAGGACCTCGCCGCCGAGGTCGGCCTCGGGGTCAGCACCGCGCGCGAGCACCTGGCCGCGCTGGTCGACACCGGCCTGGTCGAGCGGACCGTCGAGAACCGGCACGCCCGCGGCCGCCCGCACACCCTGTACGCCGCGGCGAACGAGCCCGGCGACGGCGAGCGCTGGGTGCGCGAGCACCTCAGCCGCGTGCTGCTGGCGGGATACGGGCGGGACCTCGCGGCGCCCGGGTCCGCGGCGGCCGAGGCGGCGGTCGCGCTCGCCGGGACCCCGCCGACCGCCGCCGGCGTCGCGGCCGACGACCCGGCGGCCGCCCGCGAGGGCCAGCTCGCCGCGCTCGGCGCGCACTTCGCCCGGCTCGGCTACGACCCGGAGGTCCGGCCCGACGGGACGGCGGTGCGGCTGCGGCGGTGCCCGGTGCTCGACCTGGCCCGCGAGCGCGCGGACGTCGTCTGCGCCGTGCACCTCGGGCTCGCCCGGACGGTGCTCGCCCGCGCGGGCGGACCGGTCACGGCGACCGACCTCACGCCGTTCGCCGGCCCCGGCTGGTGCCTGCTGCACCTCGACCCGGGCGAGGCCTGACCGCTCAGGACGCCCGGAACGCCCGCGCCATCTCCCGCTGCTCGTCCAGCACCTCGCCGATGCGGGCCTGCACCTCGTCCATCCGGCCGATCGTCGTGCTCACCGCGTCGATGCCCCGGGACACCGCGCCGGTGTTCGCCTGGATGTCGGCGACCTGCTGCTCGACGCGGGAGGTCGCCGCGGACGTGCCGCCCGCCAGGTCCTTGACCTCCGTGGCCACCACCGCGAACCCGCGCCCGGCCTGCCCGGCGCGGGCCGCCTCGATCGTCGCGTTCAGCGCGAGCAGGTTCGTCTGGTCCGCGATCGACGAGATCACGCGGATCACGTCGCCCACCGCCGACGACGACTCCTCCAGGGTCCGGACCTCCTCCGCCATCGCGGCGGTCTGCGCGACCGCCTCCTCGGCCACCCGCGCCGCCTCGGCCGCGCTCTCCGACAGCCGCGCGACGCTGCCGAGCAGCGCCTCCGACGCCGCCCGGTCGCGGGCCGCCGCCCGCAGGATGTCCAGCCGCTGCGAGACCAGCCGGGCGACGTTGCGCAGCGAGCCGCGGCGGCTGTCGCTCAGCTCGATGGTCTGCGTCGTGAAGAAGTCCATGGTGCCGACGACCTCGTCGCCGACGACGACCGGCAGGCACACCCCGGACCGCACGCCCGCGCGCTGGGCCGCCGGGGCGCGCACGCAGTCGGTCAGCTCGCCGAGGTCGCGCACGAACACCAGGTCCCGCGCCCGCCAGGCCCGGCCGGCCAGCCCGACGCCCTCCGCGAAGCTCGCGGACAGGGTGACCCGGCGGAACTCCTCCCCCGCCGTGCCGGACTCCACCTGGAACCGCAGCACGCGCGCCTCCGGGTCCACCGCCCAGTACGAGCCGTAGTCCCAGCCGAACTCCTCGCGGACGGTGTCCAGGGCGGTGCGGAGCGCCGCCTCCTCGTCGGCGCACGCGCCGACCCGGGTGACCGACGTCGTCACGGCCTGCTGGTCGCGCGCGACCTGGGCGATCTCCGCCGCGGACCGCCGGGCCTCGAGGGTCTGCGACACCGTCCGGGCCAGCACGTCGAGCACGAGCACCTGGTCCGGCCCCTCGCCGCGCACCTCGCGGGACGCGAAGTCCAGCACCGCCACGACCCGGCCGTCGCGCCACAGCGGCATCGTCATCGCCCCGCGGGCGCCGTCCCGGACCGCCTGCTCCCCGCGCTCACACGTCGCGGGGTGCTCCCGGGCGTCCGCCAGCACGAGGACGCCGTCCCGCTGCCACGCCAGCCCGCACAGGCCGACGCCCTTCGGCATCCGGAAGCCGGGCGACATCCGCGACACCGCCGCCGACAGCTCCCCCGACTGCGCCACGAACGCGAGGTCGCCGCGCGCGTCGTCCACGACCCAGGCCGAGCCGTAGTCGTAGCCCAGGCCGGTGCGCACGACCTCGAGCACCTCCGGCAGCCCGCAGTCCCCGCGCAGCGCGCCGAGCGCCCGCACCACGTCGTCGAGCGCGCGCAGCTCCCGGCCCACGTCGCCGCCGGCGGTCTCCGGCGTCCCGGCCCCGCGTCCCCGTCGCCCGAGCAGCGCCATGTCGTACCCCTCGTCCCCGCACGCCCGCCGGCGTCTGCTCCGCGCGGCTCCCCCTGAGTGGTGTCCCCATCGGCAGCCCGGGGCCCGGCCTGAGGCGTCGCGGGAGAGCGCCTCCCCGGTCGGCCCCGGCCCCGGTGCGCCCGTCCGTGGGAGGATGCGGGCCATGCCCGCGACCGACCTCGCCCCCGCTGCCCGCCGCCCGCTGGCCGACGTCGAGCCGCCCCTGGCGCTCGGCCCGCTCGACGGCCGGTACCGGCGGACCGTCGCCCCCCTCGTGGACCACCTGTCCGAGGCGGCGCTGAACCGCGAGCGGGTGCACGTCGAGGTCGAGTGGCTGATCCACCTGACCACGCACGGCGTCGTCCCGGGCGCCCCGGCGCTGTCCGACGCGGAGCAGGCCTACCTGCGGGCGGTCGTCACGGACTTCGGGGCGGCGGACGTCGCCCGGCTCGCCGAGCTCGAGCGGACGACCGTGCACGACGTGAAGGCCGTCGAGTACTACCTCAAGGAGAAGATCGCGGCCGCGCCGGCGGTCCTCGGCGAGACCGTGCTGCCGTCCGTGTCGGAGCTCGTGCACTTCTGCTGCACCAGCGAGGACGTGAACAACCTGTCCTACGCGCTCATGGTCCGCGGCGCGGTGCGCGACGTGTGGCTGCCCGCCGCGACCGGCCTGGTCGACGACCTCGCGACGATGGCCCGCGACCTCGCCGACGTGCCGATGCTCGCGCTCACCCACGGGCAGCCCGCCACCCCGACCACCCTCGGCAAGGAGCTCGCGGTCCTCGCGCACCGGCTGCGCCGGCAGCTCCGCCGGGTCGCGGGCGCGGAGTACCTGGGCAAGCTCAACGGCGCGACCGGCACGTACGGCGCGCACGTCGTGGCCGTCCCCGACGCCGACTGGCCCGAGGTCAGCCGCACGTTCGTCGAGCACCTCGGCCTCACGTGGAACCCGCTGACCACGCAGATCGAGTCGCACGACTGGCAGGCCGAGCTGTACGCCGACGTCGCCCGGTTCAACCGCGTGCTGCACAACCTCGCGACCGACGTGTGGACGTACATCTCCCGCGGGGTGTTCGTGCAGATCCCCGTCGCGGGGGCCACCGGCTCGTCCACGATGCCGCACAAGGTGAACCCCATCCGGTTCGAGAACGCCGAGGCCAACCTCGAGCTGTCCTGCGCGCTGCTCCACACCCTGAGCGCCACGCTGGTCACCAGCCGCCTGCAGCGCGACCTCACCGACTCCACCACCCAGCGGAACATCGGCCCGGCCTTCGGGCACGCGCTGCTCGCGGTCGACAACGTGCGCCGCGGCCTCGGCGCGCTGTCCGTCGACCGGGACCTCCTGGCCCGCGAGCTCGACCAGAACTGGGAGGTCCTGGGCGAGCCGGTGCAGTCCGCGATGCGCGCGGCCTCGGTCGCCGGGGTCACCGGGATGGAGAACCCGTACGAGCGGCTCAAGGAGCTCACGCGGGGCCGCCGCCTCACGGCCGGGGACATGCGGGAGTTCATCGCCGGGCTGGGCCTGCCGGCCGACGTCGCGGCTCGCCTCCAGGCGCTGACCCCGGCCGCGTACACGGGCCTCGCGGAGTCCCTGGTCGCGCTCCTGGACGACTGACCCCGCCGAACGCACCCGCGTGCACCCGCGTGCACCCGCGGGCGCCCCGGCCCCCGCGCTCGCCGTTCCGCTCGCCGAGATCGGTACTTCGCGCCGAGATCGGCGCGTAGAGCGACCGATCTCGGCGCGGACGACCGATCTCGGCGCGACTGCCGCCGATAGGACTGTCGCGCCGAGACAGGGCGGCGCACGGACCTATCTCGGCGACCGCACGGAGGGCGTGCCCGGGGCGAGCGCATGGGGCGCGGTGTCCGGGGCGCGGTGTCCCAGAGCGCGGGGCCCAGGGCGAGCCCGTGGGGCGGCGGGCGCAGGGCCGACGCGGCGAGCGACCGCGTGCGGGGTCAGGCGCGCGGGGTCGCCAGGTCCCGGGCCGGGACCGTGACCGTCGCCAGCTCCGCGAGCGCCGCCGCGTACTCCGCCGCATCCCCCGCGGCGGCGGCCGCGCGGGCCCGGACGGTCGGGCCGTGCAGCGCGGACCGCACCCGGCGGCGCAGTGCGCGCGCCTCCCGCTCGGGCAGCCCGTCCGCGGCGGTCGCGAGCTCCTCCAGCACCCGGCGCCGCTCGGCGACCACCGGCGGGTTCCACTCGCGCGTGCGGCGGGTGCGCTCGAACGCCTCGGCCTGCTCGGCGACGAGGGCCAGCGCCTCGGCGACGGTCGCGGAGTGCCCGTCGGGCGCCTGCTCCGCGACGGTGGTCAGGCTCACCAGCCGCACGCCGGGCAGCTCGCCGACGGCGGGGTCCACGTCGTGCTGGAGCGCGAGGTCGAGGACGGCGAGCGGCCGGGCACCGATGGAGGCCTCGGCGGACCGGGCGCGGATCAGGGCGTCGACGTCGAGCACGGCCCCGGCGGCGCCGCTGCACGCGACGACCAGGTCCACCCCGGCGAGGCTCGCGGCGAGGTCGGACGTCGCGGCGCTGACCCCCCGCTGCGCGGCGAACTGCCCGGCGCGGCCGCTGGCCGAGTACACGAGCACGTCGCGGCAGCCGCGGGCCTTGAGCGCGGCGAGGCTGGCGCCGGCGTAGGAGCCGGTGCCGATGAGCAGGCAGCGGACGTCGGACCAGTCGGGCAGGCCCTCCTCGACGAGGTCGAGCGCGACGCCCACGACGGAGCGCCCGGCGGCACCGAGGCCGGTCCGGCCCTCGACGGCGCGCGACGCGCGGGAGGCGGCCTGGAACAGCGCCTCGAGGTCGGAGGTCGTGGTGCCGTCGCGGCGGGCCGCGGTCAGCGCCCGGCGCACCTGGCCGGCGATCTCCCGCTCGCCCACGACCATGGACTCCAGGCCGGACGCGACGGCGAACAGGTGCTCGACGACCGCGCCGCCGGTGGCGGGGGCGAGGGCGTCCGCGACGTGCTGCGGGGTGTAGCCGGAGCGGGCGGCGACGGTGGCGGCGACGGCGGTCCGGGCGGCCTCGGCGTCGGCGGGGTCGGGGATGTCCAGGTACAGCTCGAACCGGTTGCAGGTCGCGAGCACGACCGCCCCCGAGACGGGGTGGCAGCCGGTCACGATCTCCCGCCCGACGGCGTGCGTGTCGGCGGACAACCGCTCCAGCACGGCCAGATCGAGGTCGTGATGGCTCGCCACCAACGACAGCATCACCACGCCTACGATTGAATCACTCCAGGGAAGAGGGGGCACAATCGTCGGTGATGTCGACTTCGTCACTCCCCGCTGAGCCCCCGATGCCCCTGCCCTCGCTGCCCGACGGCGCCGGCCTGCCCGCCGGGCACCCGCTCGTCGACGGCCGCACGACCCGCGCGCCCCTGGTGGACGCCTACCGGGGCCGCACGCCCGCGCGCCGGCCGGTGTGGTTCATGCGCCAGGCCGGGCGGTCGCTGCCGGAGTACCGGGCCGCGCGCGCCGGCACCGCGATGCTGGACGCCTGCCTGACCCCGGAGCTCGCCTCGGAGATCACCCTGCAGCCGGTGCGCCGGCACGGGGTGGACGCGGCGATCTTCTTCTCGGACATCGTCATCCCCCTCAGGCTCGCGGGCGTGGACGTGGACATCCAGCCCGGCGTCGGGCCGGTGCTCGGCGCGCCGGTGCGGACCGCCGACGACGTGGCCCGGCTGCGGGACGCCTCGCCCGCCGAGTCGCTGACCGCCGAGGTGCTGGCCCCGGTGACCGAGGCCGTCCGCCTGACCACCGCGGCGCTCGGCAGCACGCCGCTCATCGGGTTCGCCGGAGCGCCGTTCACGCTGGCCGCCTACCTGGTCGAGGGCCGGCCGTCGCGCGACCACCTGGCCGCACGCACGCTCATGCACGCCGACCCGGCCACGTGGCGCGCGCTGACGGAGTGGGCCGCCGACCTCACCGGCGCGTTCCTGCGGGCCCAGGTGCTGGCCGGCACGAGCGCCGCGCAGCTGTTCGACTCCTGGGCGGGCTCCCTGTCGCTGGCGGACTACACCGCGTACGTCGCCCCCGCCTCCACCCGGGCGCTCGCGCACGTCGCGGACCTCGGCGTCCCGCGGGTGCACTTCGGCACCGGCACCGGCGAGCTGCTCGCGGCGATGCGGGACGTCGGCGCGGACGTCGTCGGCGTCGACCACCGGATCCCGCTGGACGAGGCCGTGCGGCGGCTCGACGGCCGCGTCCCGGTGCAGGGGAACGTCGACCCCGCGCTGCTCGCCGCGCCGTGGCCGGTGCTGGAGGCGCACGTCCGCGACGTGCTCGCGCGCGGGGCGGCCGCGCCGGGGCACGTGGTCAACCTCGGGCACGGCGTCCCGCCGGAGACCGACCCCGACGTGCTGACCCGCGTCGTGGAGCTCGTGCACACCGCCTGAGGACCCGCAGGTCCCACCCGCCCGCGGCGCCGGCGCGGCAGAGTGGGGCACCGACCGACCGCCCGACGACGAGCCGAGGAGCAGCCACGAGCGAGCACGACGCCCGACCCGCGGGTCGGGGCACGCAGGAGTCGCCGGAGCCGTCCCGGCACGACGCGGTGGTGGTGGGCGGCGGCGTCGCCGGCCTGGTCGCCGCACGCGAGCTCGCCCTGGCCGGGCTGCGACCGCTCGTGCTCGAGGCGTGGCGCGCGCCCGGCGGGGTGGTCGGTCGGCACGAGGTCGACGGGCTGCGGCTCGACGCCGGAGCGGAGTCGTTCGCGACCCGCGGCGGGGTGGTCGCCGCGCTGGCCGACGAGCTCGGCCTGGCGGACCGGGTCGTCGCGCCGGAGCCGCACGGCGCGTGGGTGCGCCTCCCGCACGGCGCGGGCCCCCTGCCCCGCACCGGGCTGCTCGGCATCCCGGCGGACCCGTGGGCCTCCGACGTGCGCCGCACGATCGGCACCCTGGGCTCGCTGCGCGCCGCGCTGGACCGCGTGCTGCCCCCCTCGGCCGGCCTCGGCGCGCCACCCGCGCCCGCCGAGGTCGAGGGTTTCGCGCGAGAAGGTGCCCCGAAACCCTCGACCTCGCCGCAGACCCTCGACCTCGGCGGCAGCGGGGGGAGCGGGAGCGGGAGCAGCGCGAGCGCCGGCGCCACGCTCGGCGGGCTCGTGCGGGCGCGGATGGGCCGCCGCGTGCTGGATCGGCTCGTCCGCCCGGTCGTGGCCGGGGTGCACGCCGCGGAGCCGGACGACATCGCCGTCGACGCCGTCGCCCCGGGCCTGTCGGCCGCCGTCCGCCGCACCGGCTCCCTCGCCGCCGCCGTCGCCGACCTGCGCGCCCTGGCCCCCGCGGGGTCGGCGGTCGCGGGGTTCCGCGGCGGCCTGCACGTGCTCGTTGACGCCCTGGTCGCCGACCTGACCGCGCGCGGCGGCGAGCTCCGCACGAGCACCCGCGCCGTGGCGGTCGAGCGGGACGCGGACGGGTTCCGGGTGACGGTCGAGTCCGGCGGGTCCCGGCGGGTCCTCGCGGCGGACCGCCTGGTCGTGGCCACCCCGCGCGCGACCGAGCTGCTGGCCGGCGTGGCGCCCGACCTCGCCGGGCTGCACACCGACCCGGGCGCGGACGTCGTGCTGGCCACGCTCGTGCTGGACGCCCCGGCGCTGGACTCCGCCCCGCGCGGGACCGGCGTGCTGGTCGCCCGGGCCGTCCCCGGTGTCCGCGCGAAGGCGCTCACGCACGCCACCGCGAAGTGGGGCTGGCTCGCGGACGCCGCCGGACCGGGCCGGCACGTGGTCCGCCTGTCCTACGGCCGCTCGGGCGAGAGCGAGGCGCTGCCGCCGGACCTCGGCGGGCTGACCGACCTGGCGCTGCGCGACGCCGCGGCGGTGCTGGGCGTGCCCCTGGCCCCGGAGCAGGTGCGCGCGTCCGCCCGGGTGTCCTGGTCGCAGGGCCTGCCGGTGCCGAGCGCCGCGCACCGCCGGACGGTCGAGCGGGTGCGCGCGGCGGTCGGCGGGGTCCCGGGCCTGGCCGTCGTCGGCGCCTGGGTGTCCGGCAACGGCCTGGCGTCCGTGGTGCCCGACGCCCGGGCCACCGCTCGGTCCCTGACCGCGCCGTGAGCCCCGCGCCCCGCCCTTCGCCCCGCCCCGACCAGCCGGTTTCGACAACCCCCGGAAGCGTGGCCGAGACTGGCCCCATGCCCCACACGCTCCGGGTCGGCACCCGTGCGAGCACGCTCGCCCTCACGCAGACGGGACACGTGGCGGACGCCCTGACCGCCCTCGGCGCCGGGGAGCACGAGCTGGTCCGGGTGCGCACCGACGGCGACCGGCTGACCGGCTCGCTGGCCAGCCTGGGCGGCACCGGCGTGTTCGTGACCGCCCTGCGCGACGCCCTGCTGGACGGCCGGTGCGACGTCGCCGTGCACTCGTTCAAGGACCTCCCGACCGCGCCCGCGGACGGCCTGGTGGTCGCCGCCGTGCCCGTGCGGGAGGACCCCTGCGACGCCCTGTGCGCCCGCGACGGCCGCACGCTGGCCGAGCTCCCCGAGGGCGCGTCGGTCGGCACCGGCTCGCCGCGCCGCGCCGCGCAGCTGCTCGCCGCCCGGCCCGACCTCACGGTGGTGGACATCCGCGGCAACGTCGACACCCGGCTGCGGCGGATCGAGGACGACCTGGACGCCGTCGTGCTGGCCCGCGCGGGCCTCGCGCGGCTGGGCCGGCTGGACGCCGTGACGGAGGCGCTGCCGTTCGCCGTCATGACCCCGGCCCCGGCCCAGGGCGCGCTGGCCGTCGAGGTCCGCGCCGAGGAGGCCGCGGGCGCCGCACCGCTGGCCCGGGCGCTCGCCGCGCTGGACCACCGCCCGACCCACCTCGCCGTGCTGGCCGAGCGGGCGCTGCTCAGCCGCCTCGAGGCCGGGTGCGCGGCCCCGGTGGGCGCGTACGCGCGGGTCGGCGGCGACGACGTGCTCACGCTGGACGCGGTCGTGCTCCGCCCGGACGGCACCGCCTCGCTGCGGCGCACCGCGTCGGCGACCCTGCCCGCCGCCCCGGCGGACGAGCCCGCGGCGACCGCCCTGGCCGCCGCCGCGCTCGGCACCCGGCTGGCCGAGGAGCTGCTGGACGCCGGCGCCGCCGCCCTCGCGGGACTCGCGGCGTGACGGGGCCGCTCGCCGGCCTGCGGGTGCTGGTCCCCCGCGAGACGCCCGGGCCCGACCCGCTGGTGATCGCCCTGCGCGCCGCCGGGGCGGAGCCGCTGGTGGTCCCGCTGATCCAGACCGTCCCGCCGCTGGACCCCACCGAGCTGGACGACGTCCTGCTCGCCCTCGAGGTCGGCTACTACGGCTGGGTGGCCGTCACCAGTGCCGCCGCCGTCCCCGTGCTCGTGGACCGCGCCGAGGAGACCGGGCACACGCTGGCCGGGTTGCTCGCGGGCGTCCGGGTCGCCGCGGTCGGCGGCACCACCGCGCGGGCGCTGCGCGAGGCCGGCGTGCGGGTGGACCTGGTGCCGGCGGGCCGGTCGTCCGCCGTGACGCTGCTCGCCGCCTGGCCGCCCGCCGGCGAGGAGCCGGACCGGGTGCTGCTGCCGCTGGGCGACCTCGCCGCCCCGACCCTGGCCGAGGGCCTGACCGCGCACGGCTGGCCGGTCGACGTCGTCGAGACCTACCGCACGGTGCCGGGCCCCGCCCCCGACGAGGACGTCCGCGCCGCGTGGGCCGCCGGGGAGGTCGGCGCCGTGCTGCTCACCTCCGGCAGCACCGCCCGGAACCTGCTGACCATGCTCGGCGCCCCGCCGCCGGGCACCCTGGTCTGCTGCATCGGCGAGTCGACCGCGGCCGAGGCGCGCCGCGCCGGGCTGGACGTCGCCGCCGTCGCCGAGGAGCAGACGCCCGGCGGCCTGGTCGCCGCCCTGGCATCCGCCGCCGGCACCCCTTCGACCCGCGACACCGACGGAGAGCACGCATGAGCCCCGACCCCACCGCCTCCGCCGCCGCGGCGGCCGCCCGGCCCGGCCGCGTCCGGCCCCGCCGCCTGCGCGCCACCCCGGCGCTGCGCCGCTCGGTGACCCAGACCCGGCTGCACCCGGCCGACCTGGTGCTGCCGATGTTCGTCAAGGAGGGCCTGACCGAGCCGCAGCCGATCGCCTCCATGCCGGGCGTCGTGCAGCACAGCCGGGACACCCTGCGCCGCGCCGCCGCCGAGGCCGCCGCCGCCGGGATCGGGGGCGTGAACCTGTTCGGCGTCCCGCTGGTCCGGGACGCGGTCGGCTCGGGCGCCACGGACCCCGACGGCATCCTCAACCAGGCGCTCGCGGACGTGCGGTCCGAGGTCGGCGACGCGCTCGTCATCCAGGCGGACCTCTGCCTCGACGAGTTCACCGACCACGGCCACTGCGGCGTGCTGACCGCCGACGGCACCGTGGACAACGACGCGACGCTGGTCCGGTACGCCGAGATGGCGCTGGTCCAGGCCGAGGCGGGCGCCCACATGGTCGCCCCCAGCGGCATGATGGACGGCCAGGTCGGCGTGGTCCGGGACGCGCTGGACGCCGCCGGCCGCGCCGACGTCGCCGTGCTGGCGTACGCCGCCAAGTACGCGAGCGCCCTGTACGGCCCGTTCCGGGACGCCGTCGAGTCCACCCTGGACGGCGACCGCCGGACCTACCAGATGGACCCGGGCAACCGCCGCGAGGCGCTGCGCGAGGTGGCGCTGGACATCGCCGAGGGCGCGGACGTCGTCATGGTGAAGCCCGCGGGTGCGTACCTGGACGTGCTGTCCGACGTCGCCGCCGCGAGCACCGTGCCGGTCGCGGCGTACCAGGTGTCCGGCGAGTACGCGATGATCGAGGCCGCGTCCGCGCAGGGCTGGCTGGACCGGCGGCGGGCGATCACCGAGTCCGTGCTGGCCATCAAGCGCGCGGGCGCCGACCAGGTGCTGACCTACTGGGCCGTGGAGCTGGCCTGCTGGCTGCGGGAGGAGTGGCGATGACCGTCTCGGAGGAGCTGTTCGACCGGGCCCGGGGGGTCATCCCCGGCGGGGTGAGCTCGCCGGTGCGCGCCTACGGCTCGGTCGGCGGCACGCCGCGGTTCCTCGCCTCCGCGCGCGGCGCCTACGTCACGGACGTGGACGGCCGGGAGTACGTGGACCTCGTCGGGTCCTGGGGGCCCGCGATCCTGGGGCACGCGCACCCGGAGGTCGTCGAGGCCGTGCGGGAGGCCGCCGGGCGCGGGCTGTCCTTCGGCGCCCCGACGCTGGCCGAGGTCGAGCTCGCCGGGGCCGTTCGGGCCCGCGTGCCGGTGATCGATCGGCTGCGTCTGGTGTCGACCGGCACCGAGGCGACGATGACCGCGATCCGGCTGGCCCGCGGCGTCACCGGGCGCGACAAGGTCGTGAAGTTCGCCGGCTGCTACCACGGGCACTCCGACGGCCTGCTGGCCGCCGCCGGCTCGGGCGTCGCGACGTTCGCGCTGCCGGGGTCGGCGGGCGTGCCCGCGACGATCGCCGCCGAGACGATCGTGCTGCCCTACAACGACCTCACCGCCGTCGAGGCCGCGTTCGCCGAGCACGGCGCGGACATCGCCGCCGTCATCACGGAGGCCGCGCCCGCGAACATGGGCGTCGTCCCGCCGGCGCCGGGCTTCAACGCCGGGCTGGCCCGGATCGCGCACGCGCACGGGGCCCTGCTCATCCAGGACGAGGTGCTGACCGGCTTCCGCGTCGGCCCGGCCGGCTGGTGGGGGCTGGAGGCCGCGCGCGAGGGCTGGAGCCCGGACCTGCTGACGTTCGGCAAGGTCGTCGGCGGCGGGATGCCGGTCGCGGCGCTCGGCGGGTCCGCCGCGGTGATGGACGCGCTCGCGCCCACCGGCCCGGTCTACCAGGCGGGCACGCTGTCCGGGAACCCGGTCGCGACCGCCGCCGGGCTCGCCACCCTGCGGCTCGCGGACGACGCGGTGTACGCCCGGGTGGACGCCGCGGCGGCGACGCTGCGGGAGGGCGTGGACGAGGCGCTCGCCGCGGCGGGCGTCCCGCACGCGGTGCAGCGGGCGAGCAACCTGTTCTCGACCGTGCTGGGCACGGACGCCGGTGCGCGGGACTACGCGCAGGTGCTCGCGTCCGAGTCGTGGCGCTACCCGGCGTTCTTCCACAGCCTGCTGCGCGACGGCGTGTACGCGCCCCCGTCGGCGTTCGAGGCGTGGTTCGTCTCGGCCGCGCACGACGAGCGGGCCCTGGCCCGCGTCCTGGACGCGCTCCCCGCGGCGGCCCGCGCGGCCGCGGAGGCGACGCCGCCCGCCGCCTGACCCCGCCACGTCCCGACCCACGTCCGCGGGGCGGGCAGCTGCCCGGTGGAGTTCGGCGCGCTGATCTGCACCGTGACCGGTTCGCAATCCTCCCGTAACACGCGGATGTCCTGTGACGCCCCACACTGTGCTAGTCCTATGTCCCACGTATCGGGCACAGGTGACCGACACGCGAGACAACCGGCGTCGCGGCGCCGGGCAGGGGCTTCACTCCAGGGAAGAGGTACACGCATGACTGCGGTTCCCCACGGCCGCCGACGCGGCTTCGCGGCCGGTGCCGGCCTGGTCGCCACCGCACTGGTCCTCGCCGCGTGCAGCGGCGGCTCCGGCGGCGACGACGAGACGGACGGCGGCGGCGAGAGCACCGGCGGCTCGCTGCTGATCGGCACGACCGACAAGATCACGACGATCGACCCGGCGGGCTCGTACGACAACGGTTCGTTCGCGGTGATGAACCAGGTCTACCCGTTCCTCATGAACACCCCGTTCGGCAGCCCGGACGTCGAGCCGGACATCGCCGAGTCGGCCGAGTTCACCTCGCCGACCGAGTACACGGTCACCCTCAAGGAGGGCCTGACCTTCGCGAACGGCAACGACCTCACCTCGTCCGACGTGAAGTTCACGTTCGACCGCCAGCTCGCGATCTTCGAGTCCGGCGCGGACGGCGGCAACGGCCCCGGCTCGCTGCTCTACAACCTGGAGAGCGTGGACGCCCCCGACGACACCACCGTCGTCTTCCACCTGAAGTCCGAGAACGACCAGGTGTTCCCGCAGATCCTGTCGAGCCCCGCGGGCCCGATCGTGGACGAGGACGTGTTCGCGGCCGACGCGCTCACCCCGGACGCGGACATCGTCGACGGCCAGGCGTTCGCCGGCCCGTACACGATCACGGACTACAGCCAGAACGACCTCGTCTCGTACGCCGCGAACCCGGACTACCAGGGCCTGCTCGGCGCGCCGAAGAACGACGAGGTCACGGTGACCTACTTCGCCGACGCCTCCAACCTGAAGCTGGACATCCAGCAGGGCAACATCGACGTCGCGTTCCGCAGCCTGTCCGCGACCGACATCGAGGACCTGCGCGGCGACGACAACGTGAAGGTCGTCGACGGCCCCGGCGGCGAGATCCGCTACATCACGTTCAACTTCAACACCCAGCCGTACGGCGCGACCACGCCGGAGGCCGACCCGGCCAAGGCGCTGGCCGTCCGCCAGGCGGTGGCCGACCTGATCGACCGCGAGGAGATCGCCGACCAGGTCTACAAGGGCACCTACACGCCGCTGTACTCGTTCGTGCCCGAGGGCCTGACGGGTGCCACCGAGTCGCTCAAGCCGCTGTACGGCGACGGCGACGGCGGCGCGGACGCCGACAAGGCCGCCGAGCGGCTGTCCGCCGCGGGCGTCGAGACCCCGGTCCAGCTGTCGCTGCAGTACAGCAACGACCACTACGGCCCGTCCTCCGGCGAGGAGTACGCGCTGATCAAGGACCAGCTCGAGGCCACCGGCCTCTTCCAGGTCGACCTGCAGACCACCGAGTGGGTGCAGTACGCCAAGGACCGCACGTCCGACGTCTACCCGGCCTACCAGCTCGGCTGGTTCCCGGACTACTCCGACGCGGACAACTACCTCACGCCGTTCTTCCTCACGGACAACTTCCTGGGCAACCACTACGACAACCAGGAGGTGAACGACCTGATCCTCCAGCAGGCCGTCACCCCCGACGCCGGCGAGCGCACCGCGCTCATCGAGCAGATCCAGGACGCGGTGGCGCAGGACCTCTCGACGGTCCCGTACCTCCAGGGCGCGCAGGTGGCCGTGGTCGGCACCGACGTGACCGGCGCCGAGGACACCCTCGACGCGTCCTTCAAGTTCCGCTACGGCGCGCTGGCCGTCGGCTGACGCACCGCCCCACCCGACGCCCGGTGCGGGTCGCTCCTCGCGAGCGACCCGCACCGGGCGTCACGGGCTTGTGAAGCGAGAGACATGACCTCCACCTCCCTCACCGGACCGCAGCAGCCCACCGGCCTGCCGTCCGGCACCGCACCCGGCGGGGACGCGACCACCGGCCGGCAGGGCCGCCGCGCCCGATCCGGCGGCGGGCTGGGCCGCTACCTGCTGGTCCGGTTCCTCCTCATCATCCCGACGGTCTTCATCCTGGTGACGGTCGTCTTCCTGCTCATGCGGACCACCGGCGACCCGATCACCGCCGCGCAGGGCGGCCGGCTCCCCGCCGACCAGCTCGCCGAGCGCATCCACGCCGCCGGCTACGACCGGCCGGTCCTCACCCAGTACGTGGAGTACCTCGGCCAGCTCGTGCGCGGGGACTTCGGCACCACCCTGAGCGACACCCGGCCGGTCACCGAGGTCATCCTCACGTTCGGGGCCGCGACGCTCGAGCTCGCGTTCTACGCGCTGATCGTCGCGTTCGTCGTCGGCATCCCGCTCGGCCTGGCGGCCGCCTACTTCCGCGACCGCGTCCCGGACGCGCTGCTGCGGGTGTTCGCGATCGTCTGCTACGCGACGCCGGTGTTCTTCGCGGGCCTCATGTTCAAGCTCGTGTTCTCCGTGCAGCTCGACTGGCTGCCGGTGTCGGGGCGGGCGTCCACCCGGTCGGAGATCGCGATGCGGCGGCTCGACGACCCGACGGGCATCTACCTGATCGACGCCATCCGCACCGGCAACCCGGACGTCGTCGTGGACGTCCTGCAGCACGCGATCCTGCCGGCGCTGACGCTCGGCCTGCTGACCGCGGGCGTGTTCCTGCGGCTGGTGCGCACCAACGTCATCGGCACGCTCGGCTCCGGCTACGTCGACGCGGCCCGGTCGCGCGGCGTGCGGGAGTCCCGGCTGCTGCGCAAGCACGCGTACCGGCCGGCGCTCATCCCGATCGTCACCGTCATCGGCATGCAGATCGCGATGCTCCTGGTGGGCGCCGTGCTCACGGAGACCACCTTCGAGTGGCGGGGCCTCGGCTTCCAGATCTCGGAGTACCTGCAGGCCCGCGACTTCGTGGCGGTGCAGGGCATCGTCGTCATGCTCGCGGTGATCGTGGCCGTGACGAACTTCCTGGTCGACATCATCGCCGCGCTGATCGACCCGAGGGTGAGGTACTGAGATGACCACCGCCACCCCCGTGGCCGCCGGGCGCACCCGCCGCACCTGGCGCAACCTGCCCGTCGTGCACCAGCTCCGGCAGAGCGTCGGGCTGCAGCGCGGCATGCTGATCACCGGCCTGGTCCTCGTCGGCCTGCTGGTCGTCACCGCGATCGTCGCGCCGTGGGTCGCGCCCTACGGGTTCGCGCAGCTGCGCGACGCGAACGGCCCGTTCGGCGCGCAGCAGCCGCCGTCCGCCGAGCACTGGCTCGGCACCACCGTCGGCGGGTACGACGTGCTGTCCCGGGTCATCTGGGGCACCCGGACCGCCGTGCTCGTCATCCTCATCGCCATCGCGGCGTCGCTGTTCCTCGGCGTGCTGCTCGGCCTGGTCTCCGGGTACTTCGGCGGCTGGCTCGACCGGGTTCTCGTCGTCATCGCCGACGCGATCTACGCGTTCCCCTCCCTGCTGCTCGCCATCGTGCTGGCGATCGCGATCAGCGGCGGGCAGGCGGACCTCATGGGCGGCGTGCTGGCCGCGGCGTTGTCGTTGATGGTCGTGTTCACACCCCAGTACCTGCGCGTCGTCCGGGCGGAGACGATCCGGATCAAGTCCGAGGCGTTCGTCGAGTCGGCGCGCGTGATCGGCGCGAGCAACGGCCGGATCATGTTCGTGCACGTGCTGCGCAACGCGACCCGGACGCTGCCGCTCATCATCACGCTGAACGCGTCCGAGGCGATCCTCACGCTCGCCGGCCTGGGCTTCCTCGGGTTCGGCATCGAGCCGACGCAGGGCGCCGAGTGGGGCTACGACCTCAACCGCGCCATCGCGGACGTCACCTCCGGCATCTGGTGGACGTCCGTGGCCCCGGGTGTCGCGATCGTGCTGTCGGTGCTCGGCATGACGCTGATGGGCGAGTCGCTGAACGACCTCGCCGACCCCCGCCTGCGCGCCCGCCGGGCCGCCGGCTCCGACGACGGCGAGGTCGCCGCGACCTCGGTCGTCCCGGGCGGCGTGCTCACGGCGCCCGGCGGGATCGCGGACCTCGAGACCCCGGAGGCAGGCCGATGACCGCCGCACCGCAGACCGACGCCGCCGCGCCGGTCGTCGAGATCACCGACCTGTCCGTCACGTTCGCGACCGACGCCGGCGACGTCCGCGCCGTCGCCGGGGTGTCGCTGTCCGTGCGCGCCGGCGAGGTGCTGGCCGTCGTCGGCGAGTCCGGCAGCGGCAAGTCGGTCACCGCGAAGACGATCCTCGGGCTGCTCCCGGAGACCGCCCGCACGCGGGGGGCCGTCGTCCTCACGTCGAAGGACGGCAGCACCCGGTCCGACGTCGTCGGGCTCGACAACGCCGCGCTGCGGCGGGTGCGCGGCCGGGACGCCGCCATGGTGTTCCAGGAGCCGTCGACCGCCCTGAACCCGGTCTACCCGGTCGGCTGGCAGATCATCGAGGGCCTGCGCGCCCACGGGAAGATCGGCAAGGCGGAGGCCCGGGCGAAGGCGGTCGAGATCCTGCGCAAGGTCGGCATCCCCGACCCCGAGCACCGGATCGACCACTACCCGCACCAGTTCTCCGGCGGGCAGAAGCAGCGCATCGTCATCGCCCAGGCCCTCGTGCTCGACCCGGGCGTCATCATCGCCGACGAGCCGACCACGGCCCTGGACGTGACGGTGCAGGCCGAGATCCTCGACCTCATCCGGCGCTGCCGGGACGAGTTCGGCGCCGCCGTGGTGCTCATCACGCACAACATGGGCGTCGTCGCGGACCTGGCCGACACGGTGGCCGTGATGTACCAGGGCGAGATCGTCGAGCAGGCCCCGGTCCGGCAGCTGTTCTCGGCGCCCGCGCACGAGTACACCCGGGCGCTGCTGGACGCCGTGCCGCGGATCGGCGGGGGTGGCGCGCACGCCCGCGCACGCGCGGCGGCCCGGCCGGAGGGCTGGGCGGCTGCCACGCCCGTCGTCGAGGCGCGCGACCTGGAGATCACCTACCCCGGCCGGCTGCGGCAGCCCGGGTTCCGGGCGGTCGACGGGGTGTCGCTGGCGATCCGCCCCGGCGAGGTGGTCGGCCTGGTCGGCGAGTCCGGCTCCGGCAAGACCACCATCGGCCGGGCGATCGCGGGCCTCACCCGCGTCACCGGCGGGTCGCTGCAGGTGCTCGGCCTGGAGATGAACGGGGTCAAGGAGCGGGCGCTGCGCCCGGTCCGTCCGCGGATCGGGTTCGTGTTCCAGGACCCGGCGACGTCGTTCAACCCGCTGCTCACCATCGCGGAGTGCGTGGCGGAGCCGCTGGTCGTGCACGGGCGGGCGTCCGACGCCCGGGCCGCGCGGGGGCGCGTGGACGAGCTGCTCGAGTCCGTGCAGCTCCCGCGGGCGTACGGCGACCGGTTCCCGCACGAGCTGTCCGGCGGCCAGCGGCAGCGCGCGTCCCTGGCCCGGGCGCTGGCCCTGGACCCGGAGCTGCTCATCGCCGACGAGCCGACCTCCGCCCTGGACGTGTCGGTGCAGGCGCGGGTGCTGGAGCTGTTCTCGGAGCTCCAGGAGAGCCTCGGGTTCGCGTGCCTGTTCATCAGCCACGACCTGGCCGTGGTCGACCTGCTGGCCGACCGGATCGCGGTGCTGCACCGCGGCCGGCTGGTCGAGGAGGGCACCGGGGAGCAGGTGCTCGGCAGCCCGCGCGAGGAGTACACGCGCAGGCTGCTCGCGAGCCTGCCGGTGCCCGACCCGGAGGAGCAGGCGGCCCGCCGGGAGGCGTGGCGCGCGCTGGCCTGATCCCCGGCCGTCGCGCGCGGCGAGGTGGCAGACGATGCGGGTCCCGGGCGTCCGGGGCCCGCATCGTCTGCGTTCCCGGCGGCTCGGAGGTCCCGGGGTGGAATACCCCTGGGGGGTATACGGTTGGGGTAGTGGCGGGGCGCGCGGTGCGTCCCTGCGACCGAGGGGAGCCGGGCGATGCACGGGTACACGAGCGACAAGGACGACTACCTCAAGCGCCTCAAGCGCATCGAGGGCCAGGTCCGCGGGATCGCCCGCATGGTCGACGAGGACGTGTACTGCATCGACGTGCTCACCCAGGTCGCGGCCGTCACGAAGGCGCTGCAGGCGGTGAGCATCGGGCTGGTCGAGGACCACCTGGGCCACTGCGTCGTGGACGCCGCCCGCCAGTCCCCCGAGGCCGGCGCCGAGAAGGTCCGCGAGGCCTCCGAGGCGATCGCCCGGCTCGTCCGCTCCTGACCCCCCGAAACCCCCGAGAGGAACCCCCCATGAGCCAGACCACCACGTTCTCCGTCGACGGCATGACCTGCGGCAACTGCGTCAAGCACGTCACCGAGGAGCTCACCGCCCTCCCCGGCGTGACCGACGTGCAGGTGCAGCTCGTCACCGGCGGGTCCTCGCCCGTGACGGTCACCTCGGACGCGCCGCTGTCCGACGAGTCGATCGCCGCCGCCGTGGACGAGGCCGGCTACGCGGTCACCCCGCGGGGGTCGCTGCTGTGACAGCCGACGACACCCCGCTCGACGTCCCCGTGGCCCCCGTCGGGACGATCGACCTCGCGGTCGAGGGCATGACTTGCGCGTCCTGCGTCGCCCGGGTCGAGAAGCGCCTCAACCGCGTGCCCGGCGCCCGGGCCACCGTCAACCTCGCGCTGGAGTCCGCGCACGTCGAGCTGGCGCCCGCGCCGGACGGCACCGTCCCCGACGGTGCCGCGCTGGTGGCGGCCGTCCAGGCGGCGGGCTACGACGCCACCGTGACGGCGCGGCGCGGCTCGGCCGCGGCACCGGCACCGGCCGAGGCGGCACGCCACGCGCACCCGGGGCACTCCGCGGAGCACCCCGGACGCACGCCCGATGCCCCCTCGACCGGGGAGCACCACGCCGGGATGGACCCCGTCGAGCACGCGCTGTCCGGGCACGCCATGGCTCCCGGGCACGAGATGGAGCCCGACGAGGACACCTCCGCCCCGACCGACGCGCGCGGCACCGACCTGCGCCGGCGGCTGCGGGTCGCCACCGTGCTGACCGTGCCGGTGCTGCTGCTCTCCATGGTGCCGGCGTGGCAGTTCCGCGGCTGGCAGTGGCTGGTGGCGGTCCTCGCGCTGCCCGTCGCCACGTGGGCGGCGTGGCCGTTCCACCGCGCCGCGGTCAGGGCCGCCCGGCACGGCGCCTCGACGATGGACACCCTGGTGTCGATCGGCATCGTCGCGGCGACCGGCTGGTCGCTGTGGGCGCTGCTGCTCGGCGGCGCGGGCGAGCTCGGCATGACGATGACGCCGACCCTGTGGCCGGCCGCCGACGCGGGCATGGGCTCGCACATGCCGGAGCTGTACTTCGAGGTCGCCGCGGTCGTCACGACGTTCCTGCTGGCCGGCCGGTACGCCGAGCACCGGTCCCGCCGCCGCGCCGGCGACGCCCTGCGCGCGCTGCTGGACCTCGGCGCCAAGGACGTGGCCCTGCTGGTCGCCGGCCCGGACGGCCGGCGCGCCGAGCAGCGCGTCCCGGTCGAGCGGCTGCGCGCGGGCGACGAGTTCGCCGTCCGCCCGGGCGAGAAGATCGCCACGGACGGCGTGGTCGTCTCCGGCACCAGCGCCGTCGACACCAGCCTGCTGACCGGCGAGCCCGTGCCCGTCGACGTCGGCCCCGGCGACGACGTGACCGGCGCGACCCTCAACACCGGCGGCCACCTGGTCGTCCGCGCGACGAAGGTCGGCGACGAGACCCGGCTGGCCCAGATCGGCCGGCTCGTGGCCGCCGCCCAGACCGGCAAGGCCCCCGTGCAGCGGCTGGCCGACCGGATCTCCGCGGTGTTCGTCCCCGTGGTGCTGGTGCTCGCGCTGGCGACGCTCGCCACGTGGCTGCTGACCGGCTCGTCCGTGCAGGCGGCGTTCACCGCGGCCGTCGCCGTGCTGATCATCGCCTGCCCCTGCGCCCTCGGCCTGGCCACCCCGACCGCCCTGCTGGTCGGGACGGGCCGCGGCGCGCAGCTCGGCGTCCTCATCAAGGGCCCGGAGACGCTCGAGCAGACCCGCACCGTCGACACGGTCGTGCTGGACAAGACCGGCACGGTCACCGAGGGCCGGATGGCGCTCGTCGACGTTCTGCCCGCCGCGGGCGAGGACCGCGAGGCGGTGCTGCGCCTGGCCGGCGCGGTCGAGGGGCTCGCGGAGCACCCGATCGCCCGTGCCGTGGCGGACGCCGCGGCGGCGGTCGCGCCCGCGCCCGGGACGGACGGCGTCGGTGGCGACGGGGTGGCGATCGGCTCGGACCAGGTGCACGACTTCCGCGCGGAGGCCGGGCACGGCGTCAGCGGCGTGGTCCGCACCGCGCACAGCGGCGTCGGGCTGTCCCGGCGCGTGCTGGTCGGCCGGCCGGCGTGGCTCGCCACCCAGGGCGTCACGCCCGCCGAGGACCTCGCGGAGCGGTTCGCCGCCGCCGAGGCCGACGGGGCGACCGCGGTCATGGTCGCGTGGGACGGCGCCGCCCGCGGCGTGCTCGTGCTGCGCGACCCGGTGAAGGCCACGTCCGCCGCGGCGGTCGCCGACCTGCGGGCGCTGGGCCTGCGTCCGGTCCTGCTGACCGGGGACAACGCCGGCGCGGCCCGCGCGGTCGCCCGGGAGGTCGGCATCGACGAGTCCGACGTCATCGCGCAGGTGCTGCCCGCCGACAAGGTCGACGTCGTGGCCCGGCTGCAGTCCGAGGGCCGCCGGGTCGCGATGGTCGGCGACGGCGTGAACGACGCGGCGGCGCTCGCCACCGCCGACCTGGGCCTGGCGATGGGCACCGGCACGGACGTCGCCATCGAGGCGGCCGACGTCACCCTGGTCCGGGGCGACCTGCGGTCCGCCGCGCAGGCGGTGCGGCTGTCCCGCAGGACCCTGCGGGTCATCAAGCAGAACCTGTTCTGGGCGTTCGCCTACAACGTCGCGGCGATCCCGCTCGCGGCGCTCGGCCTGCTGAACCCGATGATCGCCGGCGCGGCCATGGCGTTCTCCTCGGTGCTGGTCGTGACGAACTCCCTGCGGCTGCGCCGGTTCGCCTGAGCCGTCCGCCGGTCCGCCCGGCCACCCGCCGCCGTCCTGGGACCCCCATCCGGTCCCGGGGCGGCGGCGAGCCGCTACGGTGCACCATGACGACCGACCGGCCCACCGACGACCCGGCGTTCCCGATCGCCTTCGCGATCGCGTTCGCCCTCGCGTTCCCCGTCGCCTTCGTGACCGCGCACGCCGTGGTCCGGCGGCTGCGACGCACCTGACCGCCCGACCGCGAAGGAGAGCCCGCGTGCCCGCGTCCCGACCCGTCCTCGAGATCGCCGTGCAGGACCTCGCGGGCTACCGCGTCGCCGCCGACGCCGGCGCCGCGCGGACCGAGCTGTGCAGCGCGCTCGCGGCCACCGGCGGCCTCACGCCGAGCGCCGGCCTGCTCGCCGCCCTGGTCGCCGAGCGCGACGCCCGCGGCCCCGGCACCCCCGGCGTGCACCCGCTGATCCGCCCGCGGCCCGGCTCCTTCGTCTACGACGCCGACGAGCTCGACGTCCAGGTCCGCGACGTGCGCGCCGCGGTCGAGGCCGGCGTCGACGGCGTGGTCGTCGGCACGCTCACGGCGGACGGCCGCGTCGACACCGCCGCGCTCGCCGCGCTGGTGGTCGCCGCCGACGGCCGGGAGGTCACGTTCCACCGGGCGGTCGACTCGGTCGAGGACCCGTTCGCCGTCCTCGACGCCCTCGCCGCCGCCGGCGTCACCCGCGTGCTGTCCTCCGGCGGCGAGGCCCGCAGCATCGACGGCGTCCGACGGCTCGCCGCGATGGTCGAGCACACCGCCGGCGCCGTGCAGGTCATGGCGGGCGGAGGGGTGCGCCCCGTGGACATCGGCGCGCTCATCGCCGCCGGCGTGGACGCCGTGCACCTGTCCGCGAGCCGCCCGGTCGCCGGCGACGGCGGCCCCGGCGGGGGCGGCGCCTCCGGCCACACCGTGACGGACCCCGACGTCGTGGCGGAGGCCGCGGCGGCGCTGGCGCGGGGCTGACCGTGGCGATCATCCACCGGGCGACCCTGGTGCCGTCCAAGGCGGAGCTCGTCGCGGCCTGGCTGCCGGGTCGCCCGTGGTTCGACGGTCGCGCGGCGTCCGTGCGCCCCGTCGCGGCCTACCGCTTCGACGACCCCGCCGGGGAGGTCGGCATCGAGTCGCACCTGCTCGACGTCGACGGCCGCCTGGTGCACGTCCCGCTGACCTACCGCGGCGCGCCGCTGCCCGGCGCCGAGGAGTGGCTCGTCGGCACCATGGAGCACTCCGTCCTCGGCACCCGCTGGGTCTACGACGGCCCCGGCGACCCGGTCTACCGCGACGAGGTGACCCGGGTGGTCCGCGAGGCGGGCACGCAGGTGCGGATGTTCGTCGAGACACCCGAGGGGCCCGAGGAGCGGGAGCCGACGATGCGGGTGCGCGGCAGCGGCGGGGCGGCGCCGGGGGCGTCGGTGCCGGTCGTGGTGCGGTTCCCGGAGCCCGGGGCCGCCGCCGCGGGGGGCGCGACCCTCACCGGCACCTGGCCCGGCCAGGAGGAGCCGGTCGTCCTCGTCCACCTCGCGACCCCCGGGGCTTGACCCTCGCACCGTGCGAGGGTGTGGGCTGACGTCATGAGCGAGAAGTGGGACGCGAAGAAGGACCTGGACTCCTACCGCGCGCCCGGCGGCCGGTTCCGGGTCGTCGAGGTGCCCGAGCTGCGGTACCTCGCGGTCGACGGCCACGGCGACCCGAACACCGCCCCCGCGTTCGCCGAGGCGATCGCCGCGCTGCAACCCGTCTCGTGGACGCTGAAGCTCGCGAGCAAGGTGCGCGGCCGCGACTACGTCGTCCCGCCCCTCGAGGGCCTGTGGTGGGCCCGCGACGCGGCCGTGTTCACGACCGCGCGGGACACGTCGGCGTGGGACTGGACGCTGCTCATGCTGGTGCCGGAGTGGCTCGACGCGCCCGACGTCGACGCGGCCCTCGCGCAGGTCCGGGACCGGAACGCCCCGGCGCGCCTCGACGACGTCCGGCTGGAGACCCTGGCCGAGGGGCTGGCCGTGCAGACGCTGCACGTCGGGTCGTTCGACGACGAGGCGGAGACGATCGCCCGGATGCACGACGAGTTCCTGCCCGCGCACGGGCTGCGGCCGACGGGGCGGCACCACGAGATCTACCTGAGCGACTTCCGGCGGGTGGCGCCGGATCGGCGGCGGACGATCGTGCGGCAGCCGGTGGCTCGCGTCGCCGGGTAGGCCGGGCTACCGGAACCGGCGCCCCTCGTCCCGCCGGTACGCCAGCACCGCGAGGGCCGCGAACACCGCCGTCCACCCGAGCAGCACCGGCAGGGCCCACGCCGACCCCTCGATCCCGGTCGTGACCTGCACCGCGAGGTCCCGCGCCGCCCGCGACGGCAGCGCCTGGGAGATCGCGTCGAGCCAGGGCGGGAAGATCTCCGGCGGCATGAACAGTCCGCCGGCGAACGCGAGCGGGAACAGCACCACCTGCACGACCGCGATCGCCGCCTTGGCGGGCAGCGCGTAGCCGATGGCCAGGCCGAGCAGCGTGAACGGCACCGCGATGACGGGCACCATCGCCAGGCCGCCGAGCGCGCGGGCCGGCGAGGTGGACGCCGCGGTCAGGACGATCGCGATGAGGATCACCGGCACCTGCGCGAGCAGGCAGAACATCACCGCGTTCGCGATCCGCCCGGCCAGCCGCGGGCCCGCGCCGGCGGGCAGCGTCCGCACGTACGGGTCGAACGCGAGCTGCCGGTCCTCCGCGACGCCCGCGCCGAGCGTGAACAGGCAGGACGACATGACGGCGAAGGTCCCGAGCTGCGCGACGGCCGCGAGGGAGGCGAGCGGGTCCTCGGCCAGGGCGCGCTGCGGGACGACGAAGAACAGCAGCGCGAGCGCCGGGAACACGAGGTTCCCGATCAGGGCGATCGGCACACGCACGGTCTCGCGCACCTGGAACCGGGTGTGCAGCCAGGCGAGGCGCCACCAGGAGCGGGTCGCGGTCGGGGCGGCGGCGGTCATCGGGGGTCCTCCGGGGTGGCGGCGGTGAGCGCGAGGAAGGCCTCCTCGAGGGAGGCGCCGCGGACCTCCAGGTCGCGGAACGGCACGTCGGCGTGCACCAGCGCGCGCACGACGGAGTCGGCGTCGGCGGCGAGCAGCACGGACCGCCGGCCCTCGCGGCGGGTGTCCAGGACGCCGGGCAGGGCGGCGAGGCGGGGCTCGTCCTCGGCCGGCACCTCGAGCAGCACGCGCCGGGCCGCGGCCATCGACAGGACGGTCGGCAGGTCGTCGTCCACCAGCACCCGGCCCGCGCCGATGACGACCACCCGGCGGGCGAGCGCCTCGATCTCCTCGAGGTAGTGGCTCGTCACCACGACGGTCGCCCCGTCGGCCTGGTAGTCGCGCAGCGCCTGCCACAGGATGTGCCGGGCCTCGACGTCGAGCCCGGTCGTCGGCTCGTCCAGCAGCACCAGGCGCGGCCGGCCGACCAGGGACAGCGCGACCGCGAGCCGGCGGCGCTGGCCGCCCGACAGGCCGCCGGTCTGCCGCCGCGCGAGGTCCGTGAGGCCGAACCGCTCGAGCACCTCCTCGCGCGGCATCGGCGCCGTGTAGTGCCCGGCGACCAGGTCGACGACCTCGCCGACGCGCAGCGTCTCGGGCAGGCCGGTCTCCTGCGGGGTGGTGCCCAGGGTGGTCCGGGCCGCGGGGTCGCGGGGGTCGGCGCCGAAGAGGCGGACGGTGCCCGCGTCCGGGCGGCGCAGGCCGCTCACCAGGGCGAGCAGCGTCGACTTGCCCGCGCCGTTCGGGCCCAGGAGGCCGACCATCTCGCCGGCGCCGATCCGCAGGGACACGTCGTCGAGGGCGGTGACGGAGCCGTAGCGACGGGTGACGTGGTCGAGCTCGACGAGCGGGGTGGCGGCGGTCGCGGCGGCGGCGCTCATCGGGCACCGCCCAGCAGCGCCGTGAGCGCGGCCGTGTACCGCTCGAACGCGGCCCGTCCGGTCGCCGACAGCTCGACGTAGGTCGCAGGCGTGCGGCCCTCGAAGGTCTTGTGCACGGTCACGTACTCGGCCTCTTCCAGCTTGCGCAGGTGGGTGGACAGGTTGCCCGCGGTCATGTCGAGCAGCTGCTGCAGCCGCGGGAAGGTCAGGCGGTCCCCCGGCGCGAGCGCCGCGAGCGTGGCGACGACGCGCAGCCGCGACTGCGCGTGGATGACGGGGTCGAGGTCGGCGTCGGTCATCCGCGGCGGCGCCCCTGCGCCTGCGCGACCAGCGCACCGACGGCCATCCCCCCGCCGCCAGCGAGCGCCATCACCGCGTACGTGCCGGGCAGCCCGGCGACGGTGGCGGCGCCGGCGACGAGCGCCATCCACACCCCGATCACGAACTGCGCCCGGTCCTGCCAGAGCGCGCCGCCCGCCATGTAGAGGGTGCCGACGATCAGCGCGGACACGCCGTTGGCGAGCACCGTGACCGTCTCGGGCGGCAGACCGGCCGACGCCACCCCGCCGATCAGCACCTGCGCGGCGGCGAACGCCACGAACCAGGACCAGCCGTAGTACTGGCCGGTCCGGCGGCTGACCCCGCCCATGCCGGACATCCGGCGCAGGGCGTGCACGATCGTCGTGACGACGCCGCCGACGATGAGCGCGCCGAACACGCCCCACGCCCACCCCGGGTTGCTGCCGGCCGTGCCGTCCCAGGTCGCCCAGAGCACGCTGTAGCCGATCCCCCAGGCGACGGCCCAGACGGCGAACAGCAGGCGGTCGTCGGTGTAGGCCTGCGCGCGGACGCGGGAGCGCTGGGCGTCGATGATCGCGCGCGCGGCGGCGGGGTCGAGCGGCGCGTCGGCGGCGTCGGGCGCGCCGGCGGCCTCGGGGATGGAGCGCGGCATCGATCCTCCAGGAACCGCTCGGGGCGAACTGCTTTGCGCTGCAAAGTACTCGCTGCGCACGTTCGGCGGCAAGGCCGCCCGGGACGCCGCCGTCCCGGCAGCCGCGAGGTCGAGGGTCTCGGCCGGCACGCCGCCGCGACACGCCGAGCGGAGGCGCGAACCCTCGACCTCGGCGAGGTCGGCACGCGGCGTCGGGGGGGCGGCCGGGGTTCAGCCCGCGTCCAGGGCCCGTCCAGCCGCCCGGCCTACGCTGGCCGCGTGACCTCCGCCGCGTCCGAGCCGGGCCTCCCGGCCGCCGAGCCCGCCGCCGTCGCCGCCGGCGTGCGGCCCGCGGGCACCCCGCCGGTGTCGGACCGCGCGTGGCGCCGCCGGCTGACCGCCGAGGTGTGGATCGTCCTCGGGCTGTCGCTCGGGAAGTCCGGCGTGTACGCGCTGGTGAACATCGTGGCCCGGCTGACGGAAGGCACCCCGCTCGCGCAGCAGTCGACGACCCTCAACGCGAGCCGGTCCCCGCGCCCGTACCTCGACCTGACCTACCAGCTCCTGCAGATCGGGTTCGCCCTGGTCCCGGTCGCGCTGGCGCTGTACCTGCTGTCCGCGAACGGCCGCAGCGCGGTGCGCCGGATCGGCCTGGACGGCACCCGCCCGGGCCGGGACCTCGGCGTCGGCGTGGGGCTGGCGGCGCTGATCGGGCTGCCGGGCCTCGCGCTGTACGCGGTCGGCCGGGCGGTCGGCATCACGGTCGAGGTGCAGGCGTCCGCGCTGAACGCGGCGTGGTGGACGGTGCCGGTGCTGGTGCTGGCCGCGCTGCAGAACGCGCTGCTGGAGGAGGTGGTCGTCGTCGGGTACCTCATGGAGCGGCTGCGCGAGCTGCGCTGGCGCACCCCGGCGATCCTCGCCACCAGCGCGCTGGTCCGCGGGTCCTACCACCTGTACCAGGGCATCGGGCCGTTCGTCGGGAACGTCGTCATGGGCCTGGTGTTCGCGGAGTACTACCGCCGGCGACGGCGCACGATGCCGCTGGTGGTCGCGCACACGGTGCTCGACGTGGTGGCGTTCGTCGGGTACGCGCTGATCCCGGCGGAGTGGCGCGAGGCGCTGGGGATCCGCTGACCCCGGGAACCGCTCAGGCCGCCGGCGCCCGGCCGGCCGCCGCGAGCTACCGCCCGAGCGACCGCGTCGCGAACCCCGACACCACCATGACCACCCCGGCGACGAACGCGAACAGCCCGTACACCGTCACGATGACGTCGACCGTGCCCTGCGGCTTGATCGCCAGCAGCAGACCGAACAGGAACGCGATCAGGCCGAACACCAGCGTCCCGGCCCAGGCGAGGTCCCGCGCCCGGTACTGCGTCACGGCCACGACCACGGCCGTCACCCCCAGCACGAGCACCCACAGCGCCAGCAGGTAGAACAGCACGAGCGCGGTGACGTCGGGCCACAGCATGATGACGACGCCGAACGCGATGCTCACGACGCCCTCCGCGACGAGCCAGCCGAACCCCGGCCGCCCGCGGGCCAGCAGCGCCTGCATGAGCACCACCGCGCCGTCGACCACGGCGAACACGCCGAACACCCACACGAGGGCGACGAGCGTGCCCAGCGGCTCGACGAGCAGCAGCAGCCCCAGCACGATCATCAGCAGCCCGCGCAGCACCGGCAGCCACCAGACCGACCGCAGCACCGCCGCGACCCGGCCGTCCACGTCCTGAGCCACGAGCGCCCCCCGTCCTCGAGCGTGCCGCGGGCCAGCCCGCCTCCCTGCGGTCACGCTAGACCCCGGGGGTCATCCTCGCGACGGAGGCACGGCGGCGCGCCCTCATCCTCGAGGACGGAATCCGCCGCGGAGGGCCTGAGGACCCGCTCAGCGGGGCCGCCGCTGCCTAGACTCCACCTCATGCCCGACGCCTCGACCAGCGCGCCGGCGGCGCCCGGTCGACCCGACGGGCCCGCCCCGGGTGCCCACCACCCGCGTCCGGCGGACGGCCTGACGCGACCGCAGGTGCTGGACACCCCCGAGGTGCGGGTGCACCACCCGAGCGACCTGCTCGGCGTCGTGCTCAGCCTGCTCGGCGCGGTGGCCGTCATGGTGCTGGCGACCTACGCCCACAACACGACGACCGGCGTCGCGGAGGACGTGCAGGGCTTCGCCGCGCTGCTCGGGCAGATCCTCATCGTCCCGGTCGCGCTGCTCGAGACGGTCGTGACGTACCTGGTGCCGGTCGCGGTGCTGGCGGAGCTGGCGATCCGGCGCCTCGGTCGCCAGATGATCGAGGCGTCCGTCGCGGCGATCCTCGCGGTCCTGGTGACGGCGACCGTGGCGTGGCTGGTCGAGCACCTGGGGTCGGACCAGCTCGTCGCCGGGCTGTCGGTGCGCCTGCGCGGCGAGCTCACGCTGACGATCCCGGGGTACATCGCCCTCATCGCCGCGCTGCTCACCGCCACCGGGCCCCGCACCCGGCGCCGGACGGTGGCGTGGTCCTGGAACCTCGTGTGGGTCGCGATCGGCGTCATGGTCATCACGGCGGGCGTCTCGCTGCCGGGCGTCGCGGTCGCGCTGCTGATCGGCCGGGCGACCGGCCTCGGCGTCCGGTACGTGTCCGGCGTGAAGTCGGAGCGCGCGTACGGGGCCAGCCTGGTGGCCGGCATCCGGCGCGCGGGCTGGCGGCCGGCCCTGCTGGAGCGCGTGCCGGACGAGGACGAGGAGGACCCGGACGCGGACGCCGTCGGCACCCCCGCCGCCCGCGCGGTGCTCCGGTACACCGACAACCGCGTGTACGAGATGACCACCGAGGACGGCCGGCAGCTCGACGTGCTCGTGCTCGACGGCGACCGCCAGGTGGTCGGCGTCCTCACCCGCCTGTGGCGCTCGCTGCGGCTGCGCGGCCTGGACGGGCGCTCCGTGGTGTCGCTGCGGCAGGCCGCCGAGCGCGCCGCGCTGCTCTCGTACACCGCGACCCGGGCCGGGGTCCGGGCGCCCGCGCTGCGCGGCATCGCGGAGGCCGACTCCTCGATGATCCTGGTCCAGGACCGGGTGCCCGACGCGACGCCCCTGTCCGACCTCGAGCCCGAGGCCATCACCGACGAGGTGCTGCAGGGCATCTGGGGGCAGCTCGGCACGGCGCACGACGCGGGCCTCGCGCACCGCGCGCTGACGGCCGACGTCATCCTCGTCTCCGGCGACCGCGAGCGCCCGGAGGTGTGGCTGGTCGGCTGGGACCAGGGCGACGTCGCGTCCTCGGAGCTCGCGCAGCGGATGGACCGCACGCAGATGGTCGCCCTCCTCGCGCTGCGCGTCGGCCCGGCGCGCGCCCTGGAGTCCGCGGTGGCCGTGCTGCCCGAGGCCGACATCGCCGCGATCGGACCGCTGCTGCAGACGATCACCCTCCCCCGCCGCACCCGCGAGGAGCTGCGCGCGCACAAGGAGGTGCTGGCCGAGCTGCGGTCGGCGCTGGTCGCCCGGCTGCCCGAGGCCGACGTCGAGCCCGTGCAGCTCATCCGGTTCGGCGCGCGGACCGTCCTGACGATCCTGCTGACCACCGCCGCGGTGATCGTCGTCCTCACGTCGATCAACCTGCAGACGATCCTCGACGCCCTGGGCTCGACCGACTGGCGGCTCAGCGTCCTGGCGTTCGCGCTGGGCATGGCGTCCCTGTTCGGCGCGGCGCTGTCGCTGGTGGCGTTCTCGCCGGTGAAGCTGCCGCTGTGGCGCGCGACGATCGCCCAGTCCGCCGCGACGTTCGTCGCGCTGGCCGCCCCGGCGGGCATCGGTCCGGCGGCGCTGAACCTGCGGCTGCTCACCCGGCGCGGCACGTCGGCCTCGCTGGCGACCGCGACGGTCGCGCTGGTGCAGGTCGCCCAGTTCTTCGTGACCGTGCTGCTGCTGCTCGGCCTGTCGGTCGCGTCGGGGACGAACCAGCTCGAGCGGTTCACCATCTCCCCCGCGGTGGTCATCGCGATCGGGATCCTGGCCGCGCTCGTGGCCTCGGCGCTGCTCGTGCCGATGGTGCGCAAGTGGGTCGCCGCCAAGACGCTGCCCACGCTGCAGCAGACCTGGCCGCGTCTCATCGAGATCGTCGGGCAGCCGTGGCGCCTCGCGCTGGGCCTGGCCGGCAACGTGCTGACGACGTTCGGCTACATCCTGGCCTTCGAGGTCTGCCTGCGGGCGTTCGGCCAGGAGCTGTCCCTGGTGCAGGTCGCGATCGTGTTCCTCGCGGGCAACACCGCCGGGTCGATCGCCCCGACGCCGGGCGGCATCGGCACCACCGAGATCGCGCTCGCGGGCGCGCTGACCGTGGTCGGCGTGAACCCCGGCGTCGCGACGTCGGTCGCCGTGCTGTTCCGGGTGCTCACGTACTGGCTCCGCATCCCCGTCGGCTGGGCGGCGATGCGGTACCTGCAGCGCGTCGGCGAGCTGTAGCGGCTCAGGACGCGGCGGTGCACTCCCGCTGCGTCGGGACGTGGTCGCCGTGCGTGGCGAGGGACGCCGCGATGCGGGACCAGGAGGAGAGGCGGGTGGCGGAGCGGACACCGTCGGGCCGCAGCTCGGCGCCGGTGCGGTCGCGCTCGGCCGGCTCGTAGAAGCCGCGCTGTTCCATGGCAGATCCTTCGTTCGGCAGCCCGGCTGACCTGCGGGGGTCCCGTGGCTTTGCGTCCCCTCCTCGCGGAGGGTTTGCCCTTGTCGCTGACGGCTCTGACTGTAGGCCCGGCGTCACCCTGACGGAAGGGGTCACGGGTGAATCAGTCGGACAGAACTCCCATTTCACCCACTCGGGCGAAATCGGACAAACGGCGCGAACGGCGCAGACCTGATGAAGTCGCAGGCCAGCGGCCCCCGAACAGGTTCAGCCGGCCCGGGGACGCCGGCCGGCGGACGCCCCGGCGCGCACCCGCGCGGGCGACGACCGGCGCCGTCGCGGCCCCGCCGGGCGCCACTCCACCGGTCCAGCCGGGCACTCCACCGGGTGCACCCGTCAGCCCTGCGGCACCGCCCGCAGGAAGTCCTCGAGCAGCGGCCCGGACGTCGTCGACCCGAAGTCCCCGGTCTCCACGAACACCGCGACGGCCAGGTCCCCGTACCCCGCGATCATCCACGCGTGGTTCTGCAGGTCCGCACCGCTGCCGTACTGCGCCGTCCCGGACTTCGCGATGACCTCGGCCCCGGGCACGTCCTGCAGGAAGTCCCCGCCACCCTCGGTGACGACGGCACGCATCATCGACCGCAGCGCGTCGGCCTCGGCCCCGGTGAGCGGCTGGGCGGCGGCCGGAGCCGCGGTGGCGCCGCCGGCGTCCGCCAGGATCCGTGGCGTGACCCGCGCCCCGGCCACCACCGACGCCGCCACGGTGGCCATGCCGAGCGGCGTGGCCTGCACGCGCGCCTGCCCGATCATCGACGCGGCGTGGTCGGTCGTCCCCGCGTCGTCCGCCGGGACGGCGCCCAGCGTCGCGGCGAACCCGAGGTCGACGCCGTCCGCGAGGCCGAGCGCGGCGGCCGCGTCCGCGAGCGCCTGCTGCGGCGCCTGGCCGGCAGCGGTGAGGAACGCCGTGTTGCACGACTCGGCCACCGCGGTGCGCAGCGGGATGTCGCCCAGCGCGCTCGACGGGTAGCCCGGGTAGTTCTGGAACTCGCGGCCGTCGACCGTCGCGGTGGGCGGGCAGGTCACGGAGCTGTCCGGGGTGAGGCCCGCGCGCAGCAGCGCCAGCGACGACACCACCTTGAACGTCGACCCCGGCGCGTACAGGCCCAGCGTGGCGGTCGACTGCCCGCCGCCGCCGGACCCGCTCGCCGCAGCGAGGATCTCCCCGGTCGACGGCCGGATCGCGACGACCGCGCTCGCGCTGTCCGTGACCCGCGCGACCACGTCCTCGGCCGCCTGCTGCACGGCCGGGTCGAGCGTGAGGCGCAGCGGCTCCCCGGCAGTCGGTTCCACGTGGAACAGCTGCCGCTCCTGGGCCCCGCCGGCGGTCGCGACGACCGTCAGGCCGGGCAGTCCGCGCAGCTGCTCGTCGAACTGCCGCTGCAGCCCGCCGAGGCCCGTGAGGTCGCCGGCGACGACCGCGCCCTCGGACTCGTCGACGATCTCGGCGGTCGCCTGGCCCACCGTCCCGAGCACGGGCCGCGCGAAGGAGCGGGTCGGGGCCAGCGGGAGCGAGGCGGCCACGGCGTTCACGCCGGGCAGCGCCGACAGGCCGGCCACGTCGTAGGCCGCGTCGCCGTCGCGGACGACGATCGCCTCGACGAAGGCCTTCTCCCCCGCCGCCGCGACCTGCGCCGCGTACGCGTCGGGGTCCATGCCGAGCGCCCCGGCCAGCCCCCGGGCGGCGGCGTCCGCCTGCTCCGGCGCGACCCGGGTCTTGTCGATGCCGATCCGGTGCACCGGCCGGTCCTCGACCAGCACCGCGTCGCCGGCGCCGAGCACCTGCGCCCGGTCGGCCTGCACGCGGTGCACCTGCAGCGCCTCGCCGGCGGCGAGGTCGGGGGCGAGCACGAGGGTGCTCCAGCGGGCGCGCCACTCGTCGTCCACGCGGACCAGCCCGGCGTGGGTGGTGTACGTCCAGTCGGCGTCGCTGCTGTCGACGTCCCACGTGAAGCTGAGGGCGACCGAGGCGGCCGCGTCGTCGTCCGCCGACGGCACGACCTCGCCGGCCTCGACCGCCGGGACCCACGGGTCGAGTCCCTGGTAGGCGGCGGTGCGCTGCTCGCCCGCCTCGGCCGCGGTCGCGCCCTCGAGGGGGACCGCGGCGAAGTCGCCCGACGCGATCGCCGCCGCGAGCGCCTCGGCCGCCTGCTGCCGCTCGTCCTCGCCCCCGCCCGAGCACGCGCCGAGCGCCACGACGAGCCCGGCCGTGACCAGCACGCCCCCGGGACGCCCCCACCGGGCGCCCGCGCGGCATCCCCGTCCCGCCGTCCCGCTCGCCACCGCAGCACCGCCGCGCACCGGCCTCACACCCCGTCCTCGTCCGCTGCCCGGTCGCGTCCGGGCCACGGTCAGCCTAGGCACCCTGATCAGGCGCGACGGCCGGTTCCGGACGCGAGTTCGCGGGAGTCCTGTGGGGGACCTGTGCCCGTGGCCGATCCCCGCCCGGGCAGCGGTTGACGGTCGCGCCCGGGTTGTCTGGAATGGGGCGATGTCACCACCTGCGTGCACCGACTCCCCCTGCAGTCCCGTGCGGCGAGCCCGCACCCCGCGCACCCGCCCGGGGGCTCGCCGCTGATGGACTCCGAGACCTGGGGCAACATCGCCCTCGTCCTGCTCTTCATCCTGATCGGCGGCGTCTTCGCCGGTACCGAGATCGCCCTGGTGTCGCTGCGCGAGAGCCAGATCAACCAGCTCGAGCGGCAGAGCACCCGCGGCGCACGCGTGGCCTCCGTCGCCCGGGACCCGAACCGGTTCCTCGCCGCCGTCCAGATCGGCGTCACTGTCGCGGGCTTCTTCTCCGCAGCGTACGGGGCCTCGACGATCGCCCCCGACTTCGCCCCGGCGATCGAGTCGCTCGGCGTCCCCGAGGGACCGGCCGGCACGATCGCGCTGGTCGTGCTGACGCTGGTCATCGCCTACCTGTCGCTGGTCCTCGGCGAGCTGGTGCCGAAGCGCATCGCCCTCCAGCAGTCGGGGCGGGTGGCGCTCGCCGTCGCCCCGCCGCTCGACCGGTTCGCCACGCTGATGCGCCCGGTGATCTGGCTGCTGTCGACCTCGACGAACCTGCTGGTGCGGCTGTTCGGCGGCGACCCGCACGCGACGTCCGAGGAGATGTCCGAGGCGGAGCTCCGGGACCTCGTCATCGCGCACCAGGGCCTGCCGGAGGACGAGCGGCGCATCCTCGGCGACGTCTTCGAGGCCACCGACCGCTCGGTCGCGGAGGTCATGCGGCCGCGCGGCGAGGTGCACTTCCTCGAGGCGGACCTGCCGCTGACCGACGCGCTCGACCGGGTGCGCGACCAGCCGTGGTCCCGGTACCCGGTGATCGGCGAGGACTTCGACGACGTGCTGGGCTTCCTGCACATCCGCGAGCTCCTGGACACCCCGGCCCGGCCGGGCGTCCGGGTGCGGGACGTCATGCGCGAGATCGTGGTGCTGCCCGGCACGAACAAGCTGCTGCCGTCGCTGTCCTCGATGCGCCGCGAGGGCGTGCACATCGCGGTCGTCGTCGACGAGTACGGCGGCACCGACGGCATCGTCACCCTGGAGGACCTGGTCGAGGAGCTCGTCGGGGACATCCGCGACGAGTACGACATGCCCGGGTCGTCCGGCGCGGAGGCCCGCGAGGGCGCGCCCGGGTCGTACGACGCGGGCATCACCATCGAGGAGTTCACCGAGCTCACCGGCGTGCGGCTCGCGGACGGGCCGTACGAGACCGTCGCGGGGTACGTCATCGCCCGGCTCGGCCGGCTCGGCACGGTGGGCGACGCCGTGGAGGTCGACGGGCACCGCATCGAGGTGACCGCCGTCGAGGGCCGCCGGATCGCGCGGGTGCGGGTCGTCCCGCCGCCCGAGGAGCCGGCGCCCGTCGCCCCGGCGCCCGTCGCCCCGGCGGGCTGAGCCGCGGCCCCGGCGCGCATCCGGACCCCGGCGTCCGGATGCGCGCCCGCGTGGCGTGGCTCACCCTGGTACCGCCACAGGGACCTCGAGGCCCCGGGGAGGAGGACGCGCCCATGACCGACCGGCACCGGATCGTGCTCGACCCGGACCCCGCCTCGGTCGCGGCCGGGCGCGAGTGGGCCCGGCACGAGGCCGCGCTCGCGCACGCCGCCCCGGACGCCGCCCGGACGGTCGAGCTGCTCACCTCCGAGGTGCTGACGAACGCCGTCGTGCACACCCGGGCGCACCGGCACATCGCGCTGACCGCGGAGTGCCACGACGGCTGCGTCCGCGTCGCCGTGACCGACCCCGACCCCACGCTGCCCGTGGTCCGGCCGGGGCGCGCCGGGCGGATCGGCGGGAACGGGATGCGGATCGTCGCGGCGCTCGCGACCCGCTGGGGCATCGACCTCCACCCCGGCGGCGGCAAGACCGTCTGGTTCGAGACGCCCGTCTCCGCCGTCGCCTGACCCGCGGCGGGTCGCGGGGCTGACGCCCGGCGCGGCGAGCCGCCATGATGCGGTCATGACGGCCGAGCCCCGTCCGCGACCGAGCCGCAGGCAGCGGCTCCGCGTGCTGCTGCGCACGCTGGCCACCACCACCGTCCTGCTCGTGGTCTACGGGCTGCGCCCGGTCGACCGGCCGACCGACGCCGTGCTGGCGCTGCTCGCGATCGGCCTGGTGCTGCTGGTCCTGCTGCTCGTCTGGCAGGTGCGCTCGGTGGTCCGCTCGCCGTACCCGGTGCTGCGGGCGGTGGAGGCGTTCGTGACGGCGGCCGTGCTGTTCGTCGTGCTGTTCGCCACCGGGTACGCCGCGCTGTCCGAGTCCGGGCCGGACGCGTTCTCCGAGCCGCTGGACCGGGTCGCGGCGCTGTACTTCACGATGACCGTGCTCGCGACGGTCGGGTTCGGGGACATCGTGCCGGTGACGCACACGGCGCGGATCGTCACGACGGTGCAGATGGTGGCGGGGCTGGCGTTCGTCGGACTGGTCGGGCGGGAGTTCCTCGCGGCGGTGCAGCGCGCGCACGCGCCGGACCCCCCGGCAGCCCCGGCACCCCCCGACGAGACCGACGTCACCCCCTGACCGCCGGAATGCGCGGCGCCCCGGCCGGGTTCGCAGACGGTATGAAGGCTGTCGCGTACGAGACGTTCGGCGGTGCCGAGGTGCTGCGGGTGGTCGACCGCCCGGAGCCGCACATCGGCCCCGACTCGGTGCTGGTCAAGGTGGTCGCCGTGGGGCTGAACCCGGTGGACTACAAGATCCGGGAGGGATACCTCCAGGGGCTGATCGACACCCACCTGCCCGCCGTCCCCGCGTGGGACGTCGCCGGCGTGGTCGTGAAGCCCGGGCTGGACACCCCGGAGCTGGTCGCGGGCGACGAGGTGCTCGCCTACGCCCGCAAGGACATCGTGTCCGACGGCACGCTCGCCGAGTACGTCGCGGTCCCGGTGCGGACCGCCGCCAAGAAGCCGGCCGGGCTGTCGTTCGAGCAGGCCGCCGCCCTGCCGCTCGCGGGTCTCACCGCGCTGCAGAGCGTGCGCCGCTCCGGGCTCGCCGCGGGCCGGACCGTGCTCGTGCACGCCGCGGCCGGCGGGGTCGGGTCGATCGCCACGCAGCTGGCGGTGCACCGGGGCGCGCGCGTCGTCGGCACCGCCTCCGCGGGGAACCACGACTTCCTGCGCGGCCTCGGCGCCGAGCCGGTCGCGTACGGCGACGGGCTGGTGGACGCCGCCCGCGCGCTCGCGCCCGAGGGCTTCGACGTCATCCTCGACTACGTCGGCGGCCAGGCGATCGACACCGCGCCCGCGCTGCTCAAGCCCGGCGGCACCGTCGTGTCGATCACCGACGCGCGCGCCCGCGACGAGCTCGGCGGGCACTACGTCTGGGTCCGCCCGGACAGCGCGGACCTCGCGGAGCTGGCCACCCTGGCGGCCGAGGGCGTCGTGACGGTCGAGGTCTCGCAGACGTTCGACCTCGACCACGCCGCGGACGCCTACCGCGCCCTGGAGACGGGCCACACCCGCGGCAAGATCGTCGTCCGCGTCTGACCCCCGGACCCCTCCGCCCCCTCCCTCCCCCCGTGCGCCCCGTGCGCCAGGTGCCGGGCGGGGGACGGGCGAGGGCGGGGGGCGAGGGAGCCCGTCAGACCGCGCGGGCCGCCAGGAGGTCGCGGGTGACCGCGTGGTGCGGGGTCGCGAACACCTCCGCGACGGGGCCCTGCTCGACGACCGACCCGGCGCTCAGGACCAGCACCCGGTCGCAGACCCGCCGGACCACGCCCAGGTCGTGCGAGACCAGCACCATCGCGACGCCGGACTCCCGCCGGAGCTCGACGAGCAGGTCGAGGATCGCCGCCTGCACCTGCACGTCGAGCGCCGACACGGGCTCGTCGAGCAGCAGGACCCGCGGCCCGGGGGCCAGCGCCCGGGCGATGGCCACCCGCTGCCGCTGACCCCCCGACAGGGTACGGGGCCGGCGGTCCAGCACCGTGGCGGGCAGGTGCACGCGGGCGAGCAGCTCCGCGGCGGCCGCGTCGGTGGCACCCGCGCGGCCGGCCGGGCCGGTGGCCAGCGCCGCCCGCAGCACCGCGCGGACGGTCAGCCGCGGGTCGACGGTGCCCAGCGGGTCCTGCGGGACGAGCCGCACGCCGGGCCGCAGCGGCCGCCGCTCCCGCTCACCCAGCGCGGACCACGGCCGCCCGTCGAGCAGCACCTCGCCGGCGTCCGGGGTGTCGGCCGCGAGCAGCAGCCGCGCGAGGGTCGTCTTGCCGGATCCGGACTCCCCGACCAGCCCCACCGCCTCGCCCGCGCGCACCTCCACGTCCACGCCCGCGACCGCCTCGACCCGCCCGCCGCCGGGCAGCGGGAACGCCCGGCGCAGGCCGCGGCCCGCCAGCAGCACCTCCCCCGGCGGCGGCACCGGTCCCGGCCCGTCCCCGAGGCGCGCGGCCGCGACGAGCTCCGCCGTGTACGCCGAGCGCGGGTCGCCGAGCACCGCGGCCGTCCGGCCGGTCTCCACCACCCGGCCGTCGCGGAGCACCACCACGCGGTCCGCGACCCGGGCCACCGCCCCGAGGTCGTGCGTGACCAGGACGATCGCGGTGCCGGCGTCGCGCAGGTCCGCGAGCAGGCCGAGCACGCGCGCGGCGACGGTGGCGTCGAGCGCGGTCGTCGGCTCGTCGGCGACCAGCAGCGGCGGCCGCGCGACCAGGGCGGACGCGATGAGCGCGCGCTGCCGCATGCCCCCGGACAGCTCGCCGGGCCGCTGCCGGGCGCGCACCGCGGGGTCCGGCAGGCCGGCGTCCGCGAGCGCCGCGAGCACCCGCTCGGCGCGCTCCACCCGGGACGGCCGCGGCCGCCGGAGGGCGAGCGCCTCCCCGACCTCCGCGCCGACGGTGCGCAGCGGGTCCAGCGACCCGAGGGCGTCCTGCAGCACCAGGCCGACGTCCCGGCCGCGGGCGGCGCGCCAGTCGCGGGGGCGGAAGGCGGCGGCGTCCCGGCCCAGCAGGTGGAACCGGTCCGCCCGCACGTCCGCGCGCCCGCCCTCCGCCGCCAGCCCGACGAGCGTCCGCGCGAGCACCGACTTGCCGGCGCCCGACCCGCCGACGACGGCGACGCACTCGCCCGCCTCGACGCGCAGGTCCACGCCGTGCAGCACCTCGCCGCCGCGGGGGAAGCCCACGCGCAGCCCGGCCACGTCCAGGACGGCGGTCACGCGGCCACCGCCCCGATGCGGCGGCCGAGCACGGTCAGCGCGGCGGCGGTCACGGTGATCGCCAGGCCCGGGAACACGGTCAGCCACCACGCGGTGTCGATGTAGACGCGGCCGGCGTTGAGCATCGCCCCCCACTCCGGGGACGGCGGCAGCGTGCCCAGCCCGAGGAAGCTCAGCGCGCACACCCACACCACGGCCTGCCCGATGCCGAGCGTCGCGACCGAGACCAGCGGCCACAGGGTGTTCGGCAGCACGTGCCGGCTCAGCACCCGCCCGGGGCCGTGCCCCTCGAGCCGCGCCGCCTCGACGTACCCGCTGCCCGCCACCGAGCGCACGCGGGCGCGCAGCATCCGCGCGTACCCCGGGGCGGTCGCGGCGCCGACGGCCAGCACCGACGCCTCGACGCCGGCGCCGAGCACCGCGACCAGCAGCAGCGCCAGCACCAGGGTGGGCAGGGCGAACAGCACCTCGAGCACCCGGCTCACCCCGGCGTCGAGCCACCGCGGACCGAGCCCGGCGGCGAAGCCGAGCACCATCCCGGCGCCGACCCCGATCGCGGTGGCCGCCGCGCCGATGCCGAGCGACGCCGCGGCCCCGTGCACGACCCGGGTGTAGACGTCGCGGCCGGACTCGTCGGTGCCGAACCAGTGCGCCGCACCGGGCGGGGTGAAGGCGGCGCGCGCGTCGATCGCGTTCGGGTCGCCGGGGGCGAGGGCGTCCGGCCAGAGCACGGCGACGGCCATCCAGGCCGCCGCGAGCAGCGCGAGGACCCCCGCCACGCCGAGACCGGCCACGGCCGCACCGGTCCGGGTCCGGGTCCGGGCCGCCACCGCCGTCACCGCGCTCACCCGAGCACCGCCGGCTCGCCGGGGCGCACCGTCGCCGGCAGGGACGCGACGGCGCGCAGCCGCGGGTCGAGCACCCGCTCCGCCACGTCGACCAGCAGCATCACCAGCACGTAGGCCACCGCGACCACGACCACCGCCCCCACGACGACCGGCACGTCCCGCTGCATGGTCGCGTCGAGCAGCAGCCGCCCGAGCCCGGGCCGGCCGAACAGCGTCTCGACCACCACGGCCCCGCTGAGCAGCGACCCGAACGCCCAGCCGGACAGCGCCACCGCCGGCAGCACCCCGTGCCGCAGGGTGTGCCGCCACAGCACGCCGACCGGCGACCCGCCGCGCGCGCGGGCCGAGGTCGCGAACGGCGCGGCGGTGGCCTCGTCGAGCGAGTCCCGCATGACCTGCCCGAGGAACCCCGCGACGGGGACCGCCAAGGTCACCGTGGGCAGCACCAGCCCGCGGAGGTCGGTCCCGCTGCTGGTGGCGGGCAGCCAGCCGAGCGTCGAGGAGAACACGACGATCAGCACGGCCCCGAGCCAGAAGTGCGGCAGCACCGCCGCCACGACCTCGGCCCCGCGCAGCAGGGCGGCGCACGCCCGCCCGACCGGGCCCGTCGCCCGCACCGCCGCCGTCGCGACCGCGAGCGCCAGCACCCACGCCAGCAGCAGCGCGAGGACGGCGAGCAGCAGGGTGCCCGGGAGCTGCTCGGTCAGCAGGTCCGCGACGGGCACCTTGCGCGCGTACGAGACCCCGAGGTCGAGGGTCAGCACCCGCCACACCTGCACGGCGTACTGCACGAGCAGCGGCTGGTCGAGCCCGTACTGGGCGCGCGCGGCGGCCACCGCCTCCGGGCCGGCCTGCGACCCCGGTCCGCCGAGCAGCGCCTCGGTGGGGTCGCCGCCGGCGGCCCGGAGCGCGAAGAACACGACCGTCGCGACGACCCACGCCACGAGGACGACCGAGCCGACCCGGCGCAGCAGCCAGCGCAGCCAGCCCGGGACGCGCGGCCGCCGCACCGCCGTCAGGCCCCCAGGCGCGCGTCGAGGAACGTCGGCGTGGCGACGGTGTCGAGCGTGCGCACCCCGGTGACCCCGCTGGTGAGGAAGTGGTTCTGCTGGTCGTACAGCGGGAGGATGTAGTACCCCTCGAGCACGATCTGCTGGGCCTGCCGGTACAGGTCGGCGCGCTCGGCGTCGTCCGCGGTCGCCGACGCCCGGTCGAGCAGGTCGTCCAGGGCCGGGTCGGTCACGCCGGCGTGGTTCGCGAAGTACCCGCTGGGCGCCGGGACGGTGCCGTCGGAGTGGTAGAGGATCCGGAGCACGTCCGGCCCGACCTTCGTGTAGGGGGCGGAGACGGCCTCGTACTCGTGCGCGCCGAGGACGCCGTACCAGGCGGACAGGTCGAGCGGCGTCAGCACGACGTCGAACCCGACGGCCTTGGCGTTCGCCTGGATCTGCTCGAACAGCGACTGCTCGGCGGCGACCGACTGGTTGGTGCTGACCGGGAACCGCACCGTGAGCCGCTGCCCGTCCTTCGTCCGGTAGCCGTCGTCGTCGCGCCCGGTCCAGCCGGCGTCGTCGAGCAGGGCCTCGGCGGCGTCGACGTCCGTGCCGAACAGGTCCTCCTCGGAGAAGGCGGTGGGCTCGACGCTGGACAGCGGGGAGTACGAGCGGGTCGCGGTGCCGGCGAACAGCGTCTCGATGCCGGGCTCGGGGTCGGCCGCGCGGACGAACGCCTCGCGGACCCGGATGTCGTCGAACGGCGGCTGGGCGCTGTTCAGCTCGATCCGGTTCACCGAGCCGGGGCGGGGCGCGTCGATGTGCGCGATGTCGCCGCCGGCGTCCGCCTGCGCGATGGCGTCGGGCTGCGGGTTGTCGATCACCTGGACCTCGCCGGAGCGCAGGGCCGCGTACCGGGTGGCGGCGTCGGGGATGAACCGCCAGACGATCCGCTCCAGGTGCGCCGGGCCATCGTTCTCGGCCTGCGGGTCGCGGGCGACGTAGTCCTCGTTGCGGACCAGCTCGACCTGCTGCTGCCGGACCCAGTCCTCGACCACGAACGGGCCGGTGCCGACCGGGGCTGCGCAGTTCTCGTCCGTCCCGCGCGCGATCCCCGTGGGCGACTGCATGGCGGTCCACTGCTGGCTCAGGGACTCGAGCAGCGCGGAGTCGGGCGCGGAGAGGTGGAACCGGGCGTGCGTGGCGTCGACCGCCTCGACCTGCTCGACCTTCTGCACGGCCAGGTACCCGGTCGACGAGCCGGTGTCCGGGTCCTGCAGGTGCTCGATGTTCGCCTTGACCGCCTCGGCGTCGAAGGGCGTCCCGTCGGTGAAGGTGACGTCGTCGGCGAGCGTGAAGTCCCAGGTCAGGCCGTCGTCGCTGACGGTCCACTCCGTCGCCAGCCACGGCAGGATCGTCCCGTCGGCGTCCCGGCCGACCAGCGGCTCCAGGTACTGCGTGCTGATGAGCGCCTGCGGGTAGTTGCCGCCGACGTGCGGGTCGAGGCAGGTCGGCTCGGCGTCGCCGGTCGCGTAGACGAGGGTGCCGCCCTCGGCCGGGGTGCCGCCGCCGGTGGACGCGTCGTCCGACCCGCCGGTGCAGGCGGCGAGCGTCAGGACGAGGCCCGCGGCGACGGCGGCGCCGGCGCGGGTGCGGAGGGGACGGGTCACGGCTCCACCTTCAGGGTGCGACGTTGTTGTACGGCGTCCAACAATAGGTCGCCCGCGGCGTCCCGGCTGCCCACGGGCGGTGTGATGCTCGTCCTACGATGACGCGGTGCCGACCGCCGACCCCCGCCAGCCCCGCACGGGCCGCGCCGGACGCGCCGGTCGCGCCGGACGCCCGCCCGCCTCGTCGCGCGCGATGCTCGAGGAGGCCGCCGGCGAGCTGTTCCTCGAGCGCGGGTACGCCGCCACGTCCGTCGCGGACATCACCCAGCGCGCCGGCGTCTCCCGCAGCACGTTCTTCAACTACTTCCCCGGCAAGGCGGACCTGCTCTGGGCGGGCTTCGACGAGCGGGTCGACCGGCTCCGGGCCTCCCTCGCGGCCGCCGACCCCGCGACCCCGGCCGGCGACGTGCTGGCCGCCGCGCTGCGCGACCTCGCCGCCGACCTGCCCGCGGAGCACGTGGCCCTGGCGTTCACCCAGGCCGACGCGATGGGCCTCGGCGACGACCTGCGCCTGGCCGCCGCCCGCCGCACCACCGACCTCGGCGCCGTCCTCGCCGGCTACGCGGCCGCCCGCGGGACCGACCCGCTGCACGCGCGCGTCGCCGGCACGGCCTGGGCCGGGGCGCTCGTGGCGGCCGTCGAGGCGTGGGCGCACGCCGGCGCGGACCGGACCCGGCTGCCGGACCTCCTGGACCGCGCGCTCGCACCGGTGCGCCCCGCGCTGCGCTGACGGAGCTCTCGGGACGGGAGTGCCCGCCCCCGCGTTCGTTCCTAGGATCGCCCGTATGAGCGACTCCGGACTCCGGCAGGCCCAGGACAAGATGACCGCGGCGGGCGTCGACCCCACCGCGATCGAGGTCTTCACGCACTACTACCGCGAGCTCGAGGCGGGGGCCACCGGCCTCATCCCCGAGGACACGATCGACCCCCTGCTCGACCCCCCGCAGCTCGCGGACGTCGAGATCGACCCCGAGGCGGCGCGCGAGGCGTTCGGCCGCACGGCGGTCATCAAGCTGAACGGCGGCCTCGGCACGTCGATGGGCATGGACAAGGCGAAGTCGCTGCTGCCGGTGCGGGACGGGCGGTCGTTCCTCGACCTCATCGTCGAGCAGGTGCAGCACGCCCGCGCCGAGCACGGCGTGCGGCTGCCGCTGGTGCTGATGAACTCGTTCCGCACGCGCGACGACTCCCTGGCCGCGCTCGCCCGGCACGACGGGCTGGAGGTCGACGGGCTGCCGCTGGACTTCCTGCAGAACCAGGAGCCGAAGCTCCGCACCGACGACCTGACCCCGGTCTCCTGGCCGGCGGACCCGACGCTCGAGTGGTGCCCCCCGGGGCACGGCGACCTGTACACGGCGCTGCTCGCGTCCGGGGTGCTGCGGCGGCTCCTGGAGGCCGGGTTCCGGTACGCCTCGATCTCGAACTCCGACAACCTGGGCGCGGCGCCGGACCCGACGATCGCCGGCTGGTTCGCGGCCTCCGGCGCCCCGTACGCCGCGGAGGTGTGCCGTCGCACGGCGGCCGACCGCAAGGGCGGGCACCTGGCGGTCCGGAAGTCGGACGGCCGCCTGATCCTGCGGGACACCGCGCAGACGCCGCCGGAGGAGATGGACTACTTCACCGACGAGCACCGGCACCCGTACTTCCACACGAACAACCTGTGGTTCGACCTGGAGCAGCTCGCCGCGGCCCTGGAGTCCCGCGGGGCGGTGCTCGGCCTGCCCCTGATCCGGAACGTCAAGACCGTCGACCCCACCGACCCGGGGTCGCCCGAGGTGTTCCAGGTCGAGACCGCGATGGGCGCCGCGATCGAGGTGTTCGAGGGCGCGACGGCGATCGCGGTGGGCCGCGAGCGGTTCCTGCCGGTGAAGACGACGAACGACCTGCTGCTCATCCGGTCGGACGCGTACGACCTGGCCGAGGACCGCACGCTGCGGCTCGCGGTCGGGAAGGCGCCGCTGGTCGACCTGGACCCCGCGGTCTACAAGACCGTCGGCCGGTTCGAGGAGCGGTTCGCGGCGGGCGCCCCGTCGCTGCGCGGCGCCCGGTCGCTCACGGTCCGCGGGGACTGGACGTTCGGCGCGGACGTGGTCGCCACCGGCGACGCGACGGTCCCGGCGGACGGCGCCCCGGGCGAGATCCCCGCGGGGACGGCGCTCGGCGCCTGAGGCACCCGCGCGGGAGGCCCGGTCAGCCCCGGCCGGCCGGGGCCTCCTCCGCGGACGCCGCCTCGTTCGCGGGGCTGAGGGCCAGCACCCCGCACGCGACGACGGCGGCGGCGACCGCGAGCAGCACCGGCACCCCCCAGCCGGCACGCACGGTGTCGTCGAGCACCAGCACCCCGATCGCGCCGGGGACCACGACCTCGAGCACCGACACGACGGCCGCGACCGCCCCGACCGGCCCGCGCTCGAGCGCCCGCAGGTAGGCCAGCGCCCCGACGACCCCGCAGACCACGATCACCAGCGCGAGCGGCTGCCAGAGCGTGTCGAGCAGCCCGCCGGACGCGTGCGCCCCGCGTGCGGCCACCGCGGCGCCGGAGTACCCGAGGCCGCCGAGCACGGCCAGCAGCACCGGCGGCCCGGACCGGTCGGCCGCGACGGCCGCGACCGCGAGCGCCCCCGAGGCGGCCAGCATCGCGGTCGTGAACCCGGCCGGCGGCGGGGGCGCCGGCTGTTCCCCGGCCCCGGCGGCCAGCACGACGGGGGCGGCGACCGTGACCCCGATCGCGGCGCGGTCCGCCCGCCGCAGCCGCGCGCCGAGCACCCGGCTGGCCAGCAGCACCACGACGACCAGCGACGACGCCAGCACCGCCTGCACCACGAACAGCGGCAGGTGGTCCAGCGCGAGCAGCGACAGCAGCCACGCCGCCCCGTCGATCGCGAACCCGCCGATGACGAGCGGCTGCCGCACGGCCGCGAGCCCGGAGGCCCGCCGGGTGGCGACGGCCTGCAGGATCGTGGACACCACGTCCCCGTCCCCGCGGACCTCCGGATGCCGGACAGCGAGACCTGGGTCTACACCCCGCCGGGCTTCGACCCGTCCGGCGCCGTCCGCTACCCGGTGCTGTACCTGCTGCACGGGACGCCCGGCTCGTCGGACGACTGGATGGCCGCCGGCCTGCCCGGCGTGCTGGACGACCTGGTCACCAGCGGACGGGTGCGCCCCGTGATCGTGGTGTCGCCCGACGTGAACGCCGTCGACATCGCGGAGTCGTCCTGCCTCGACTCGGCGCACGGCGGCTCGCAGGTCGAGACCTACCTCACCGACGTCGTCGTGCCGTGGGTGGACGCGCACTACCCGGTCGCCGACGACTGGCGGTACCGCGGCATCGGCGGCATGTCGTCGGGGGCGTACTGCGCGCTGGACCAGGGTCTGCGGCACCCGGAGCTCTACGGCACGATCCTCGCGACGATGCCCTACGGCGAGCCCGGGGCGGGCGGCGAGCACCAGCTCGCCGGCCCGGCGGACGTCGCGGCGCACTCGCCCGACGTCTACGCGGACACCGTGCCGCTGCCGCACGCGCTCGGCGTCCTCCTGGCGTACGGCTCGCGCGAGGCGGACGGTCAGGTGGGCCGGACGGCGCGCGACCTCGCGGCGCGGCTCGAGGCCCGCGGCGTGGACGTCGAGCTCGTCGTGGAGCCCGGGCTCGGGCACTCGTGGACCACCGCGACGGCGACCCTGCCCGAGGCGCTCACGTTCTTCGAGCACCGCATGGCGGCCGCCGGCGACAGCTGATCCCGCCCGCCGTCTCGGCCGCATCCCGCCCCCGCCCCCGTGACGCGGTGGCCCCGCGGGCCGGTGCGCCGTCCTCGCCACTATGGCGAGCGCGCACCCGCGGTGGCAATCACCCCCCGCCGCTCGACGGGGCCGCGCGCCGCGCGCCAGACTGCCCGGACGGACCCCGTGCGCGCGCCGCGGGCCGACCCGGAGGTCACCGGTGCCCGACGCCACGTCCGACGCCGTCCCCGGCACCGCCGCCGCCCTGCGCCGCGAGCGGACCGCCCTGCTCGGCTCGGCGGCCGCGGCGGGCGTCATCGGCACCGCCGCCGCCGTGTGGGGCGTGGTCGCGGGCTCGGGCGTGATCCTGTTCGACGGCGTCTACACGGTGGCCGGCATCGCCCTGGTCGGGGTCTCGGCCCTCGCGTCCCGGGCCGCCGAGCAGGCACCGGGAGGGCGGTACCCGTTCGGCCGGCACGCGGCGACGCCGCTCGCGGTGGCCATGCAGGGCGCGGCGCTGGTCGCGACGCTGCTGTACGGCGTCGCGGACGCGGTCGGCACGCTGGTCGCCGGCGGCGCGGACGGCGACCCCCTCGGGTTGCTGGCGTACGGCGTCGCGTCCGCGGTGCTCAGCGCCGGCGTGGCCGCGTGGCTGCGGCGCCGGGCGCCGGACTCGGAGCTCGCCCTGGCGGAGGTGGTGTCCTGGCGGGCGGGCGCCTGGCTGAGTGCGGGCGTCGCGCTGGGCGGCGTCGTCGGGACCCTGCTGGACCGCGGCGGGCACGCCACGGCGGCCGGGTACGTCGACCCGGTTCTGCTGCTGCTCGCCGTCGTGCTGATCGCGCCGCTGCCGGTGCGGCTCGTCCGGGACGGGATGCACGAGCTCCTGGAGGGCGCTCCCCCGCCCGAGGTCGCGCACGCCGTGGACGCGGCGGTGGCGGCGGCCCGGGCCGAGTTCGACCTGCCCGAGGCGCTGGTGCGCGCGACCAAGCTGGGACGCCGGCTGTACGTCGAGGTGGACTTCGTCGTGGAGCCGGGGCCCTGGGACGTGGCCGCCGAGGACCGGGTCCGGCACGCGGTCGTCGACCGGTTGGAGGCGCTGCCGTACGACGTGTGGGCCACCGTCGAGCTCACGACGGACCCCGGCCTGGCGCTCTGACGGGCGGCCCAGCAGGACGTTTGACATCCCGACCAGTCGGTCGTAATTTCTCCACTACCTACCATGCGGTAGGTAGTGGTGGCGCCCCGGTGCCACGACGTCTCAACGTGGAGCCGTCCGACTCCCATGGCCGAAGAAGGTTTGCATGGACGCGACACTGGCCGCCGGCACCGCCCCGGCGCGCGACGACCTCGCCCCCGACACCGGGACCCCGTTCACCCGCGCCCGGACGCTGCGCTTCGGCGCCGGCTTCTTCGTCTTCGGCGGGCTGTGGATCATCGGCCTCCAGATCGTCGCCGCGGTGCTGCTGCCGCAGCGCCTGCTCGACATCGGCGTCGCCTCGCCCGAGACCCTGCTCGGCACCATCAGCGCCGTCACGGCGATCGTGTCCCTGGTGTCGAACCTCGTGTTCGGCAACCTGTCGGACCGCAGCCGCAGCCGGTTCGGCCGCCGCGCCCCGTGGATCCTCGCCGGAGGCCTGATCGGCGGCGCGTCGCTGTTCGCCATCGGGGTCCTGACCAGTGCCGCGGCCATCACCGTCGTCTACTGCCTCTGCATGGTCGGCCTCAACATGATGCTCGCACCCGCGGTCGCCGTCCTGGCCGACCGGGTCCCGGCGAAGCTGCGCGGCACGATGTCCGCCTTCTACGGCGCGGGCCTGTCCGGCGGTGCCCCGATCGGCGCGCTCATCGGCGCGGTGTTCCTCACGCACACGGTCCCCGGGTTCGTGCTCGGCGGCGTGCTCATGGCCCTGTCCGCCGTCATCGCCCTCGTCGTCTGGCCCCGCGAGAAGCCCGCCACCGACCTGCCCCCGGCCGCCGGCGGCCTCGGCGAGCTCCTCAAGTCGTTCCGCCCGCCCCGCAAGGCCCCGGACTTCTACCTCGCGTTCGTCGGCCGCCTGTTCATGCTGGTCTCGTACCAGATGGTCATGGCGTACCAGCTCTACATCGTCCGCGACCACGTCGGGCAGACCACCGAGCAGGCCCAGGTCACCATCGCCACGATGTCCGTGATCCTGCTGGTCGTGTCCCTCGCCGGCTCGGTCGTGTCCGGCCCGGTGTCCGACCTCATCGGCCGCCGCAAGCTCCCCGTGGTGGTGTCCAGCGTGCTGTTCGCCGTCGGCATCGCGATGCCGTGGGTCTGGCCGACCCCGGCGGGGATGTTCCTGTTCGCCGGGATCGCGGGCTTCGGGTACGGCGTGTACACCTCCGTCGACCAGGCGCTGAACGTCGACGTGCTGCCGAACGAGGAGGAGGCCGGCAAGGACCTCGGCATCCTCAACCTGTCGACGACGGCCGGCCAGACCGTCGGCCCGCTCATCACCTCGGCGCTGGTCGTCGCGACCGGCGGGTACGGCCTGGTGTTCCCGGTCTCGATCGCCGCCGCGCTGCTCGGCGCGTTCGCGATCACCCGCATCAGGTCCGTCCGCTGAAGGGGCCCGCCATGACGACGACGTGGACCGTGTCCACCCCCGACCGGCGGTGGGCCGACGGCGGCGCCCCCGCGCCCGGCGCGACGGCCGGCAAGGGCCTCGCCCTCACCGGGGAGCGCGGCCAGACCCTGCACGGGTTCGGCGGCACGTTCAACGAGCTCGGGCACCGGGCGATCAGCGCCCTGTCCCCGGAGGACCAGGAGACCGTCTACCGGGAGCTGTTCAGCCCCGACGAGCTGAACCTCCGCGTGAACCGCTCGGCCGTCGGCGCGAACGACTTCGCGACGTCCTGGTACTCCTACGACGAGACGCCCGGGGACCACGCCCTCGAGCACTTCTCCGTCGACCGGGACGAGGAGCGGGTCATCCCGTTCATCCGCCGGGCCCAGCGGTACCAGGAGGACATGGTCCTGCACTGCTCCCCGTGGAGCCCGCCGACCTGGATGAAGAACCCCCCGGCGTACAACCACGGCACGCTCGTCATGACGCCGGAGAACCTCGACGCCTACGCGCGGTACCTCGTGCGGTTCGTGCAGGCGTACGCCGAGCGCGGGATCACCGTCAGCCAGCTGCACGTGCAGAACGAGGTGTTCGCCGACCAGAAGTTCCCGTCGTGCGTGTGGACCGCCGAGCAGCTGCGGGTGTTCATCCGCGACCACCTCGGCCCCGCGTTCGAGGCGGCCGGGCTGCCGACCCGGATCTTCCTCGGCACCCTCAACGGCCCGGACGACATGGCGTTCACCGCGACCGGCCAGAAGCTGACGAACTACGCCCGGTACGTCGACCACATCCTGTTCGACGACGAGGCCCGCCGGCACATCGCCGGGATCGGGTACCAGTGGGCCGGGCAGCACGCCATCGCCCGGACCCGCGAGGCGTGGCCCGAGCTGGAGATCATGCAGACGGAGTCCGAGTGCGGCTTCGGGTCCAACGCGTGGGAGGACGCCGAGTACGTCTTCCACCTGGTCCGGCACTACCTGCAGCACGGCGCCACCGGGTACACGTACTGGAACATGGCCCTCGAGCCCGGCGGCCTGAGCACGTGGGGCTGGCCGCAGAACTCCCTGATCACGGTCGACCCCGACGCCCGCACGTTCATGCGGAACCCGGAGTACTACGTGCTCAAGCACTACGCGGCGGCGGTGCGCCCCGGCGCGGCCCGGCTCGGCGTGACCGGGCGGTGGAGCGCCCAGGGCTCCGCGTACCTCAACCCCGACGGCTCGCTCGCCGTCGTCGTGCAGAACGCGCTCGACCGCGCCGAGGCGTTCGCGTTCACCGACCCCGCGGACCCGTCCCGGGCGTTCACCGCCACCCTGGCGCCGCGGTCGCTGAACACGTTCGTGCTGGCCTGAGCCGCGCGCTGCCGGCCGCGCGCTGACCGCCACGCACCGCCCGCCGCGCGCTACCGGTCGAGGGTCGACGCGACCGCCCGGTAGTGCGCGGCGAGGGCCGGGTAGTACGCGTCCCAGTCCAGCGCCCCGGGGTCCCCGCCGGTCTCCGCCGCGACGAGGCGGTCCAGGTACCAGTCCCACCCCGGCCCGATGTTCTCGAGCGCGGCGGGGTCGTGCACGACCTGCGCGAACGTGAGCCGCGCGCCGGCGCCCGCCGGCGCGACCGTGAGCTCGACGTCCCACACGCCGTACGCGTCCGCGCTGTGCAGGGCCACGCGGTGCGGCGGCTCGCAGGCCCGGACCTCCCACTCGGCCGCCTCGACGTCCTCGCCCTCGGCGGTCATCCGGACGCGCACCCGGCCCGACGCGGGATCGCCGTCCCAGGTCCCGAACCAGCGCGCGAGCCGGCCCGGGTCGGTGACCGCGGCCCAGACCTCCTGCACCGGCAGGTCGAGGTCCCGCTCCAGGACCAGCAGGTCGACGCCGTCGCGGCGCTCGCAGCGCCCGGTCGGTCGTGCGGACATGGCTCCTCCTCGCGCTCACCCGGTGCACCACTGTGCCACCGGCCCGCTCGCGCAGGGCTCGGCGCGCACCGCGACGTTCCGTCCGGGGGGACGACGCGACCGGGAGAAGCACGTGGCGCGCGACCCGGGGACGACCGGCCCACGGCGTAGCGCCGTGGTGTCTTCCCGTCGTCGGGCGACGACGCTGCGGTCGTCGTGCCCGTGCGGCTCGACCCCGGACGCCTGCGCGCGCTGGACGCCCTCGCGGCCCGTGACCACCGGACCCCGCAGCGAGGTCATCCGCGCGGCGATCGACCGCGAGCTCGCCACCGCCTGACCGCACCCGAGGGGCTCAGCGCCGGACGTCCTGCCCGGCGTACTCGATCGTCCGGACGTCCACCACGCCCTCCCGGGCGTACGGCCCGACCACGCGCCCGGTGAACGACTCGGTGAAGTCCGACGACAGGAACGCCCCGTCCACGCTGCCGAGCTCGACCCACTCCCCCGCGTCCTCGACGAGCCCGACGAGCCGGTCGCACGACGCCCCGAGCACGGCCTGCCCGACGGGCGGCGGGTCGGCGACGATCCGCAGCCGGACCTCGCCGCCCGGGGCGGTGCGCGGGCGCGCCCAGGACTGCTGCAGCCCGCGCGCGGTCATCGTCATCGTCACGAGGTCGGCCGTGGCCTCCACGTCGAGGTGCGAGTGCTCGTCGTACCGCATGGACAGCCCGCCGACGCCGGCCGCGACGTCGAGGGTCACCGTGACCTCGGCGCCCTCCGAGCACTGACGGATCCCGAGGAACACGGGGTGCTCGTCCGCCATGCCGGCGCCGCGGCCGGTGAGCCGCGCCCAGCCGGGCCGGGCGGCGAGGTCGGCGACGTCGCGCGGGAACGCCCGCACCGCGAGGACCTCGCCGTCGAACCCGTCGAGCACGGCGGGGGCGCCGGGCGCGGCCGGGAAGGCGATGGTCCGCGCGACCGGCCCGTGGCGCTCGTCGAGGAGCACCGGCTCGGCGTGCGGCCAGCCGTCCTCCCACGTGACCGGGACGACGAACGTCTCGCGGCCCATCGGCGCGAACGCGCGGGTCATGGAGCGCGGGCGGGTGCCGAGCAGGACCATCGCCCAGGTGCCGTCGGGCCGCTGCACCAGGTCGCCGTGGCCGGTGTTCTGCACGGCGCGGTCGGTGCCGCGGGCGGTGACCAGCGGGTTGTGCGGCGCGCCCTCGAAGGGGCCCTCCGGCGACGGCCCGCGGGCGATCGTCACGGCGTGCCCGCGCTCGGTGCCGCCCTCGGCGATCATCAGGTACCAGGTGCCGTCGACCTCGTAGAGGTGCGGGGCCTCGGGGAACATGCCGCCGGTGCCGGACCACAGCGAGATCGGCTCGCTCAGCGCAGCGCCGGTCCCGGGGTCGATCCGGACCTGCGTGATGCCGAGGTGCTGCGCGGTGCCGTCGTCGGCGAAGCCCAGGCCGGACATCGTCACGTAGCAGGTGCCGTCGGCGTCCCACGCGATGTCCGGGTCGATGCCGAACACGTCCATGACGACGCCGTCGGACCACGGGCCCGCCGGGTCGTCGGCGGTGAACAGGACGTTCCCGCGGCCGGTCCCCATCATGTCCGGGACCACCAGCCAGAACCGCCCGTCGTGGTGCCGGATGGTCGGCGCCCAGGTGCCGCCGCCGGTGGGGACGCCGGGCGTGCCGAGCTGGCCGTCGCGGACGGCGACGTGGCCGATGAGCTCGACGTGCACGAGGTCGGTGGACCGGAAGACCGGGATGCCCGGCAGGTACTCGAACGTCGACGTCGCGAGGTAGTAGGTGTCGCCGACCCGGCAGACGCTCGGGTCGGGGTGGAAACCGGGGATGAGCGGGTTGCGCACGGACGTGCTCCTCGTCGTCGTCGGCGGAGGTGGGGCTGTCGGGCGGTCGGGCGGTCGGTGCGCCTAACCTACCACTTGGTAGGTAACCGGCCCGTCACCCGGCTCGTGCAGACTGACCCCGCCGGGCCGAGGGGCGGCCGGGCCACGGGCGCACGGACGGGTGGCGGATGGGCGGCACGGCGGGGCTCGCACGACGGCTCGGCACCGGCGACGCGGTGCTCATCGGGCTCGGGTCGATGGTCGGGGCCGGGGTGTTCTCCGCGTTCGCGCCCGCCGCGGCGGCTGCCGGGGCGTGGCTGCTCGCGGGCCTCGGGATCGCCGCCGTCGTCGCGTACGCCAACGCCACCGCGTCGGCGCAGCTCGCGGCGCAGTACCCGACCTCCGGCGGCACATACGTGTACGGGCGCGAGCGGCTCGGGCCCTGGTGGGGGTTCCTCGCGGGGTGGGCGTTCGTCGTCGGGAAGACGGCGTCGTGCGCGGCCATGGCGCTGACCGTCGCGGCGTACGCGGTGCCCCCGGCGTGGCAGCGCCCGGTCGCGGTCGGGACGGTGCTCGCGCTGACCGCCGTGAATCTGCGCGGGGTCACGCGGACCGCACGCCTGACCCGCGTGGTCGTCGGGATCGCGCTCGCGGCGCTGGCCGCCGTGGTGCTCGCGGGACTCGCGGGCGGCGACCCCTCGTGGGCGCGGGTCACCGCCGGGGACGCCTCCCCGGGCTGGGCGGGCGTGCTGCAGTCCGCCGGGCTGCTGTTCTTCGCGTTCGCCGGGTACGCCCGCATCGCCACGATGGGTGAGGAGGTCCGGGACCCCGCGCGGACGATCCCCCGGGCCATCCAGGCCGCGCTGGGCATCGCCGTCGTCGTGTACGCCGTCGTCGGCGGGACGCTTCTCGCGGTGCTGGGCCCCGGCGGGACCGCCGCGACGCCCGCACCGCTGTCCGCCCTGGCCGAGGCGAGCGGCTGGGGGTGGGTAACGCCGGTCGTCCGCGTCGGGGCGGTCGCCGCGTCCCTCGGGGCGCTGCTCGCGCTGGTCGCCGGCGTCGGTCGCACGACGCTCGCCATGGCGCGGGAGGGCGACCTGCCGCGCGCGCTGGCCGCCGTGCACCCGCGGTTCCGGGTGCCGCACCGGGCGGAGGTCGCGCTCGGGGTCGTCGTCGCCGTCCTCGTGGCGACAGTCGACCTGCGGGGGGCGATCGGGTTCTCGTCGTTCGGGGTGCTCGTGTACTACCTGGTCGCGAACCTCGCGGCGCTCACGCAGGACCGGGCGCACCGGCGGTTCCCGCGGGCGCTGCAGGTGCTCGGCGCAGCCGGGTGCGTGGTGCTCGCGGTGACGCTGCCGCCGGCGGCCGTGCTCGGCGGCGCGGCGGTGCTGGCGGCCGGCGTCGCGGTGCGGGCGGTGCGGCTGCGCGCGGACAGGGCCCCGCAGTAGGTCGCGCGCTCGTCAGGCCGCCGCGGCCGGCTCCCGCGGCGCATCCCCGCCGCCCGGTACGCCGCGTCCACGACCCGCATGGCCTCGACGGCCTGCGCCGTGCCCGACACCGGGTCGGCGCCGCGGAGCACCGCGTCCGCGAAGGTCCGGAGCATGAACACGTACGACGGCGTCGGGTCGGCGGCCTCCTCCACGCTGCCGCCGTCCCGCTCGACGACGACCCGTCCGCCGTGCTGCGGCCCGTACGGCTGGTCGATCGTCAGGCTGCCGGTCGTGCCGGTGATCCGGGCCCACGCGCGCGGGCGCGCGGTCTCGACCATGCTCGCCCGCAGCGTCCCGGACACCCGGTTCGGCAGGTCGAGCCGCACCGTCATCTCCGCGTCCACCCCGTCGACGTCCTGCGCGACGGCCGACCGCACCTCCGGCGTGCCGAGCAGGTGCGTGAGCAGCCGCAGCGGGTAGACGCCGAGGTCCATCAGGGCGCCGCCGCCCATCGGCTCCTGCCAGCGGATGTCCGACCGGTCCGCGATGTCGACGCAGAAGTCCGCCTCGGCCTCCCGGACCTGGCCGACCGCCCCGTCCGCGAGCAGCGCCCGCAGGCGCGCCCACAGCGGGTGGTGCTGCGAGTGGAACGCCTCCATCACGACCAGGCCCGACCCGTCCGCCAGGGCCGCCACCTCCTCGGCCTCGGCCGCGTTCGCCGTGAAGGGCTTCTCGCAGAGGACGTGCTTGCCCGCCGCGATCGCCCGCCGCATCCAGACGCCGTGCAGCGCCGCCGGGGTCGGCACGTACACCGCGTCCACGTCGGGGTCCGAGAGGACGGCGTCGTAGTCCGGCAGCACCCGGGCGATGCCCTCCCGCTCCGCCATCGCGGCCGCGCGCTCGCGGTCGCGGGCCGCGACGGCCACCACCTCGACCTCCGGGACCTGCGCGGCGGGCGCGACCACCGCGTCGTGCAGGATGCGGGCCGCACCGAGGACTCCGAGACGCACCGTTGCCATGCGTCGAACCCTAGTCCGCGCCACCGACCCCGCCGCGCGCCCGTACCGTGGCCCCCATGCCCACCGCCCCGCACCGGTTCACCCAGGTCGACGTCTTCACCCGCGAGCCGTACCGCGGCAACCCGGTCGCGGTGGTGCACGACGCGGACCGGCTCACCGACGAGCAGATGGCGGCGTTCGCGCGCTGGACGAACCTGTCGGAGACGACGTTCCTGCTCCCGCCCACCGTCCCCGGCGCGGACTACCGGCTCCGGATCTTCACCCCCGGCGGCGAGCTGCCCTTCGCGGGGCACCCGACGCTCGGGTCCTGCCACGCGTGGCTCGCCGCCGGGGGCCGGCCGGCGGCGGGCGACGTGGTGCAGGAGTGCGGCGTCGGGCTGGTGACGATCCGCCGGGACGCCGGCTCCGGCTCGCTGCGGTTCGCCGCGCCCGCCCCCCTCGCCGACACCCCGGTGCCGGCGGACGTGCTCGAGCGGGCCGTCGCCGCGCTCGCGCTGCCCCCCGACGCGCTGGTCGACCACCGGTTCGTCGACAACGGGCCGCGGTGGAACATCCTGCTGCTCGACTCCGCGGAGCGGGTGCTCGCGCTGCGCCCCGACTGGGCCGCGCTCGGGGACGCGCACGTCGGCGTCGTCGGCCCGCACCCCTCCGGCGGCCCCGCGGCGTTCGAGGTGCGCGGGTTCGTGCCCGGCATCGGCGTCCCGGAGGACCCGGTCACCGGATCGCTGAACGCCGTCGCGGCCCAGTGGCTCATCGGCACCGGCCGGGCCCCGGACACGTACGTCGCCGCCCAGGGGACCGCGCTCGGACGCGCCGGCCGCGTGCACGTCGAGCGCGACGCCGACGGCACCATCTGGATCGGCGGCGCGAGCGTGACCTGCATCGACGGGACCGTGCAGATCTGAGCGCGGCAGTCCCTGCCACGTCACCCCTCGCCGCGCGCGAACCGCGGGCCGCTGCGAGGGTGGAGGTCATGCGCACCTCGACGCGACTCCCGGCCCTCGCCGCCTGCGCCCTGGTCCCCGCCCTGCTGCTGACCGGCTGCGCGGGCGACGCCGACGGCACCGGAGCCACCGACGACCCGACGACGACCACGGCGCCACCCGCGACGAGCGCCCCGAGCCCGTCCGCGCCCGGGACGACCACGCCCTCCGTCGCGACCGACCTCACGACCACCGACCTGCTCCCCGAGACCGCCTGGGACCCGCCGGGCGGACCGCGCGAGGAGAGCGCGGGCGTCGTCGCCTGGCGCCTGCCCGAGGCGTGCGCCGCCGGGGCGCCCGAGGGTGCCGCCGCGATGCGCACCGCCGTCCACGGCGACGGCGAGTACGAGGCGCAGATCGGCGTCCAGCAGGTCGCGGTCCTCCCCGACGCCGACGCGGCCGTGGCGGAGGCCGACCGGCTCGCGGCGGCGTTCGACGCGTGCGCCGCCGGGGCCACGGCCGCGGAGGGCGGGTCGGCGTACGTCCGGGAGACCGTCGAGGTCGGCGCCCAGGGCGCGAGCCTGGCGACCGCGTACACCGCCGTCGACGAGGCGTCGCTCGACGGGGCGCTCGGCAGCTACCTGGCGGTCACCCGGCGCGGCGCGGCCGTGACACTCGTCGCGCTCGAGGGCGGCGAGAGCACCGTCGGAGCGGCGCGCGAGTCCGTCACCGCGCGGGCCCAGGAGGCGTGGGCACTGCTCTGCCGGTACGACGCGGCGGGCTGCTGATCCTCGTCCGCCCGGGCGGGGCGAGCGAGGCGGGCGGGCCGGGCGAGCCGGGCGGGTGCACGATGGCCCGGTGACCGCTCCCGCCCGGACCAGCGCCGGCCTGCTCCTGCACCGCCGTGGACCGGACGGCCGGACCGAGGTGCTGCTCGGGCACATGGGCGGACCCTTCTGGGCGCGCAAGCAGCAGGGCGCCTGGACGATCCCGAAGGGCGAGCCGCTGCCCGACGAGGACCCGCACGCCACCGCCCTCCGGGAGTTCGCCGAGGAGGTCGGCCTCCCGGCCCCCGACGGCACCGACGTCGACCTCGGCGAGGTCCGTCAGCGCGCCGGGAAGGTCGTGCGGGCGTGGGCGCGCGCGGCCGACCTCGACCTCTCCGCACCGCGCGGGCCGGTCAGCGAGGTCACCGTCGAGTGGCCGCCGCGCAGCGGACGCACGATGACGTTCCCCGAGATCGACGAGCTGCGGTGGTGGCCCCTCGACGAGGCGCGCGGGATGGTCGTCACGGCGCAGGCAGAGCTGCTGGACAGGCTGGAGTCGCACCTCGCCGCGTGATCACGGGGCGCCGAGTCCTCCACAGGCTGGCGGGGTGTGCGTGGTCCCCAGGCGGGGGTCTGGCGGGGCGTGCGTGTGGGTGGTGGTCGGTAGCGTCTTGCCATGGCTGACCAGCAGGAACACCTCGGGGACGCGGCTGAGACCGCGCCCGTGGTGCTGCCGGTCTACGACGACGACGGGGTGTGCTCGACGCACTACGGTCCGGACCGCGACGTGCCGGCGGGCTCCGAGCCGCGGTCTGCCGAGGAGCGGCAGATCGAGGCGATCTCCGCCGCTCTGCCCGGGCCGGTGCTGTTCGCGTGGTTGACGGGTCTGGACCTGAGCGTGCTGCCCGAGCCGGTCGTGGTGGAGGTCGCGGCGGCGTGGCGGCGGATGGTCGCGCACTGCCACGCCGGGATGCTGGCCGCCGCCGGTGAGCTGGGTGAGCGTCCGGGGATGAACCCGTACTGGTCGACGTTGGCCGGTCCGCCGCCGGTGGTGGCCGGGGTGGCGGGGGATGAGCTGTCGATGCGGTTGCGGGACTCGCGTCCGGCGTGCAACCGGATGGTGCGTGATGGTCGCCTGCTGGGCGGGGTGCTGGCCGCCACGGGTGAGGCGCTCGCGACGGGGCACATCGATCCGGGGAGGGTCGCGGTGCTGACCGGGCGTCTGGCGGAGGTGTCGCACCAGGTCGCCCAGGCGGTGCAGGACGTGGTGCTGCCGGATGCGGACCAGTGCTCGCGGGCGCAGCTGGTGCAGCGGGTGGACAGGGCGTTGATCGAGGTCGACCCCGCGGGTGCGGTCGAGCGGCGTGAGCGTGCCCGGTGCACCCGCCGGGTGACGCACCCGCGGGCGCAGGCGGAGGGGATGTCGTCGTTGTGGGTGCTGCTACCTGACGAGGACGCGCTCCGGTTGGACGGGGTGCTGGAGCACACCGCCCGCGCCGCCCGCGCGATCGGCGACCCGCGCACCCTGGACCAGCTGCGCGCCGACGGGTTGCGGGACCTGGTCGTCGGGGACGTCCCGGCGGCCGGCGGTCCGGCGTTCGAGGTGCACCTCGACCCGCCCGCCCCGCCCGTACCTGTCGCACGCCCGGACGGGGCGTGGGTCACGGTCATCGGCCAGCCGGTGCGCCCGCGACCGGTCCAGCCGGAACCCACCGCGACCATCACCCCCGTGCCCGCCACCGACCCGGCGGCGTCCACGACCGGCACCGCGACCGCGACCGCCGCCACTCCCGGTGCCGCTCCGGCCGCCGCGCCCGGCCCTGCGTCCGGTACCCCGTCCGGCGCTGCGGTGTCCGGTGCGGGTGGCCGGTGCACGACGTGCTCGGGTCGCCCGGGCGCGCAGGTCCGCATCACCATCGCCGCCTCGACCCTCGCGGGCCTGGACGACCAGCCCGCCGACCTCGACGGGCACGGCCCCATCGACGCCGCCACCGCCCGGGCCATCGCCGCCGACGGGGAGTGGCAACGGATCCTCACCGACGACACCGGCGTCACCCTGGAGGTCGGGCGCGCCCACTACCGGCCCTCGGCCGCCCTGGCCGAACACATCCGGGTGAGGGACAAGACCTGCGCCGCGCCGGGCTGCTCGGTCTCGGCGTGGCGGGCGGACCTGGACCACACCATCGAGTACCACCCACAACCCGCCGGACACACCCCTGGGCGACACCTCCGCCGCGAACCTCGGGCCCCTGTGCCGGCGCCACCACCGCCTCAAGACCGACGGCGGGTTCCGGCTGCGGCAGATCGCACCCGGCCTGTTCGAGTGGATCACCCCCACCGGCCACCGCTACCTCGTACGCCCCGGCACCGGGCAGTCCCTCGACACCACCACCCAGCGCTGCACCGAACCACCGTTCTAGCCGGTCCCGTGTCGAGGGGCCGTGGTTCTCCGGAACCCCGGGCCGTGTCAGTGGTCGGTCGTACGGTGCTCGCCATGAGCAGCCGTCCGATCGACCACGTGCGACTGACCGAGGTCAGCGAGCGATACTTCGCCGCGCGGCCGCCGCGCACCGCGGCGGAGCAGGTGGCGTACCAGGGGCTCGAGCTCGAGATGATCGAGGCGATGGGTCTGACGCGGGCGGAGTTCGAGCGCATGACCGCGGCGTACCGCGCGCGAACCACCCGACGGCGGGCGAGCTGACCCGGCACGCCTGCTGACCCGCGCACGAGCCGAGGTCGCCGCGCCGCCTCGCCGGAACGCGCGGGCCCACCGCAGCCCACCGGCCCACCTCAGCGCGCCGGCCCACCGCAGCTCGCGGCATCACCAGACCGGGGGCCTCCGGTCGGGCCACCGCAGCCGGTCCTCGAGCTGGGCGGCGATCGCCAGCAGGACGTGCTCCCCGCCGGACCGACCGACGAGCTGGACGCCCATCGGCAGCCCGCGCGGGGCGCCCTCGTCGGGGTCGGTCCACAGGACCGGCACGGTGACGGCGGGCAGTCCGGCGACGTTGATCATCGACGTGTACGGCGTGTACGCGCACTGCTGGGCGAAGTTCCGCTCGGGGTCTTCCGCGTCGTACCAGCCGAGCGGCCGCGGCGTCATGGCCATGGCGGGCAGCAGGACGGCGTCGAACCGCTCGACGCGCGCGACCAGGGTGCGCTCGAACCGGGCCAGGTCCGCGAGCGCCTCCGCGAGCGCCCGGGCGGTGACGGTGCGGCCCCGCTCGATCAGCCAGCGGGTCAGCGGCTCGAGCAGCGCCAGCCGCTCCGGGTCGTCGAGGGGGACGGCGGAGGCGCCGCCCATCCAGAGGGTGCGGAACGCCGGGGCGTAGGTGGGGTCGGGCTCCCACGTGCCGGCGTCCTCGACGTCGTGGCCGAGGGCGCCGAGGGCGACCGCGGCGGCGTCGAGCGCCGCACGGGCATCCGGGCCGAGGGCGATCTCGTAGGCGTCGGCCCAGGCGCTGAACGTGCTCACGCCGATCCGGAACGACGCCCGCCCGTCCGGCGTGGCTCCGCGGCGCGCGGCGTCGAGATACGACCCGGCGGGTCCGGCGGCGGTGCGCAGGGTGCGGGGGTGCTCGACCGAGCCGTCGGCCCTCCGGGGCAGCATGCCCTCGAGCAGCAGGGCGGTGTCGGCGACGGTGCGGGCGATCGGCCCGTGCACCACGAGGCCCCCGAGGGACTCGACGCCGCCGCCGGCCGGCAGCAGACCCCGGGTGGGCTTGAGGCCGACGAGGCCGCACGCCGCCGCGGGGATCCGGATGGACCCCCCGCCGTCGGACCCCGGCGCGAACGGCAGCAGGCCGGCGGCGACGGCGGCCGCGGCCCCGCCGCTCGACCCGCCGGCGCTGCGCCCGGTGTCCCACGGGTTCCGGGCGACCGGACCGGCGAGCGGCTCCGTCGTGGCGGGGAACCCGAGCTCCGGGGCGGTCGTCTTGCCGAGCGACACGGCGCCCGCGGCGTCGAGGACGAGCGCGACGTCCCCGCTCACCTCGGGCACGTAGCGGTGGCGGCCGGACCAGGCGCGGGACCCGAACCCGGTGGGCACTCCGGCCCGGTCGCCGAGGTCCTTGTCCGCGAGCGGCATGCCCCACAGCGCGGCGGACCGGTCCGACCCGGCGGTCACCTCAGCCGCCCGCGCCCGGGCGGCTTCCGGGGTGACGGTGCGGAACGCGCCGACGGCGTCGTTCCCCGCGGTGACCCGGCCGAGGTAGTGCTCGACGAGCCCGGCGGGGGTCAGGTCCCCGGTCCGGAGCAGGTCGCGCTGGTCCACCGCTGTCATGTCGTGCAGGCCGGTCACCCCGACAGCGTAGGTCGGCCTGCGAGGACGCACCCCGAGCCGCACGCCGAGGAACCCGCCGGTGCTGACGCCGTCCGGTGCCCGGGCAGGGCGTGCCCGGGCACCGGCTCCGCGTCGCCGATCCCGACGGGTCAGGTCACCAGCGCGGCAGCAGCGGGTCGGGCACCGTCGTCACGGAGCGGTGACCTTCACCTCGACGATCCGGGCGTCCGCCGCCGTCACCTCGTGCACCGCGCCGGTGACCGCGAGCGACGCGCGCTCGGTGGCCGTGCCGGGCACGGACCGCACCTCGCGGTCGCGCGCGTTGCTGATGGCGCCGCCGGTGGTGTCCCCGAGCTCGGCGTGCTCGGCGGAGGCCTGCGCGTGCGACGCGACCCAGACCTGCACCTCGCCGGGCTCGACGACCCGCACGAGCCGCCGGTCCGCGAAGGCGAGCCGCGTCGTCGGCACCCGGAACGTCACCCGGCGGGACTCGCCCGGCGCGAGGTCGACGCGCGCGTACCCGAGCAGCTGCGCCACGGGCCGGACGATCGAGCCGAGCACGTCGCGCCCGTACAGCTGGACGGTCTCCGTGCCCGCGACGTCGCCGGTGTTGGTCACGGTGACCGCCGCCTCGAACGTCCCCGCGGAGTCGACCTCGGCGTCCACGGCCAGGTCGGCGTACGCGAACGTCGTGTACCCGAGGCCGAACCCGAACGGCCGCACCGGCGTCGGGTCGGTGGACGTCACGTCGGACGGCCCGCCGAGCACCGGGTGCAGGTAGCGGTACGGCTGCGCCCCGGCCGCGCGCGGCAGCGAGACGGGCAGCCGGCCCGAGGGGTTGACCGCGCCGGTGAGCACGTCGGCGATCGCGTCGCCGCCGCCCTCGCCCGGGAAGAACGCCTGGACGACCGCGGCGGGCCGCGCGCCGGACCCGTCGAGCGCCCAGCCGATCGCGTACGGCCGGCCGGTGAGCAGCACCATGACGACCGGCGTGCCCGTCGCGACCAGCGCCTCGACCAGCGCGCGCTGCGCCCCGGGCAGCTCGAGCGACTCGACGTCGTTGCCCTCGCCGACGGTGCCCCGGCCGAACAGCCCCGCCTGGTCGCCGACCACGACGACCGCGACGTCCGCGCCCTCGGCGGCGGCGACGGCCTCCGCGAAGCCGGTGGTGTCGTCGCCCTCGACGGTGCAGCCCTCGGCGTACGCGATCTCCGCGTCGCCGAGCGCGGCGGTCAGCGCCTCGTGCACGCTGCGGATCTCGAAGCCCATCGGCAGGCCCGGGTGGTGCGCGAGCACGTGGTTCGCGAACGAGTAGCAGCCCATGAGCGCCTCGGCGCGGGACGCGTTCGGACCGACCACGGCGACCCGGCGCGGCGCGCGCAGCGGCAGCACCCCGTCGTTCGCGAGCAGCACGATCGACTCCTGCGCCAGCCGGCGGGTGAGCTCCCGGTGCCGCGGCGAGTCCAGGTCGATGTCGGTGGGCGGCTCGTCCTCGTACACGTCGGGGTCGAGCAGGCCGAGGTCCTCCTTCTGCGCCAGCGCGCGCAGCACGGCCCGGTCGACCAGGCGCTCGTCCACCAGCCCGGCGCGCACCCGCTCGGCCAGCGGCTCCAGGTAGGCGTCGCCGGTCGGCAGCTCGATGTCGATGCCGGCCTCGAGCGACAGCGCGGCGGCCTCGCCCCGGTCGGCGGCGATCTGGTGCATGACCTCGAGGAACGCCACCGCGAAGTAGTCCGCGACCACGACGCCGTCGAAGCCCCACTCCTCGCGGAGCAGCCGGGTCAGGTACTCCGGGCTCGCCGCGACCGGCACGCCGTCGATGTCGACGTAGGAGTTCATCACCGAGCGGGCGCCGCCGTCGCGGACCGCCATCTCGAACGGCGGCAGGTAGACGTCGGCGATCTCGCGGGGCCCGGCCTCGACCGGCGCGTGGTTCCGGCCGGCGGTCGACGCGGAGTACGCCACGAAGTGCTTGAGCGTCGCGTGCACCCCCGCCTCCTGGAGGCCGCGCACGTACGCGGTGCCGACGGTGCCGACGAGGTACGGGTCCTCGCCGATGCACTCGTCCACCCGGCCCCAGCGCGGGTCGCCGACGACGTCCAGCACCGGCGCGAGACCCTGGTGGATGCCGAGCTCGCGCATGGAGTCACCGATCGCGCGGCCGGCCTCCTGCACCAGCTCGGGGTCGAACGACGCCCCCCACGCCAGCGGCGTCGGGTAGGTCGCCGCCTGCCACGCGGCGAGGCCCGTCAGGCACTCCTCGTGCACCAGCGCGGGGATGCCGAGGCGGGTCTCCCGCTTCAGCCGGCGCTGCTCGGCCCAGAGCCAGGCCGCGCGCTCGGCGGGCTCGACCGGCCGGGTGCCGTACACCCGGGTGTAGTGGCCCAGTCCGTGCTTCGTGATCTCCGGGAGCTGCCCGGAGTCCTTCTGCCCGGCGGCCATCTCCGACTGCATCGGCGCGACGGTGCCGTTCTGGTCGAGCCAGTAGCCGACGAGCTGCGCCAGCTTCTCCTCGAGGGTCATCCGGGCGTGCAGGTCGCGGACCCGCTCGGAGACGACGGGCATGGCGGGCGGCACGGGTGCGGCGGGCGCTGCTGGCACGGCGGACACCGCGCCGGTGGACTGGTCGGGCATGGGGTGGTCGCTCTCTGACATGGGGTCGGCTCAGCCCTTCACGGCGCCCTGCAGGCCCGACACGATGCGGCGCTGCATGGCGAGGAAGAACACGAGGGCGGGGATCATCGCGAGGGAGGTGAATGCGAAGACCCCGGCGGTGTCGGCCGAGTGCTCGGACGAGAAGTCCGCGACGCCGAGCGGGAGGGTCTTCATGTCCCCCTGGAGCAGGAGCAGCGGCAGGAGGTACGCGTTCCACGAGCCGACGAACGCGAGCACGCCGACCGTCACCATGCCCGGCGCCGACAGCGGGATCGCGATCCGCCAGAAGAACCCGATGCGCGTCGTGCCGTCGAGCATCGCCGCCTCCTCGAGCTCCTTCGGCAGCGCCATGAGGAACGGCCGCAGGATGACGACGGTCATCGGCAGCGCGAACGCCGCCTGCGGGAGGGCGACGCCCCACCAGGTGTTCCCCATCCCGAGGTCCCGCGAGATCAGGATGAACAACGGGATGATCGCGACGGTCGCCGGGAACAGCAGGCCGACCACGAAGACGGTGAACAGCGCCTCACGGCCCCGGAACTGGTACCGGGCCAGCGGGTAGGCGGCCATGATCCCGAACACGACCACGATCGCCGTCGTGATGATCGCGATGGCGCTGGAGTTCAGCGCGTAGGTCCAGAAGCTCGGGTTGGTCAGGACGCCCCGGTAGTTGTCCAGGACCCACGGCGACGGCAGGCCGGCCGGGCTCTCGGCGAGCTGGGCGTTGGTGCGGAACCCGCCGAGGACGCCGTAGAGCACGGGGCCGAGGGTCAGGGCGACCACGACGAGCGAGATCGCGTAGACGAGCGGGCTGCCGCCCTGGAAGGACCGGCCGCGACGCTGGCGCCGCGGTGCGGGGGACGTGCCGGCGGTCCGCGCCGGCGCGGTGACGGCCGTCATCGGTTCGCCTTCTTCCGGGGGGCGTCGTCCTGCGTGTCGCGCCGCAGGATGAAGTGCTGGTACGCGAGCGCCATGATCAGCGCGACCGCGAAGAGGATCACCGAGGCGGCACCGGCGATGCCGTAGTTCTGCCGCTTGGTGCCCTCGTTGATGAGGAAGGTCGCCATGGTGGTCGTGGCGTTGGCGGGACCGCCGCCGGTGAGGATCCAGACCATGTCGAACAGCTGGAGCGAGCCGATCATCGACAGGAACGCCCAGGTGCGCAGGGTGGGGCCGAGCAGCGGGATCGTGATCCGGCGCTGCACCTGCCACCACGTCGCGCCGTCGAGCTGCGCGGCCTCGTAGAGCTCCTCGGGCACGCCCTGCAGGCCGGCGAGGAACAGGATGACCGCGAGGCCGAGGTACTTCCAGGTGAGGACGACGAGCACGGTCCACAGCGCGTACTCGGGCGTCCCGAGCCAGCCCTGCGCCGGCCCCTGGAGCCCGATGGCCTCGAGCAGGGTGTCGACGACGCCGTACTGCGGCTGCAGGAGCTGGAACCAGACGACACCCGCGATGACCTCGGCGAGCACGTACGGCACGAAGATGATGGTCCGCAGCAGGCCCTGCCCCCACATCTTGCGGTTGAGCAGCAGAGCGATGGCCAGACCGAGCGGGAGCTGCACCGCGATGGAGCCGACCACGATGATCATGTTGTGCACGAACGCGTCCGTGAAGACGTCGTTCTGCAGCACGCTCACGTAGTTCTTCAGGCCGACGAAGTCGACCATCGGGCCGTAGCCCTTCCACCGGTAGGCGGACATCTGGACGGCCTTGAGCATCGGCCAGATGACGAAGGTGAGGAACAGCACGAGCGCGGGGGCCACGAAGAACGTGATCTCCAGGCGCTTGCGCCAGGGCGAGCGGGACATCCTCGCCCGGGGGGTCTCGGCGGCCGGGGCCGGGGCCCCCGGCCGCGCCGTGCTGGCGCGGCCGGGGGTCCGGACCGACAGGGTGTCGTCGGTCATGTCGGTCACTTCTCGGCGTCGGCCGCTGCCTGCGTGGCGTCGACGATGTCCTGCGGCGTCGCCTGGCCGGCGAAGGCCAGGGCGATGGCGTCGTTCATCGCGCCGCCGACCGAGGCACCGAACGCGGTGTCGAAGTACAGCTGCACGAACGGGGCGTCGTTCCGGACCTGGAGCAGGTTCGCCAGGGCGGGGTCGGCCACGTACTGGCTCGCCGTCGGGTTCGTCGGCAGGCCCATGTCGTTCTCGGCGAAGCCCTTCTGCACCTCGTCCGAGACCAGGTACTTCACGAACTCCACGGCCTCGTCCGGGGCGTCCTGCGAGACGGCCCAGGCGTCACCGCCGCCGAGCTGCGCGGCCGGGTCGCCGTCGCCGCCGTCGACCTCCGGGAAGGGGAACCAGCCGGTGGCGTCGCCGAGGCCCTTGCCGTCCTCGGTGAGCCCCTGCATCACGCCGGGCTCCCAGTGGCCGGCGAGCTCCATGGCGACCTTGCCGGTCGCGAGGAGGCCGGAGGCCGAGGTCGGGCCGGACTGCGCCGGGGTGGACAGGAAGCCGGCGTTGAACGGCTCCGCCGCGACGAGCGCCTCGAGGTCCTCACCCGCCCGGACGAAGCAGTCGTCCGAGAAGTCGAGCGTCTTCACCGCGTCGGTCAGCACGTCCTGCGCGCACTGGCGCAGGGCGAAGTAGTACCAGTAGTGCGCGGCGGGCCACTTGTCGCCCGCGCCGACCGAGATGGGCTCGACGCCGGCGGCCTTGAGCTTGTCGATCGCGGCGTACAGGTCGTCCATCGTCGCGGGCGCCTCGGTGATACCGGCCTGCTCGAAGATCTCGGTGTTGTACCAGAAGCCCACGACGCCGAGGGAGAACGGCAGCGCGTAGGTCTGGCCGTCGACCTGCCAGCCGGCGACGGAGCCGCCGATCTTGTCGATCTCGTCGGCCGCGGCCTCGGAGATGTCCTTCGTGAGGCCCGCCTCGACGTGGTCGGCGAGCTCGCCGCCCCCACGCTCCATGTAGACGCTCGGCACGTCGCCGCTCTGGAACGCGGCGTCGAGCTTGGTCAGCATGTCCTCGTGCTGCATGGCGCTGATCTCGATGGTCACGCCGGGGTGGTCGGCCTCGAAGTCGGCCGCGACCTGCTCGTAGTAGCTCTTGCCCGGGTCGTTGTTCGAGTTGTGCCACCAGGTGATCGTGACGTCGCCGTCGCCGGACGACGCCGCCTCGTCCCCGCTGCCGCCGCAGGCGCTGAGCCCCATGGCCCCGACCAGCATCGCGGCCGAGATCGCCAGTGTCTTCCTAGCCTTCATCAGACCTGTCCTCTTCGTTGAGTTGACCGGATGTCCTCCCCCGGTGGGTCGGACCCGATGTGCCGCCGGGCACCTGCCCGGGGCTGCTGCCTGCTCCCCCCGCCGGGGGGTCGTCGTCATCGCTGACCGGACTGCATGAGGGACTCTCGCAAACCACGATCCGCCATGTCAACCGTTGTCGATAACGTTTTAGTCACCGCTAGGATGTCCGGTATGAGACGCCGGGTGACGATCACGGACGTCGCCCAGGAGGCCGGGGTCTCCGTGGCGACCGTGTCGAAGGTGATCAACGGCCGCGACGGGATCGCCGCCGGGACCGCCGCGCACGTGCAGCAGGTCGTGGAGCGCCTCGGCTACGAGTCGAGCCTCGTCGCGCGGGGCATGCGGTCGCAGCGGACCCACGCGGTCGGCGTGCTGGTCGCCGAGTTCGAGCCGTTCAGCACCGAGATCCTCAAGGGCGCCGGGGCCGCGCTCGCCGGCACCGACTACGCCCTGCTCGCGTACACCGGCGGGGGCGCGGGGCGGGCCGGCTGGGAGCGCCGCTACCTCTCCCGGCTCAGCGGCACGCTCATCGACGGCGCCGTCCTCGTCACCCCCACGGTCGTGGACCCCGTCGCCGGCGTCCCGGTCGTGGCGGTCGACCCGCACGCCGGTCCCGGGGCCACCCCGACGGTCGACTCGGACAACCTCGAGGGCGCGATGCTCGGCGTCCGGCACCTGCTCGGCCTCGGGCACCGGCGCATCGGCTTCCTCGGCGGGCGCCGCGACCTCGAGTCCTCCGCGCTGCGCGAGGCCGGCTACGTCCAGGCGCTCATCGACGCCGGCGTCACCCCCGACCCGGCGCTCCTGCACGTGGCCGAGTACCGCCGCGACGCCGCCTACGAGGCGACCGCCGCCATGCTCGCCCTGCCCGACCCGCCGACCGCCGTGTTCGCCGCGAACGACGTGTCCGCCATGGGCATCCTCGACGCCGCCGGGCGGCTCGGCGTCCGGGTGCCGGACGACCTGTCCGTTGTCGGCTTCGACGACATCCCCGAGTCGGCGTCGACCACCCCGCCGCTCACCACCGTCCGGCAGGAGATCCAGCAGCTCGGGGCGGTCGCGGTGCGGCTGCTGCTCGACCTGCTCGACGGCTCCGGCGTCGGCGCGGCCGGGGACGCGCCGGGGCACGTGCGGCTGCCGACGTCGCTCGTGGTGCGGGGCTCGACGGCGGCGCCGCGTCGCACGGCATGATCGCGGGCATGGACTCCTGGGGCGCCCTCTCCGCCATCGCCACGTTCGTCGCCCTCCTCGTCGCGCTGCTCGCCGTCGCCGTGGAGCAGCGACGCGGGCGGAAGCAGGCGCAGGCCGACGCGCTCCGCGAGCGCGCGACGCGGGCGGGCTCCGTGGTGGCGTGGCAGTACCGGGAGCGTCCGGGCCGCGTCGCCTCGGAGATCTTCAACGGCTCCGGCGCACCCGTCTTCGACGTCACGACCACGCTCCCCGGCGGTGTGGAGCTCGGGACCGAGGTCGTCCTGCCGCACAGCCCGGGCGAGCGCCTGCACTCGCTCGACCGCGCCGGCCAGGACCGGTCGATCGACGTCCTGAGCCTCGCGATCGCGTTCACCGACGCGCAGGGGTCCCGCTGGCACCGCCCCGCCGGTGGTGCGCTGCACGTCGACGGCACGCCCGTCGACGTCGCGGTCGACGAGATCCTGCGGGTCCGGCGACGGCGTGCCCCGCGTCAGGCCGCATCGACCTCGTAGGCCGCCGGGATCCGCGACGCCCCGGTCCACTCCCGCACCCACTCCGGCACGTCGCGCGCGTCCGGCGCGGGGCCGACGAGCTCCTCCAGCTCCGCCCGCTCGACCGAGCCCCCGGAGCGCTTGAGGAACCGCGAGCGCACCACCGCGCGGGCGTACACGTCCCGGCCGACGCAGAACGTCTGCTCGACGTAGACCCACCGGTCGTCGATCCCGACCGCGCGCGAGTACACGTCGAACCGCTGGCCCAGCCGCAGCGACCGCCGGTAGGTGATGGTCTGCCCGGCGACCACCGGGTACCAGCCGCGCCGCCGGAGCTCGTCCCACACGCCCGCGCGCATCAGCAGGTCGATGCGGGCCACGTCCATCAGCGTGAGGTACTTGCCGTTGTTGACGTGCCCGAGCAGGTCGAGGTCGGTCGGCACGACCCGGAACGACGTCCGCGCCACGTCCCACGCGCCGACGCGGGGCCGCCGCGGGGACCGCAGCCGGAGCAGCAGCAGGCGGAGGTACAGGTTCACGCCCCGCACCCTAGGCCGTCGCGCGGGCGCCGAGCGTCCGGGGGGTCACCCGACCGGGACCGCGACCTCCAGCACCGTGCCCGCCGCACCGGTGCCGAACGACGGGAGGTAGACCTCCCGGTTGTCCCCCGCCGGCGCCGGGCCGCCGAAGGACCCGGTCGAGAGGTGGTCGTGCACCGCCACCAGCAGCGCCTGGTCGTCGGCCTGCGCCTGGTCGAGGGCGACGACGGCCTCGCGGTGCGCCGGGTCCGGCACGAGCGACTGCCCGACCGCGGGCCGGACCGGCCCGGGCACCGGGACGCACACCCGCAGGTCCGCGGGGAACGTCTCGGTGGCGCGCGACGCGATCTCGGCGTGCACCGGCCCGGCGAGCGGGACGTCGAGCGCCGCGAGGTGCGCGAACAGGGCCTCCGTCGTCGCGCGCAGCACCGTGGGCATCTCGGGCAGCGTCGCGGCGGCGGGCTGCACGAGGAGCAGGCGCCCGGGCACGTCGCGGTACGTCACGGTGGTCCCGGCGGGCGGGGCAGCGGCGTCGCCGAGGACCGCCCGCGCGTACTCCGCCGCCGCGGCCGCGCGCTCGCCGGCCCGGTGCCGCTCGCTCCACAGCGCGTCGAACGCCGCGACCGGGTCGTCGGCACCGAGCACGCGCGCCACGTCGGCCAGCGGCATGTCGAGCCCCCGCAGCAGCGCGATGCGGCGGGCGACGTCGACCTGGTCGGGGGCGAACGACCGTGCTCCGGTGACAGGGTCGCGCTCGGCGCGGAGCAGCCCGCGGTCGGCGTACATCCGGACGGCCTTCTCGGACAGGGCGGCGGCGCGGGCGAGCGCGCCGGTGCTGGTGGGCGTCATGTCCGGGACGCTAGGGGGTGCCCCTGGGGCAGGGGCAAGACCCCGCGGCCGCCTCCCCGATCAGCAGGACCTTCACGAGCGTCACGACCACGATGCCGAGCCCGTGAGACCCGTAGTCCGCCGAGCCGGACGAGCTCTCGGCGTCCACGTGGTCCCCGAGCGGCAGGCCGACCAGCAGACCGGCCCCTCGCCGCGACCGGCTCGCCCGAGCAGCGCGCCGTGGAGGAGCTCGACCTGCTGATGACCCGCGGCTGACGGCGAGGGCCGGTCCTCGCCCCTCGCGTCAGCGGTCGCGCGGGGCGTGCTGGTGCGCCGCCGCCGTGAGGTCCCGGAGGAACCGGTTGAGCCGCTCCGGGTCGCCGCCCAGGCCCGGCAGCGCCTCCGCGATCAGGCGCCCCAGGTGGCGCAGCGGGACGTTCGCGTCGTTCGACGCGACCCGCAGCATCGCGAACGCGGTCTCCGCGTCGACCTGCTCGCTGAACGCGATCGCCCCGACGGCCTGGTCGATCAGCGCGCGGTTCCGGGCCGACGCGACGATCGACGCGGTGGCCTCGGCGCGCGTCTGCGCGTCCACCCGCGCGGTCGCGTCGACCAGGTGGCCCCGGAGGACAGCAGCGGTGCCGTCCGGCGGCGCGGGCGCCTCGAGGACCACCGTGACGAGGTGCTCCCGCCCGCGGGCGTCGACCAGCCGGTGGGCCGACCGCATCGGCACCCCGTCGGCGAGCGTCCGGTCCAGGGCCGCCCGGACGTCCTCCCGGTCGTCGGGGTGCAGGTGCGCGACGAACAGCCCGGTGGTCGGCACCACCTCGTGCGGCGCGAACCCGTGGATCGCGTACACCGCGTCGGACCACCACCACGACCCGGTGGCCCGGTCCACGCGGAAGGTCCCGGCGGCCACGGCGCCGGGCGGGTCGCCTGTCGGCTCGGTCATCGGCTCGCCCCCTCGCCGGTGGCGCCGGTCGCGGGCCGCTGCCGGACCCGTCCGCGCCTGCTCCGACCGTAGGGGGCGGACGGGTCCGCCGCACCCCCCGGGTCGCCCGCGCCGGTGCAGGGTCGACGGTCACCGCCGGGGCCGATGACACAATGGCCACCGACCGCGGCGGGAGAAGGACCAGGACATGACGAACGACGCTGCCGCCCACCTCGTGGAGCTGGACGCCCGCCCGAGCCTGCGCGAGCACGTCCGGCACTCGCTGCGCGCGGCGATCGTCACCGGCGAGCTCGAGACCGGGCGCGTCTACTCGGCGCCCGTGCTCGCGGCGACGTTCGGGGTGTCCGCGACCCCGGTCCGCGAGGCCATGCTCGACCTCATCAAGGAGGGTCTGGTCGAGCGGCTGCCGAACAAGGGCTACCGGGTCGTCGAGATCTCCGAGCAGGACCTCGACGACATCACCGCGCTGCGCCGGCTGGTCGAACCCGCCGGCATGCGCGACGCGGTGCCGCACGTCCCGGAGTCGGAGTTCGGCCGGCTCCGCGGCCTCGCGCAGCTGGTCATCGAGGCGGCGTCCCAGGAGGACCTCGTCGCCTACGTCGACCACGACCGCGAGTTCCACCTCGCGATCCTCGGGTACTGCGGGAACCGGCGCCTGGTCGAGCTCGTCGCCGAGCTGCGCGCCCGGACCCGCCTGTACGGCCTGCCGGTCCTCGCCGCGCACCACGACCTCGCGGCGACCGCCGCCGAGCACCTCGAGCTCATGGACCTGATCGAGCGGCGCGACGCCCCCGCCGTCGAGGCGCTCATGCAGCAGCACCTCGGGCACGTCCGGGGGCTCTGGGCGCGACCGACCTCCTGACCCGGGGCTCTCGGCGCCCGCCGCGGAGGGCGGGCACCGAGAGCGCGGGCGTCACAGGTCGATGCGGTGCCCGACCCCGGCCGCGACCGCCGCCTGCAGGACGCGGTGCGCGGTCACGACGTCCAGCACGGCCGAGCCCACGGTCTTGAACACCGTGGTCTGGCCATCGGCCGTCCGGCCCGCGGCACGACCGCCCAGGACCTCCCCGAGGGGGACCGGCCGGGACGGCTCGAGCAGGCCCGCCTCGATCGGGGCGATGAGGTCCCCGGCCTCGTCCAGCGCCGCCGCCGTGTCGATGGTCACCAGGTCGGCGTCCACGACGAGCCGCGCCGGAAGCTCCTGCATGGCCGGGGTGTAGGCGCCGACGCCGTTGACGTGCACGCCCGGGCCGAGCGCCGAGGGGTCGAACACGGGAACCGGGGAGGTCGTCGCCGCCGTCACCACGTCGGCGCCCTCCACGGCGTCCTCGGCGGTGCGCGCCACGGACAGCTCCGCGCCGTACCCGCTCGCCATCCCGCGGGCGTCGTCGACGAACGCGGCACACCGCTCGCCGTCGCGGTCGTGGACGCGGACGTGCGTGAGCGGCCGGGCCGCGAGCATCGCCTCGAGCTGGCCGAACGCCTGGCCGCCGGCCCCGATCAGTGCCCCGGTGCGCGCGTCGGCCCGGGCGAGCGTGTCGGTCGCCGCGCCCTGCACGGCACCCGTCCGCAGCGCGGTGAGGTAGGTCCCGTCCAGGATCGCCGCGACGTCACCCGTCGTGGCGTCGAGCAGCACGACCTTCGCCGGGACCGCCGGCAGCCCGCGGGCCGCGTTGCCGGGGAACACGGAGACGATCTTGATGCCGACCGCGTCGATCTGCGGCACGTGGGCCGGCATGAACAGGGCCTGCCCACCGTGCTGCGCGACGTCGAGGTTGGTCCGCAGGGGGACGTCGCAGCCGCCCGCCGCGTGCAGGGTGAGCGCCTCCTTCGCGGCGGCGATCGCCTCCCGCATGCTCATCAGGCTGCGGATGTCCTTCTCGGTCAGCAGGATCACGCTGCGACCTCCTTCTCGGGGGCGGTGGGCTGGGCGCGGCGCCCGAGGGCGAACGCCCGCAGGATCGTCACGGCGGTGTAGACGAGGACGGCGAGCACGACCCACTTGATGACCGTGACGTCGAGCGACTTCACGACGTAGACCGCCACCAGCACGCCCAGCACGCCGAACGTGGACGTCGACAGCGTCAGCTTGCGCGAGTAGGTGCCGAACTTGACGAACTGCGACGACCCGATCGGGACCGACAGCGCGCAGGCGCCCATCATGATCGGGAAGGCCGCGGCCGGGTTCATGCCCAGCGCGTAGGTGGTCGCCATCGTCAGCGCGTACGAGCCGATGCCCACGTTGTTCAGCGCGCCGAAGACGAACATGCAGACCGCGCCGAGCGCGAACTTCCAGCCGGTGAGCTCCGTCGCGACGCCGTTCGACGGGATCCAGCCGAGCTGACCGGCGAGGATCATGAACGACGTCACGACGAGGCCGATCCCGATGAACAGGCGGATGGTGTTCACGGGCAGCCGGACCACGAACCGCGGCCCGAGGTAGGCGCCGACGCACTGGGCGATGATGAACGTGAACAGCGTGACGAGGCCGACCTCGATGCTGCTGATGTACGAGACCGCCATGACGGCGACCGGGATGACGCACTGCGCGTTCAGCGTGCCGGGCAGCTTCTCGTCCGGCACCCACTTCGCGCGGCGGTACACGACCGTCGAGATCGCGAAGTCGGAGATGCCGAAGGTGGAGAAGAAGAAGGTGACGACCGAGGACAGCGCCTGGCCGATCACGCTCCCGGGCTCCGAGCGCAGCTCGGCACGGTGCCGGAGGAGGTCGCGGACGAACACGAACGCGAAGACGAGGTTGACCGCGACGACGAGGCCGAGCAGGACGGACAGCATCACTGTGCTCCCATGGGCCGAGGCCCGCTCTGAGGGGGTGGGGGCGGCGCGGGTGCTCCGGAACACCATGTGCCGTATGACAGTGCAATGGTATTGAGAACGGAGTCACAAGGTGGTGGGCCGATGGTCCCGAGGACGCGGCTCCGTGCGCAGGCGTGGCCTCGACGAGGCGGTGCACCTCTGCCGTGCGCGGCGCTGCGTCAGGACTGCATGTCCACGAAACGCGAGTAGTGCCCCTGGAACGCCACGGTGATCACGTCGGTCGGGCCGTTACGGTGCTTCGCCACGATCAGGTCCGCCTCGCCCGCGCGCGGCGACTCCCGCTCGTACGCGTCCTCGCGGTGCAGCAGGATCACCATGTCCGCGTCCTGCTCGATGGACCCGGACTCGCGCAGGTCGCTCATCGCCGGCTTCTTGTCGGTGCGCTGCTCGGGTCCACGGTTCAGCTGCGAGAGCGCGATGACGGGGACCTCGAGCTCCTTCGCGAGCAGCTTGAGCGCACGGGAGAACTCGGAGACCTCCTGCTGCCGGGACTCGACGCGCTTGCCGGAGGACATGAGCTGCAGGTAGTCGATGATCACGAGCTTGAGGTCGTGCTTCTGCTTGAGGCGCCGGCACTTGGCGCGGATCTCCATCAGCGACATGTTGGGCGAGTCGTCGATGTACAGGGGCGCCTCGGTGAGCTTGCCCTGGATCTGGGCGAGCTTCTGCCAGTCGTCGTCGCCCATCGAGCCGTTGCGCATCTTCTGCAGGGGCACGCGGGCCTCGGCGGAGAGCAGGCGCATGGTGATCTCGGAGCGGCTCATCTCGAGGGAGAACACGACGGAGGCCTGGTGGTGCTTGATGGACGCGGCGCGGGCGAAGTCCAGCGCGAGCGTCGACTTGCCGATGGCGGGGCGCGCGGCGATGACGATCATCTGCCCCGGGTGCAGCCCGTTGGTCAGCCGGTCGAGGTCCGCGAACCCGGTGGGCACGCCGACCATGCCCTCGCCGCGGTGGCCGGCGGACTCGATCTCGTCCAGGGTGCCCGCGACGACCTCGCCGAGCCGGTGGTAGTCCTCGGTGGTGCGCCGCTCGGTGACCGCGTAGACCTCGGCCTGGGCGTTGTTGACGATGTCGTCGACGTCGCCGCCGTCGGTGGCGTAGCCGAGCTGCACGATGCGGGTGCCGGCCTCGACCAGGCGGCGCAGGACGGCGCGCTCCCGGACGATGCGGGCGTAGTACCCGGCGTTCGCCGCGGTCGGCACCATCGAGATGAGGGTGTGCAGGTACGGCACGCCGCCGATGCGGCCGATCTCGCCGCGCTTCGTGAGCTCGTCGGCGACGGTGACGGCGTCGGCAGGCTCGCCGCGGCCGTAGAGGTCGATGATCGCGTCGTAGATCGCCTCGTGCGCCGGGCGGTAGAAGTCGTTGCCGCGGATCTGCTCGACGACGTCGGCGATGGCGTCCTTCGAGATCATCATGCCGCCGAGCACGGACTGCTCGGCGTCGAGGTCCTGCGGCGGGGTCCGGTCGAACGCCGGCGCGCGCCCCTGGCCCGCGGGTGCCCCGTACTCCAGGTCCTCGATCGTCACGTGCCCCGCCCCTCGTCCTGTCGCCCTCAGCCGTCGAACACCCGTTCTAGCACCGGCCACCCACACGTCCGCGGAGGCGGTGCGCACCCGGCGACGGTTCGCGCGCCGTCGCGAGGTTAGGTGCCGTCCGGGGTCGGCGTCGAGCGAGGCGTCCACAGGGGGTGTGGGCGACCTTGTGGAAGGCTGTGGACGAGCACCGTGCAGTTGTCCACAGTCCGTGGACACAGGTGTGGATGACTCCGGACAGCCTCGCGACCAGCGGCTTCTCACCGGGGCAAACGCCATCAACCGATGTGGACAGGACGAAGTTGGCCGCGATTTCACGCCTCGGACAGATGCTGTCCACCGTCGACCGCCAGATCCTCGGTCTCGCCGTCCCGGCGCTGGGGGCGCTGGTCGCCGAACCGCTGTTCGTGCTGGTCGACTCGGCGATCGTCGGACGGCTGGGGACCACCGAGCTGGCCGGCCTCTCCCTGGCGTCCACGCTGCTCGTCACCGTCGTCGGGCTGTGCGTGTTCCTCGCCTATGCGACCACGGCCGTCGTCGCCCGGCGACTCGGGGCGGGCGACCGGGCGGGCGCCATGCAGGTGGGCGTGGACGGCCTGTGGCTCGGCGGCGGGCTCGGGGTCGTGCTCGCCGCGGCCGCCCTCGCGCTGGCGCCGTGGGCCGTCGGCGCGCTGGGGGCGACCGGCGAGGTGGCCGAGCAGGCCGTGACCTACCTGCGCGCCTCCGCGCCGGGGCTCCCCGGGATGCTGCTGGTCCTGGCCGCCACGGGCGCCCTGCGCGGGCTGCAGGACACGCGCACGCCCCTCGTGGTCGCCGGCGTCGGGGCCGCGGTGAACGCGGCGCTCAACGTGGTGCTGGTCTACGGCGCCGGGCTGGGGATCGCGGGGTCCGGCCTCGGGACGGCGATCACGCAGGTCGGCATGGGCGCGGCGCTCGTCGTCGTCGTGGTGCGCGGGGCGCGGCGGGCGGGGGCGTCGCTGCGCCCGGCGCCGGGCGGGATCCTCGCGGGGGTCCGCACCGGGACGCCGCTGCTGCTGCGCACGCTGTCGCTGCGCGTGGCGATCCTGCTGACCGTGTGGGTCGCGACCGCGCTCGGCCCGGTGGCGCTCGCCGGGCACCAGGTGGTGAACGCGGTCTGGGGCTTCGTGGCGTTCGCCCTGGACGCCCTGGCGATCGCGGCGCAGGCGCTCGTCGGGCACGCGCTGGGGGCGGCGGACGTGCCGCTCGTGCGGTCGCTGCTGCGCCGGACGCTGCAGTGGGGCGTCGGGGCCGGGGTGGTGCTGGGGCTGCTGACCGGCTCGCTGGGCTGGTGGTTGTCCGCGGCGTTCACGTCGGACCCCGAGGTCCGGCACGCGGTGACCGTCAGCCTGGTGGTCGCCGCGGCGCTGATGCCGATGGCCGGGTGGGTGTTCGTGCTCGACGGGGTGCTGATCGGTGCGGGCGACGGGCGGTTCCTCGCGGCGGCCGGGCTCGTGACGCTCGCGGCCTACGTGCCGGTCGCGCTGGCGGTCCGGGCGTGGGCGCCGGACGGGTGGGCCGGGCTCGCGTGGCTGTGGGCGGCGTTCGCCGGGGTGTTCATGCTGGCGCGGGCCGTGACGACCGGCCTGCGGGCGCGCGGCGGGGCCTGGATGGTCACCGGGGCGTGATGTCCGGGTCCACCGGTGGCTCCTCGGGTGGCGCGCCGGCCGCCTTCTCGCCCCGGCCGGAGCGCGCGCTCAGCAGCAGGAGGACGATCCCGATCGGCAGGAACGCGTACGACGTCGAACGCATCGACTCGTTCGTGAGCCCGCTGAGCCCGAGGATGAAGAACACGAGCCCGATCGGCAGGAAGGCGGCGTTCGGGTTCGTCCCGTCCTGCTCCGCCTCGGGCGCCGGCGGCTGCGGCTGCTCGCTCATGCCCTCGACGCTACCCAGCGCTCGCCCGGCCTGCCTCCGCCCCGGGACGGAACGCCAGGTCGAGGGTTCCGCTCGACACGCCGCGACGACACGCCGGAGGATGAGCGAAACCCTCGACCTCGACCGCCGCGCGCCGCGCCCCGGACGCACGCACGCCCCGCGCCGGCGGACCGGGGCGGGGCGTGCGGGGTGCTGCTCGGGTCAGGCCGCGACGACCTTGACGGTCAGCTTCGCGGAGACCTCGGCGTGCAGGCGGACCTGCACGTCGTACTGGCCGAGGGCCTTGATCGGCTGCGCGACCTCGACCTTGCGGCGGTCGATCGACGGGCCACCGGCCGCCTTGACCGCGTCGGCGATCTCGGCGGTGGTGATGGCACCGAACAGGCGACCGGACTCGCCGGCCTTCGCGGAGACGGTCACCGGGTTGCCCTGGAGGGAGTCACGCACGGCGCGCGCCTCCTCGAGGGTCTCGATCTCGCGCGCCTTGCGGGCACGGCGGATCTGGGTGATCTCCTTCTCGGCGCCCTTCGACCAGGTGGTCGCGAGGCCGCGCGGGACCAGGTAGTTCCGGGCGTACCCGTCCTTGACGTCGACGACGTCGCCGGGAGCGCCGAGGCCCGTGACCTCGTGGGTCAGGATGAGCTTGGCCATCTGATTGCTCCTTCTCAGCGCGCCGACGACGAGTACGGCAGGAGCGCCATCTCGCGGGCGTTCTTCACGGCCCGCGCGATCGCGCGCTGCTCCTGGACGGACACGCCGGTCACGCGGCGGGCGCGGATCTTCCCGCGGTCGGAGATGAACTTCCGCAGCAGGGCGGTGTCCTTGTAGTCGACCGACTCGATCTTCGCCGCCTTGAGCGGGTTCTGCTTCTTCTTGGGCTTCCGGACAACGGCCTTGGCCATCGTGGTGCTCCTCTTCTACGTTCTGGAGCCCGGGGCGTTGCCATGCCCCGGGATGGGATGTGCTGTGCGGGCGCGCGCCCTGGTGCCGACCGGCAGGTCAGCGGTGGTCGATCAGAACGGGGGCTCGTCGGAGTAGCCGCCGGCGCCGCCACCACCCGCGGGCGTGGCCCACGGGTCGTCCTGCGCCTGGTTGCCGCCTCCGTTGAAGCCGCCGCCACCACCGCCACCGCTGAAGCCGCCACCGCCGCCGCCGAAGCCACCGCCGCCGCCACCGGACCGCTGGGTCCGGGTGACCTTGGCCGAGGCGTAGCGGAGCGACGGGCCGACCTCGTCGACCTGCAGCTCGTACACGGTGCGCTTCTCGCCCTCGCGGGTCTCGTAGGACCGCTGGACGAGCCGCCCGCTGACGATCACGCGGGTGCCCTTGGTGAGCGACTCGGCGACGTTCTCGGCCGCCTCCCGCCAGATCGAGCAGCGGAGGAACAGCGTGTCGCCGTCCTTCCACTCGTTGCTCTGGCGGTCGAACGTGCGCGGCGTGGACGCCACGGTGAAGTTCGCGACCGCGGCCCCGGACGGGGTGAACCGCAGCTCCGGGTCGGCGGTCAGGTTCCCGATCACCGTGATGGTGGTGTCACCAGCCATGCCAGCTCCTCGTTCTCGTCGAATGCTCGTCGGGCTGTTCCGCCCCTGACGGGGACGGTACGCGCGCGGTCAGACACTCAGGCGTCCTGGCGGAGCACCTTCGTGCGGAGGACGGCCTCGTTGAGGCCGAGCTGGCGGTCCAGCTCCTTGGCGGTGTCCGGCGTCGAGGAGAAGTCCACGACGGCGTAGATGCCCTCGGACTTCTTCTTGATGTCGTACGCCAGGCGGCGACGGCCCCAGATGTCCACCTTGTCGACGGAGCCACCGTCGGTCTTGACGACCGACAGGTACTTGTCGAGGGACGGAGCGACCGTGCGCTCCTCGATGTCGGGGTCGAGGATGATCATGATCTCGTACTGACGCAGGCTCATACCCACCTCCTCTGGTCTCGGCGGCCACGGTCGTTCCGTGGCAGGAGGGTGTCGTGCGTCGCGGTGCCGGCGCCGGGGTCGATCGGCGACGTCCGGGCAGGCACAGCAGCGCACCAGTCTACCCGGTCCGGGCGGCGGCTGGGGACGACGACGGGGACGTCCCGGGCGGTCCCGGGACGTCCCCGTCGGTGGTGCTGCGCGGCGTGCGGTCAGCCGGTGGTGCCGGCGTTCCCGGCGGCGTTGCCGTTGGCCGGCGGCGCCGGGCTCTGCGTCGGGCCGGGGTCGGCCTGCTGCGGCCCGCGCGACACCCGGATCGTGACCGTCGAGCCCGGCGCGACCTGCGTGCCGCTGCCCGGGTTGACGCCGAGCACGGTGCCCTTGGGCTGGTCGCTGTCCTCCTCGGCGACCGCGGGCACCAGCCCGGCGTTCGTGATCGCGGCCTGCGCGTCCGCGATCTTCATGCCGGACCCGATCGACGGCACCGCCACGGTCGCCGGCTCCTCCGGCTCCACCGGGGCCTGCGTCTCCACGGGCGCCTGCGTGGTGGGCGTCGCGGTCGGCTTCCGGTCGGCGTTCACGTCGGCCCGGGCGGGGAACGGCGTCGGCGTCGCGTACTTCTCGAGCTGCAGCACCGGGGTCATGTACTGCGCCCAGAGCCGGGCCGGCCAGGTGCTGCCCGTGACCTCCGTGACGCCCTTGCCCCACGGCGTGATGCTGACGACGTCCTTGCCGTTCTCGCCGACCTGGCTGAGGGCGACGGACGTGACGATCTGGGGCGTGAACCCGACGAACCAGGCGGACTTGTTCTCGTTCGACGTGCCGGTCTTGCCGGCGATGTCGCGCCCGATCGGCTTGATGTAGGTCTTGCCGGAGCCCTTCTGCACGACCTGGGTCATCGCGTACGTGGTGTCCGCCATGACGCCCGCGTCGAACACCTGCGTCGGGGTGGTCTCGCCGGTGTAGGCGACGTCGCCGTCCGGGTAGGTCGCCTGGGCCACCATGTACGGCTTGTGGTAGACGCCCTGAGCGGCGATCGTCGCGTACGCCGACGCCATGTCCAGAGGGCTGACGTCGTCGCTGCCGAGCACGTTGGAGGGCTCGGTGTTCACCGGGGAGGTGACGCCGGCGCGCGCCGCGACCTCGGCCGTCTTCTCGGGCCCGACCTCGATGTTGACCTGCGCGTACACCGTGTTCACGGACTGCTCGGTGGCCTTGACCAGGTCGATGTCGCCGAAGTCCTCGAACCCGAAGTTGTTGACCTTCCAGTCGCCGAACTCCTGCGGCGACCGGCCGTTGTACCGCTCGGTGAGCGGGATGCCGTTCTCGAGCGCCGCGATCAGCGTGAACGGCTTGAAGGTCGAGCCGCCCTGGACCCGCCCGCGGGTCGCGCGGTTGATCATGTCGGTCAGGTAGTCCTCGCCGCCGTACATCGAGACGATCGCCCCGTTCGTGGGGTCGATCGAGACGATGCCGACCTTGAGGGCCGGGTCCGGGACGGCGCCGCCGGCCAGCTCCCCGCTGCGCACCTGGGCCACGGACCCGACGGCGGTGTCCTGCACCGGCTTCTCGATCGTCGTGACGATCGTCAGCCCGCGGCGCGACAGCATGTCCTCGGTGATGCTGCCCGTGGCGGTCAGCTCCTGCGTCACGTACTCGAGCAGGTAGCCGTTCGGCCCGCCGAGCCGGTTGCTGCGCTCGTACGGCTGCACGGCGGGGAACGTCAGCGCGTCGCGGTCCGCCTGGGCGAGGAACCCGTCGCGGACCATGCCGTCGAGCACGTAGTTCCACCGCTGCTCGGCCTTCTCGGGGCTGACCGCCGGGTCCCAGTTGTTCGGGGACGGGATCAGGCCCGCGAGCATCGCCGCCTGGGAGACGTCGAGCTCGGCGGCGGAGACGCCGAAGTACGACCGCGCCGCGGCGTCGATGCCGTACGCGTTCCGGCCGAAGTAGATGGTGTTGAGGTACCGGCCGAGGATCTGCTCCTTGGTCTCGGTCTGCGCGATCTTGATCGCGAGCAGGGCCTCCTTGGCCTTGCCGACGTACGACGTGGTGGTCTCGCCCACGTAGTACCGCTCGACGTACTGCTGCGTCAGCGTCGACCCGCCCTGGGTGTCGCCGCCCCGGAGGTTGTTGAGCAGCGCGCGGCCCATCCCGGTGATCGAGATGCCCTGGTTCTCGAAGAACGTGTGGTCCTCGGCGGACACGACCGCCTGGCCGACGTGCTCCGGCAGCGTCTCGTAGTCGACGAGGTTCCGGTTCGGCCCCTCGTACCGGCCGAGCTCCGTGGTGCCGTCCGCGTAGTAGACGACGGACGCCTGCTCCTCGGCGAAGTCGTCGGGCGCCGGGACGTCGGTCAGCGCGTACGCGGCGACCGCGACGCCCAGGCACAGGAAGACGAACGACAGGATGCTGCCGACGACGAACCGCCACGAGGGCAGCCAGCGGTGCAGGCCGGTGTAGCCGCGGCGGGGGTAGTCGAAGATCCGCCGCCGGCCGCCGGAGGGGGCGGTCCGGGACGCGCCGCCGCGGGGGGCGTTCGTCGTGGACCGTCGGGTGGAGCCTGCCAACGCACTGCCTTCCTGTGGACTGCCGGGGGGCGGGGTTCGGGGGCGGTGGGCGGCGAGGACGCCGGCCCGGGCCCGGATCAGTATGCGCGTGCCGCCGGCGGCGACAGCGGGCCGCCCCCCCGGAAGCGGCGGACTTTCACGCGATCGCCACGAGGCCCGCCGCAGGACTTCCCGACCCGACGAGGATCCTCGCAGGGTCGGCGCCCGACGGCACGTGAACCGGGGGCGAACCGCCGGGCGCGCGGCGGGCGACGCGCGGGTGAACGCCAGGTCTTGCCGGAATCGCCCGGTTCGCCCTACCCTCCCCGATGTATCAACTCGATACATCGCGGTGCGAGGCAGCGGAGGGAGGCCAGCGGTGCGCGGACGTCAGGACGTGCTCGAGTCGGCGATCCTCGGGCTGCTGCACGACTCCCCGATGCACGGGTACGAGCTCCGCAAGCGGCTCAACCTGCTGCTCGGGTCGTTCCGGGCGCTGTCCTACGGCTCGCTCTACCCGTGCCTCAAGGCGCTGGTCGCGCGCGGCTGGATCGCCGGTTCCGACCCGCAGGACGCGCCCGCGCACGGGCTGTCCGGCAAGCGCGCCCGCATCGTCTACCAGCTCACCGCCGAGGGCAAGGAGCAGTTCCAGCACGTGCTGGCCTCCTCGGGCCCCGCGGCCTGGGAGGACGAGAACTTCGGCTTCCGGTTCGCGTTCTTCGGCCAGACCGACGCGGAGACCCGGCTGCGGATCCTCGAGGGCCGGCGCACCCGGATGACCGAGCGGCTGGAGCTCATCAAGGACTCCGTGTCCCGCACCCGCGTCCGCATGGACGAGTACACCCTCGAGCTCCAGCGTCACGGGCTCGAGCAGGTCGAGCGCGAGGTCCGCTGGCTCGACGACCTCATCGACCACGAGCGCAGCAACCGCGGCGCCCGTCCCCAGGGCACCGGCCGTCCGGCCGACGCCCGCCCCGAAGCTGTCGAGGATGACCCCATCGTCGCGGCACAACCCCCTCAGAAGGAGCGAGGATGACCGCCATCCGCGTGGCTATCGCAGGCGTGGGCAACTGCGCCTCGTCGCTGGTCCAGGGCGTGCACTACTACGCCGACGCCGACCCGAGCACCAAGGTGCCGGGCCTCATGCACGTGCAGTTCGGGGACTACCACGTCCGCGACCTCGAGTTCGTCCTGGCGTTCGACGTCGACGCGAAGAAGGTCGGCTTCGACCTCTCCGAGGCGATCGTGGCCTCCGAGAACAACACCATCAAGATCGCGGACGTCCCGCCGCTCGGCGTGACCGTGCAGCGCGGCCCGACCCTCGACGGCGTCGGCAAGTACTACGCGCAGACCATCGAGGAGTCCGACGCGGAGCCCGTGGACGTCGTCCAGGCGCTCAAGGACGCCAAGGTCGACGTGCTCGTCTCCTACCTGCCGGTGGGCTCCGAGGAGGCCGACAAGTTCTACGCGCAGGCCGCCATCGACGCGGGCGTCGCGTTCGTCAACGCGCTGCCGGTCTTCATCGCCTCCGACCCGGAGTGGGCCGCGAAGTTCGAGGCCGCCGGCGTCCCGATCGTCGGCGACGACATCAAGTCCCAGGTCGGCGCGACCATCACGCACCGCGTGCTCGCCCGCCTGTTCGAGGACCGCGGCGTCATCCTGGACCGCACGTACCAGCTGAACGTCGGCGGCAACATGGACTTCAAGAACATGCTCGAGCGCGAGCGCCTGGAGTCCAAGAAGGTCTCGAAGACCCAGGCGGTCACCTCCAACCTCGAGGACGGCCCGCTGGCCGGCAAGAAGGAGGACCGCAACGTCCACATCGGCCCGTCGGACTACGTCGCGTGGCTCGACGACCGCAAGTGGGCGTACGTCCGCCTCGAGGGCCGCGCGTTCGGCGAGGTGCCCCTGAACCTCGAGTACAAGCTCGAGGTCTGGGACTCCCCGAACTCCGCGGGCATCATCATCGACGCGGTCCGCGCGGCGAAGATCGCGCTCGACCGCGGCATCGGCGGCCCGATCCTGTCGGCGTCGACCTACTTCATGAAGTCCCCGCCGGTCCAGAACGAGGACCGCTACGGCCGGGAGCTCGTGGAGAAGTTCATCGCGGGCGAGATCGAGCGCTGAGCGCTCGCTGAACCCGACCGGGGCCCCGGTGACGTCCGCGTCGCCGGGGCCCCGTCGCGTCCCGACCCGTCAGGACCCGTCAGGACCCGGCGATCTCTGCGCGCAGCGCGTCCAGCAGCGTCGTCAGCCCCTCCGCGAGCGCCTCGGCCTGCGCGCGGGTCGCGGTCGCCGACACGGTCCACACGGTCGCCGGCCCGCCATCGGCGGCCGGCACCGCGACGAACTCCTGCACCTGCGTCATCGGCACCGGGTCGCCGTCGATCGTCGTGGTGAAGTGCACCTCCTGCGCGACGGCGAGGTCGCCGCGCGCCTCCTGGCGGTGCACCGCGACGTCCTGCTCCGAGGCCTCGATCGCGCGGACCGCCTCGGCGCCGAGCGCCCGGACCAGGCCCGGGTCCGCGGACCGCTGGACGCCGACGGTGACGTTCGCGGTGAACCCGGCGTCCGGCACCTCGTGCGCGGCGGCGAACGCGATGCCCGGCGTGCCCAGGGTCTCCGGCGGGATCAGGCGCCAGCCGTCCGGCAGCGCGGGGGCGGCGTCCTGGGGCTCGGTGCTCATGGGTCTCCTCGGTCGTGCGCGGCGGTCCGCCGAGTCTAGGCGCGGGGTCCGTGCCGGTCCCCGCCCGGGACGTCCGCCCCCGGCCGCCCGCGCGGCGCCCGGGTACCGTCGGGGGCACCCAGCCGCCCGACCCCCCGGACCCGCGATGCCCCTCCCCCCGCTCGTCGACCCCGGACCGCCGCTCACCCCCGCCGAGCGCGCCCGGTTCTCCCGGCACGTCCTCATCCCGGAGGTGGGCGAGGTCGGCCAGCGCCGGCTGCGGAACGCCCGGGTGCTGGTCGTCGGCGCGGGCGGCCTCGGCTCCCCCGTGCTGCTGTACCTGGCCGCGGCGGGCGTCGGGACGATCGGCGTGGTGGACGACGACGTGGTGGACGCCTCGAACCTGCAGCGCCAGGTCGTGCACGGCGACGCGGACGTCGGCCGGGCGAAGGTCACGAGCGCCGCGGAGACCGTCCGGGCCGTGAACCCGCTGGTCGAGGTCGTGGAGCACCGGGTCCGGCTGACCGCGGCGACCGTCGCGGACGTGGTCGCCGGCTACGACGTGGTCGTGGACGGGACCGACAACTTCCCGACGCGGTACCTGGTGAACGACGCCTGCGTGCTGGCCGGGGTGCCCCTCGTCTGGGGCGCGGTGCTGCGGTTCGACGCGCAGGTGTCGGTGTTCTGGGCGGCGCCGCCCGCGGGCTCCGGGTACCCGGCCGTGCAGTACCGCGACGTGTTCCCCGAGCCGCCCGCGCCGGGCACGGTGCCGTCCTGCGCGGAGGCCGGGGTTCTGGGCGTCGTGTGCGGGGCGGTCGGCTCGATGATGGCCGCCGAGGTCGTCAAGCTCGTCACCGGCCTGGGCGACCCGTTGCTCGGGCGGATGCTCGTGCTCGACGCACTGGGCGGGCGATGGCGCGAGCTCCCGGTGCGGCCGGACCCGCGGGGCGTCCCGGTGACCGCGCTGACCGACCTGGACGAGGTCTGCGAGGTCGGCGAGCCGCTGCCCGCCATCACGGCCCGCGCCCTCGCCGCGCGTCTGGCCGCGCGCGAGGCCGGCGCCGACGACCTGGACCTCGTGGACGTGCGGGAGCCCGCGGAGCACGCCCTGGTCGCGATCCCCGGGGCGCGGCTGCTGCCGAAGGGCGCGTTCCTGGACGGCTCGGCGTTCGCGCACCTCGACCCGGCGCGGCCGCTGGTGCTGCACTGCAAGTCGGGCATCCGCTCCGCGGAGGTGCTGGCCCTGGTCCGGCAGCGGGGGTTCGACGCCGTGCACCTGGAGGGCGGCGTGCTCGCGTGGGTCGACGACGTGGACCCGGCGCTCCCGCGGTACTAGCCGGCGCGACCGCGACCGCCCCGGTCGCTCAGTGGTCGCCGCCGGCCACCTGGTCCACGGCGTGCCGCAGGGCCGCGCCGACCGCGGCCATCGCCTGCTCGACGGCCCGCACGGACCCCGGCAGGTTCACCACGACCGTGCGCCCGGCGAGCCCGGCGCGGCCCCGGCTGAGCATCGCGGACGGGACCCCGGCGGCCACGCCCGCGGCACGCACCGCCTCCGGGACGCCCGGCAGGTCGCGGTCCAGCAGCGGGGCGGTCTGCTCGGGGGTGTCGTCCCCGGGAGCGAGGCCGGTGCCGCCGGTCGTGACCACGAGCGCGACGCCCGCGGCCACCGCCGACCGCAGCGCGGCCCCGACCGGCGGGCCGTCGGGCACGACCTCCGGACCCTCCACGACGAACCCCAGCGCGGCGACCGCGGCCGCGAGCGCCGGGCCGGACCGGTCAGGGTAGACCCCGGCGGCGGCGCGGGTGGAGACGGTGACGACCCGGGCGCGGAGCGCCGGCGCCCCCGCCGGAGGGCCCCCGGTCTCAGGCACGGCGCCAGGTCCCGCTGCGACCGCCCGACTTCTCCTCGACTCGGACGTCGGTGATCGTCGCGCCGCGGTCCACGGCCTTGACCATGTCGACCAGCGCGAGCCCGGCGGCGGCGACGCAGGTCAGCGCCTCCATCTCCACGCCCGTCCGGTCGGCCGTCCGCACGGTGGCGGTGATCCCGACGCCCGCGTCCGTGACCTCGAGGTCGACCACGACGCCGTGGATGGCGACCGGGTGGCACAGCGGCACGAGGTCGGGGGTGCGCTTGGCGGCCTGGATGCCGGCGATCCGGGCGACCGCGAGCGCGTCGCCCTTCGGCACGCCCTCGCCCCGCAGCAGGTTGACCACGTGCTCGGTGGTGACGACGAAGCCGGTGGCGGTCGCCGTGCGGACGGTGACCTCCTTCGCGCTCACGTCGACCATGCGGGCCTCGCCGCGGGCGTCCACGTGCGTGAGGTGCTCCTGGGTCATCGGGGGTCTCCTTCGGTGAGCAGCACGTCGACGAGCGCGCCGGCCGGCAGGGCGGTGACGTCCTCGGGGACGACCGCGAGGGCGTCGGACAGCGCGAGGGCGCCGAGCAGGTGGGAGCCGGGGCCGCCGACGAGCCGCACGGTGGGGGTCCCGCCGGCGGCCGCGGGCTCCAGGCGGGCGCGGAGGAGCTGCCGCCGCCCGGCCGGGGAGGTCAGCGGCTCGGCGAGCGCCGCGCGGACGACCGGCCCGGGTCCGTCCGGCAGGCCGAGCAGGCGGCGGAGCAGCGGCCGCACGAAGACGTGGAACGACACGAACGCGCTCGCGGGGTTGCCGGGCAGCGTCACGACGGGCACGCCGCGCGGGCCGAGGACCCCGTGGCCCTGCGGCTTGCCGGGCTGCATCGCGACGCGGACGAAGGTCACCCCGGCCCCGGCGAGGTCCGCCTTGACCACGTCGTACGCGCCCTCGCTCACCCCGGCGGACGTGAGCACCAGGTCGGCGTCGCCCAGGTGCGGCTCCAGCGCCGCGAGCAGCGCCCCCGGGCGGTCGGCCACGACCGGCGCGGTCACCGCGACCCCGCCCGCTCGGCGGACGGCGGCGGCCAGCATCGGGCCGTTCGCGTCGTGGATCTGCGCGGGACCGAGCGGCTGCCCCGCGGGGATGAGCTCCGCGCCGGTGGACAGCACGACGACCCGCGGCGGGCGGTGCACCCGGACGGCCGCCCGGCCCACCCCCGACAGCAGCCCGACGACGGCGGGCGTGACGACGGTGCCCGCGGTCAGGACCACCGCGCCGGTCCGGACGTCCTCGCCGCGCCGGCGCACGTGGGCAGCGGGCCGGGGCAGGACGTCGACGCGCACCCGCTCGGTCCCCGCATCCGTCTGCTCGACGGGGACGACCGCGCCGGTGCCCTCGGGGACCGGGGCGCCCGTCATCACCCGGGACGCCGTGCCGGCCACGAGCGCGGCGCGCGGCACCCCGCCGGCGGGGACGTCGTCGACGACCCGCAGCGTGACCGGGACCGCGGCGGCCGGGTCGTCGGCGTGCAGGTCGTCCGCGTGCAGGGCGTAGCCGTCCATCGCGGAGTTGTCGAAGGCCGGCAGGTCCACGGCGGAGGCGACGTCCTCCGCGAGCACCAGGCCCAGCGCGTCGGGCACCGCGCGCTCCTCGACGGGCCCGGCGACGACACCGGACAGCACGGCGGCCCGGTGCTCCTCGACGGTGCGGGCGGCGACGGGCAGGCTGCGGCTCACCGCCCGACGGTAACCCGGGCGCGCCACGCCGAGGTCGGCCCAAGGTCATGCGACGCGCCCGACCGGACTCCGTAGCCTGTCGGCATGAGGAGCGCCGGCGACGCGGCCCCGGGCGCGGGGGTGCTGGAGGACCGGTTCGGCCGCGTCGCGCGGGACCTGCGCGTGTCGCTCACCGACCGGTGCAACCTGCGCTGCACGTACTGCATGCCCGCCGAGGGGCTGCCGTGGCTGCCGACCGCGGAGGTGCTGACCGACGACGAGGTCGTGCGCCTGGTGACGGTGGCCGTCGAGCGGCTCGGGGTCCGGGAGGTGCGGTTCACCGGCGGCGAGCCGCTGCTGCGCCGGGGCCTGGAGTCGATCGTCGCCGCGACCACGGCGCTCCGCCGGGCCGACGGCACCCCGCCCGAGACGTCGCTCACCACGAACGCGCTGGGTCTGCACCGGCGGGCCCGCGGCCTGGCCGACGCCGGGCTCGGCCGGGTGAACGTCTCCCTCGACTCGCTCCAGCGGGACCGGTACGCGCGGATCACCCGCCGGGACCGGCTGCCGGACGTGCTGGCCGGGCTCGCCGCCGCACGGGACGCCGGGCTGACGCCGGTCAAGGTGAACACGGTGCTGGTCCGCGGGGTGAACGACGACGAGGCCGTGCCGCTGCTGCGCTGGGCCCTGGCCGAGGGCTACCGGCTGCGGTTCATCGAGCAGATGCCGCTGGGGCCGCACGACGCCTGGGACCCGTCGTCGATGGTGCGGGCCGACGAGATCCTCGGCGCGCTGCGCGCGGCGTTCGACCTGACCCCGGTGGACTCCGCCCGGCGGGGCGCGGACCCCGCGCAGACCTGGGCCGTCGACGGCGGCGACCCGGACGGGGGCGCCGTGGTCGGGGTGATCGCGTCCGTGACCCGCCCGTTCTGCGGCGACTGCGACCGGGTGCGGCTCACCGCGGACGGCCAGATGCGCGACTGCCTGTTCGCCCGGCACGAGACGGACCTGCGGGGCATGCTGCGGGCGGGGGCGGACGACGCGGAGCTGGCGGCGGCCTGGGCGGCGGCGATGCTGCGCAAGGGCCCGGGCCACGGCATCAGCGAGGCGGGGTTCCGGCAGCCGGAGCGCCCGATGAGCGCGATCGGAGGATGAGCATGACCGACGTCAGCGTGCGGCTGCGCTACTACGCCGGGGCGAGCGCCGCCGCGGGCCGCGACGAGGAGCCGGTGACCGTGGCCGCGGGGACCACGACGGCCACCCTCGTGGCCGACGCGTGCGCGCGGCACGGCGCCGACCTGACCCGCGTGGCCGCGGCGTGCAGCGTCCTCGTGGACGGGGTGCCCGACGCGGACCGCAGCCGGGTGCTCGACGGCGCGGTCACGGTCGACCTGCTGCCGCCCTTCGCGGGAGGCTGAGGACGCCGCCCGGGCTACGGGCAGGCCACCCACTCGTCGGTGCCGTCCGGGAACTCCTGGCGCTTCCAGACCGGCAGCCGGTGCTTGACCTCGTCGACCAGGGCCGACGCCGCCTCGAACGCCTCGGCGCGGTGCGCCGCGGCCACGGCGACAGCGAGCGCGCAGTCCCCGATGCCGAGGTCCCCGATCCGGTGCACGGCGGCGACCGCGTCCACGTCGGACCGCGCCGCCACGTCGGCGACGACCGCGGCCATCACGTCGGGCGCGGAGGGGTGGGCGACGTACTCGATGCCGGTGACGGCGCGGCCGAGGTCGTGGTCGCGGACCACGCCGGAGAACGTCACCACGGCGCCGGCGGTCGCGCGGCCGACCTCGCGGGCCAGGTCCGCGGGGTCGATCGCGTCGCGGGTGACCTCGGCCCGGACCACGGTGCGCGCGGCGGGCGAGACGCGGCTGCTGTCCCGGGCGGGCGCGGGGGCGCCGTCGAGCGCCGGGTGGGCGGCGGTCGCGTCGGGGCGGGGGGCGGCCATCGGCCCAGCGTAGGCCGGGGCCGGCGGGACCCGGGTCCCGGGTCGCGGCCCGCACCTGCGGATGTCCGTCCCCGCTCCACACCGCACGCGCGTCGATCTGGGACCTCCGGCCCCGCGCGCGCGGCGTCCCGTCCCTAGACTCCCGACCGTGTCGGACTTCCGGATCTCCGAGGCCGCGGCCCTGCTCGGCGTCAGCGACGACACCGTGCGTCGCTGGGTGGATGGCGGCCGCCTGCCCGCGCGTCGCGCCGAGGGCTCCGGGCGGTGGACCGTGGCCGGCGCCGACCTGGCGGCGCTCGCCCAGGAGCTCGCCGGCACGCCCGACGCGGAGACCGGCCGGTCCGCGGTCTCCGCCCGCAACCGCATGCGCGGCATCGTCACCCGGGTCGTCCGGGACACGGTGATGGCGCAGGTGGAGATCCAGGCCGGTCCGCACCGGCTCGTGTCCCTGATCAGCCGCGAGGCCGCCGACGAGCTCGGCCTCGAACCCGGTGTCGTCGCGGTCGCGTCCGTGAAGGCCACCCACGTCGTCGTGGAGGCCGCCCCGTGAACCGTCGTCCTGCCGCGCTCGTGGCCGGCTCGCTCGCGCTGCTGGTCGCCCTGGCGGGGTGCGCGTCGACGGCCGCCCCCGACGCCGCGACCACCCCGGAGCCGGCCGGCTCCCCGACGGCCGAGCCGCTGACGGGCGAGCTCGTCGTGTTCGCGGCCGCCTCGCTGCAGGACGCGTTCACGGAGCTCGGCGAGCAGCTCGAGCAGGAGAACCCGGGCCTCACCGTGACGTTCTCGTTCGGCGGCTCGTCCACCCTCGCGACGCAGCTCGTCTCCGGCGCCCCGGCGGACGTGTTCGCCGCCGCGAGCGCGACGACGATGGCGGACGCCGCCGAGGTCACCGGCGAGCCGCAGCTGTTCGCGCGGAACACGCTCGAGATCGCCGTCCCCGCGGGCAACCCGGCGGGCGTCACCGGCCTGGCCGACCTGGCCGACCCCGACCGCACCATCGCCCTGTGCGCGGTCGAGGTCCCGTGCGGCGCCGCCGCCGAGAAGGCGTTCGCCGCCGCCGGCCTCACCCCCGCCCCGGACACGTACGAGAAGGACGTCACCGCGACGCTCACCAAGGTGCAGCTCGGCGAGGTCGACGCCGCGCTGGTGTACCGGACCGACGTCATCGGCGCCGGCGCCTCCGTCGAGGGCATCGACTTCCCCGAGTCCGCCGAGGCCGTGAACGACTACCCGATCGCGCTGCTGGCGGACGCCCCGAACCCCGGGGCGGCCGCGGCGTTCGTCGCCCTCGTGCTGTCCGCGTCCGGTCAGGACCTGCTCGCCGGCGCGGGCTTCGACCCCGCGGGCTGACGTGCGGCGCCGCCTCCCGCCTCCCGGCGTCCTGGTCCCCGCGGTCGCGGGACTGCTGTTCCTGGTCGCGCCGTTCGTGGCGCTCCTGGTGGCGGCCCCGTGGTCCGCGATGCCGGACCTCGTCGGGTCCCCGGAGGTGGCGCAGGCCCTCGGGCTGTCGCTGCGCACGGCCGTCGCCGCGACCGCGATCTGCCTGGTGCTGGGCGTCCCGCTCGCGTCGCTGCTCGCCCGGGGGCAGGTGCCGGGACTCGGCCTGGTGCGCGCCCTCGTGACGATGCCGCTCGTGCTCCCCCCGGTCGTGGGCGGCGTCGCGCTGCTCATGCTGCTCGGCCGCAGGGGCCTGGTCGGGGAGCACCTGGACACCTGGTTCGGGTTCACGCTGCCGTTCACGACGGCCGCGGTCGTGGTCGCGGAGGCGTTCGTCGCCCTGCCGTTCCTCGTCATCTCCGTCGAGGGCACGCTGCGCGGCACGGACCGGGCCGTCGAGGACGCGGCGGCGACGCTCGGCGCCTCCCGCTGGTACGTGTTCCGCCGGGTGACGCTCCCCCGCATCGCGCCCGGGATCGCCGCGGGCGCGGTGCTGTGCTTCGCGCGGGCGCTCGGCGAGTTCGGCGCGACCATCACGTTCGCCGGCAACTTCCCCGGCACGACGCGCACGATGCCGCTGGCGATCTACCTCGCGCTGGAGCAGGACCCGGACGCGGCGATCGCGCTGTCCCTGGTGCTGGTGGCGCTGTCGCTCGCGGTGCTCGTCGCCCTGCGCGGCCGCTGGCTCACGGAGCTCCGGCGGTGACCGGCCTGGACGCGCACCTGCGGGTGGCGCGCGGGGCGTTCACGCTCGACCTGCCGCTCACGGCGGCGCCGGGCGAGGTCGTCGCGCTGATCGGGCCGAACGGTGCCGGCAAGTCGACCGCCCTGCGCGCGCTCGCCGGGCTGCTGCCCCTGGACCGCGGCCGGGTGCTGCTCGGCGGCCGGACGCTCGACGGCCCGGGGGTGCACGTGCCGCCGGAGCGCCGCGGGTGCGGCGTGGTGTTCCAGGACCACCTGCTGGTCGGGCACCTGTCGGCGCGGGAGAACGTGGCGTTCGGCCCGCGCGCCCGCCGGGTCCCGGCGCGGGTCGCGCGGGCGACGGCCGACGCGTGGCTGGACCGGCTCGGGCTGGCGGCGCACGGCGGGGCACGGGCGAGCACGCTGTCGGGCGGGCAGGCGCAGCGGGTGGCCCTGGCCCGGGCGCTCGCGACCGACCCCGGCCTGCTGCTGCTGGACGAGCCCTTCGCGGCGCTCGACGCGGAGACGCGCGGGGCCGTGCGGGACGTGCTGCGCGCGCACCTGGCCGAGCGGCCGTGCCCGGTCGTGCTGGTCACGCACGACGCTGCCGACGCCGCCGACCTGGCCGACCGCGCGGTCGTGCTGGTGGACGGGCGGCCCGTGGCGGAGCTCGGCCGGGCGGAGCTCGCGGCCGCGTGGGACGCCGGGGCGGCGACGGTGCCGTGGCGCGGCGGGGCGGGGGCCACGGGCGCGCTCGCGGCGGAGCCGGAGCCCGAGGAGCCGCCGCTGCCCGACCTCACCGTCGGGGTCGTCGTGCTGGCCGGGGGCACGGCCCGGCGGATCGGCGGCGGCGACAAGACCGCCCTCGACGTCGGCGGGCGCCCGATCCTGCACCGGCTGCTCGACGACCTCGCCCCCCTGCCGACGGTCGTCGTCGCCGACCCGCCGCCCGCGGCCGACGCCGCGCTGTTCCCGCACGCCCGCTGGGTGCGCGAGTCCCCGGCGGGCGCCGGGCCCGCTGTCGCCCTCGCGGCGGGGGTCGCGGCGCTGCCGGACGTCGAGGCGGTGGTGGCGGTGGCCGGGGACCAGCCGTTCGCGGGCCCGGTGGTCCCCCGGCTCGTGCGGGCCCTCGCGGATCACCCCGAGGTGGACGCGGCGCTCGGCGTGGACGCGGACGGGCGCGAGCAGCCCCTGCTCGCGGTGTACCGGACCGCCGCGGTGCGGATGCGGCTGGCGGCCGTCCGCCCGGGGCAGGCGCTGCGCACGGTGCGGGTCGGGCTGCGGGTGCACCCCGTCCCGCTGACGGGCACGGAGGGGCTCGACGTGGACGACGCGGCGGACCTCGCGCGCGCCCGGGACGCGGCGGACCACCCCGCGCATTAGCGCAGGCATGTCCGGAAGAAACCCGTTCGTCCCGGTGACATTTTCGGCATGCCGGTGTTTCTTTTCTCCCGTTCTCTGTGTGCTTCATGCATTTCGGGACCTCCGTCCCGGACACATCAGGCGTCCCGGCGAACACTGGGAGGGCACCCCGCGGCCCCGTCATCGTCGACCCGGCCCGCGCGAGCCCGTCCTCAGCCCGCCAGGAGCGCCCCCATGCCTCAGCCCGCCGCACCCGCGGCCGTCCTCGACGCACCCGTCACGCGTCGCTCGTTCGTCAAGTGGAGCGCGGCCGCCGGCGGTGCGGCCGCCGCGGTGGGTGCCGGGGCCAAGCTCGGCCTGCTCCCGATCACCGCCGCCGCGCCCGCGTCGGCGGCCGAGCAGCCCGCGGACGCCCGCGTCGTCTGGTCGTCGTGCAACGTCAACTGCGGCTCCCGCTGCCCGCTGCGGATGACCGTCGTCGACGGCCAGGTCACGCGGGTGGACCCCGACGACACCGGCGACGACCAGCTCGGCACGCAGCAGATCCGCGCCTGCGTCCGCGGCCGGTCGATCCGCCAGCGCATCTACAGCCCGGACCGGATCAAGTACCCGATGAAGCGGGTCGGCACCCGCGGCTCGGGCGAGTTCCAGCGCATCAGCTGGGACGAGGCGCTCGACACCGTCGCCCAGGCGCTGCGCAGCACGATCGACACCTACGGCAACGAGGCCGTCTACTACAACTACGGCTCCGGCAGCACCGGCGGCAACATCTCCAAGCGCGGCACGTGGCCCCGCCTGCTCGCCTGCCTCGGCGGGTACCTCGGGCAGTACGGCACCTACTCGACGGCGCAGATCCAGTACGCCACCCCGTACACCTACGGCTCGATGGTCTCCAGCAACTCGCTGCCGGACGCCGTCAACGCCAAGCTCGTCGTCTTCTGGGGCAACAACCCCCTCGAGACCCGGATGAGCGGCGGCGGGGAGACGTTCTCCGTGCAGCAGGCCCGGCGGGAGGCCGGCACCCGGACCATCGTCATCGACCCGCGCCTCAGCGAGACCGCGGTCAGCGTCGCCGACGACTGGGTCCCGCTGCGGCCGGGCACCGACGCCGCGCTGGTGGCGGGCATGGCGCACGTGATGATCACCGAGGGCCTGCACGACCAGGCGTTCCTCGACCGCTACTGCGTCGGCTTCGACGAGGACCACCTGCCCGAGGGCGCCGCGCCGGGCTCGTCGTACCGGTCCTACATCCTCGGCGAGGGCCCCGACGGCACCGCCAAGACCCCCGAGTGGGCCGCCCGGATCACCGGCGTCCCCGCCGGCACCATCGTCCGGGTCGCCCGCGAGATCGCCCTCGCGAAGCCGTGCGCGATCACCCAGGGCTGGGGCCCGCAGCGGCATGCCGACGGCGAGAACGCCTCCCGGGCGATCTTCATGATGGCGATCATGACCGGCAACGTCGGCGTCACCGGCGGCGGCACCGGGGCCCGCGAGGGCTCCTACTCGCTGCCCGTCGAGGCGTTCCCGCTGCTCGACAACCCGGTGAAGACGAAGATCTCGTGCTTCCTGTGGACCGACGCGGTCGAGCGGGGCGCCGAGATGACCAAGACCGCCGACGGCGTGCAGGGCAAGGACCAGCTCGACGTCCCGATCAAGCTCATCATCAACAACGCGAGCAACACCCTGATCAACCAGCACTCCGACACCGGCCGCACCGCGAAGCTGCTCGAGGACGACTCGCTCTGCGAGATGGTCGTCGTCATCGACAACCAGATGTGCGCGTCGGCCCGGTTCGCGGACATCCTGCTGCCCGACACCACCAACGTCGAGCAGGCGGACCTCGTCCCCGGCGGTTCCGCCGGCGACATGGGCTACGTGATCCTGGCCGACAAGGTCATCGACCCGCTGTTCGAGAGCCGCACCGGCTACGACATGTGCTCCGACCTGGCGCGGCGCCTCGGCGTCGAGGAGGCGTTCACCGAGGGCCGCACGCAGGAGGACTGGATCGACTACCTGCACGCCAAGACGCAGGCGAAGGTCCCCGAGCTGCCGTCCGTGGACGAGCTCCGGGAGCTGGGCGTCTGGCGCAAGCAGAACCCGGCCGGCACCGTCGTGGCGCTGAAGAAGTTCCGCGAGGACCCGGACGCCAACCCGCTCGAGACCCCGTCCGGGAAGATCGAGATCTACTCCGCCGCGCTCCAGGAGCTCGCCGACACCTGGCAGCTGGCCGACGGCGACCGGATCACGGCGCTGCCCGAGTACGTCCCGACCTGGGAGGGCCCGGACGACGAGCTCCGGTCGACCTACCCGCTGCAGATGATCGGCCACCACTACAAGGGCCGCACCCACAGCTCCTACGCGAACGTCCCCTGGCTGCAGGAGGCGCACCCGCAGGAGGTGTGGATCAACCCGGTGGACGCCCGCGAGCGCCGCGTCGAGCAGGGCGACACGGTCCAGGTGTTCAACGACCGCGGCCGCATCGAGCTGCCGGCGAAGGTCACCGCGCGCATCGCCCCCGGGGTCGTCTCCGTCCCGCAGGGCGCCTGGTACCGGCCGGGGGCCGACGGCGTCGACCGCGGCGGCTGCACGAACACGCTGACCACGTGGCGGCCGTCCGCCCTGGCCAAGGGCAACCCCCAGCACACCAACCTCGTCCAGATCGAGAGGGCATGACCGTGGCCAAGCAACTCGGCTTCCACGTCGACCAGGCCTACTGCACCGGCTGCAAGGCGTGCCAGATCGCGTGCAAGGACAAGAACGACCTCCCGGTGGGCATCTCCTGGCGCCGGGTGGTCGAGTACACCGGCGGCGGGTGGACCACCGACCCGAGGGCCGGGACGTTCACCCCGAACGTCTTCACCTACTACACGTCGGTCTCCTGCAACCACTGCGAGGACCCGATCTGCGTGAAGGTCTGCCCCACCACCGCCATGAGCAAGGGCGAGGACGGCATCGTGTCCGTCGACCCCGAGAAGTGCGTGGGCTGCCGCTACTGCGAGTGGGCGTGCCCCTACTCCGCACCCCAGTACGACGCCGACGCCGGCGTCATGTCGAAGTGCGACTTCTGCGCCGACTACCTCGCCGAGGGCAAGGACCCGGCCTGCGTCGCCGCCTGCCCCTCGCGGGCCCTCACGTTCGGGGAGATCGACGAGCTGCGCGCCACCTACGGCGACCGCGCGGACATCGCCCCGCTGCCCGACCCCTCCGTCACCCGCCCGAGCCTCGTGATCACCCCGCACCCGCGCGCCCAGGCGTCGGGCGAGGGGACCGGGGTCGTCGCCAACCCCGAGGAGATCTGACCATGCACGTCAGCGAGCTCCCGCTGGTCACGTTCACGATCCTCGCCCAGCTCGCCGTCGGGTCGTTCGTCGTGCTGGGCGTGGTCCAGCTCGTCGCGCGGCGCCGGGGCGGGGCCGCGGTGGTCGACCGGCTGTCGGACCCGGCGCTCTACGCGATCGGCCCCGTGATGGTGCTCGGGCTGCTCGCGAGCATCCTGCACCTCGGCAACCCGATCAACATGCTCCACACGATCCGGCACTGGGACAGCTCGTGGCTCTCCCGGGAGATCCTGTTCGGCTGCACGTTCGCCGCGCTCGGGGCCGCGTTCGCGGTGTGCCAGTGGCGGCACTGGTTCACGCCCGTGCTCCGGCAGGTGCTCGCCGGCGTGACGGCCGTCGTGGGCCTCGGGCTCGTCTACGTCATGTCGATGGTCTACATGCTGCCGACGGTCCCCGCCTGGAACACCTGGGCCACCCCGGTGTCGTTCTTCACCACGACGCTGCTGCTCGGGACGCTGAACATCGGGGCGGCGTTCGTGGGGGTCACCGCGTACCGGCGGCGCCGGGGGCTCGCGACCGACCCGGAGGTGGACGCCCTCCTGCAGCGCACGCTGCGCGGGGTGGCCGTCGCCGCGATCGTCCTCGTGGGCGTCGAGTTCGTCGTCGCCCCGACCTACGCGCTCACGCTGGCCACCGCCGGCGACGGCGCCTCGGCGGTCTCGGCGGACGCGCTGATGATCGGCAGCGGCGCGGCGCTCGTCGTGCGGCTGGTGCTGGTGTTCCTCGGGGCCGCGCTGCTGGGGGTGCTGCTGTACAAGGCCGCGTCGTCGGGACGGCAGCGGATGATGTTCGCGGTCGCGACCGGCGCGTTCGTGCTCGTGCTGGCCTCGGAGGGGCTGGGCCGGGTGCTGTTCTACGAGAGCATGACGCGCATCGGGATGTAGCCCCGTCCCCGCGCGCCGAGGGCCTAGACGTCCTCGGCGCGCTCCCAGTCCGCGGCCAGCGCCTGCAGGCGGGCCACGCGGGCGAGCACCTGGTCGGCGTCGACGGCGGTCCCGGAGTCCCCGGCGGCTCCTGCCGCGCCGGCGGCGAGGCCGACCAGGAACGCGCTCAGCGGGGCGGCCGGGCGGTTGACGCCGTGCGCGACGTCCCGCACCAGGTCCAGCACCGGGTGCGACGACGCGGTCAGCACCGCCGCCGGCACCCCGAGCTCTGCGGACGCCGCCGTCAGCCACCGCTCCATCTCGCCCATCGCCCGCTCCTCCAGTCCGTCGCCCGGGACGCCCGGGTCAGGGTCCCCCGGCCCGCACCCGCCGACGCCGGGACCTTCGGCCCCCGGACCCCGCGCCGCCCGCGCCCACGCTGGTGGGGCACCTCCGACCCCAGGGAACGTCATGTCCACCGGAACGGCCGCCCAGCGCACCGAGCTGGCCCAGCGACTCGACGAGCTCGCCGGCTGCTACACGTTCGTGTCCCGTCTGCTGCTCGCCTCCCCCGACCCGGACCTGCTCGCCCGCATCCGGCAGCCCGGCCTGATGGCGGGGTGGCCGCTGGCCGACGCCGCCTCCCGCGAGGGCGCCGCGCTGCTCGTCCGCGGCGCCGATGCCGAGGTGCTCGTGCTCGCCCGGGACCACCAGGCGCTGTTCATCGGGCCCGGGCCGCTGCTCGCCCCACCGTACGAGTCCGTGCACCGCAGCCGCGACCGCCTGCTGTTCGAGGAGGCGACGTTCGAGGTCCGCGCGGCGTACCGCGCGTACGGCCGGGTGGCCCCGGCGCTGAACAAGGAGCCGGACGACCACCTGGGCCTCGAGCTCGACTTCCTCGCGCACCTCTGCGTGCGGGCCCTGGACGGCCTGGACGCCGGCGACGAGGACGCCACCGACGCCGCCCTGGCCGCGCAGCAGTCGTTCCTGACGGAGCACACCCTGCTCTGGGGGCCGGAGTGCCTGCGGCTGGTGCGGGACCACGCGACGACCGACTTCTACCAGGGGGTCGGGCTGCTCGGGACCGGGCTGCTCGCGCACGCCCGGGACGTCCTCGTCGGGGACTGACGTCGTGCCCGGGCCGGCCGCGGACCCCGACGGCCTCGGCGTGCTCGTCCGGTGGCTGGCGTGGCAGCCGGACCCGCTGCCGCTGCACGCCGTCTGCCCGGACGCCCCCGACCGGGTCCCCGCGCCCCCGCCCCGCCGCGCGGCGGTCGTGCGCCTGCCGTGCTGCCCCGGCGAGCTCCCGGTCTCGGCGTGGCTGGAGCTCGCCGCCGCCGGCGCCGCGAGCGTGACGCTCCACGACCCCCACGCGCCCCTGGACCCGGCGTCCCTGGCGGCCGCCCGCACCCTCCTCCGCTCCGCGGCCCCCGACCGCCGAGGGTGGTGCTCCGCGGACGAGGACGCACCCGCGCGGGCGCCGCGTCGTCCGCGGTTGGGCGCTCGCGCGCGCCGCCGGACCCCGGTGGAGGCCGCCGCGCTCGAGCTGCCCCGCCGGGCGCTGCTCGCGCCGGCGTCCCGCGCGCGGTACGGCGCGCGCGGGCGCGCGGGGACCGAGCGGGGGCGGCTGCTGGCGGTGCTCGAGGTGCTGGGGGTGCCGGCCGACGCCGCGGTCGCGGCGGACGCCGCCGTGCCGCCCGGGGACCCGGCGGCCGGGAGCCGGACGGCCGGAGGACCCGGGGCGGCGACCCCCTCGGGCGCGCTGCTCGACGCCCCGGGCTGCACCGCGTGCGGGACCTGCGTCCGGGCCTGCCCGGAGGGCGCGCTGGCGCTCGTGGACGTCCCCGGCACCGCGGACCTGCTCCTGCGGCAGGAGGTCGCCGCGTGCACGGGCTGCGCGCGCTGCGTCGACCTCTGCCCGGCGGACGCGCTCGTCGCCGCCCCGGCGGACGGCTGGGGCGGCGTGCTCGACGGCGGCCTGCGGGACGTCGCCCGGGTGGCGACACGCGCGTGCGCCCGGTGCGGCGCGGCGTTCGGCGGCGCGGCGTCCGAGGCCCACGGACCCGCCCTGTGCCCGGTCTGCGCCTTCCGCCGCGCGCACCCGTTCGGCTCGGCGGCCCCGGCCGGGGCACCGGCGCCGCCCGGCTAGCCTGTTCCGGTGCAGGTGGTCTCGGATCTGAAGCAGCTGTGGCCCCTCGTCGACTTCCGGCGGCTGCTCACGGTCCGCCTGGTCAGCCAGTGCTCGGACGGCCTGTTCCAGGCGGGGCTCGCCACCCTGTTCTTCTTCTCCCCGGAGAACGCCACGACCGCCACCGGCGTCGCCGCCGCGTTCGCGGTGCTGCTGCTGCCGTTCACCGTCGTCGGCCCGTGGGCCGGCGTGCTGCTCGACCGCTGGCGCCGCCGGCAGGTGCTGCTCGTCGGGAACCTCGTCCGGACCGCGCTCACCGTGCTCATCGCCGTCATCATGGCGACCGCCGGCGTCGGGCCCGTCGTCTACGTGCTGGCGCTGGTCACGCTGTCCGTCAACCGCTTCCTGCTGTCCGCGCTGTCCGCGTCGCTGCCGCGGGTGGTCGCCGGGCCGCTGCTGCTCACCGCGAACTCGATCACCCCCACGCTCGGGACGGTCTCCGCGGGCATCGGCGCCGGCATCGGCCTGCTGCTCGGGCTGGTGCTCCCCGACGGCGGGCCGAAGGACGTCGCCGCGCTGCTCTCCGCCGCCGCGCTGATGTCCGTCGCGTCGCTCGCCGCCACCCGCATCGACCGGGACCGTCTCGGGCCGGACACCCGCGCCGACGCCGGCGAGATGCGCCGGGCGCTGTCCGTCCTCGCGCGCGGGCTCGTCGACGGCGCCCGCTACCTCGTGCGCCGCGGCACCCCCGGCCGGGCGCTGGGCGTCATGGCGGTGCACCGGTTCCTGTACGGGGTCGTGTTCATCTCGAGCATCCTCATCTCGCGGAACCTGCTGTCCGACCCCGCCGACGCCCGCGCCGGCCTGCTGACGTTCGGCGTCGTCGCCGGAGTGACCGGCGCCGGGTTCGCCCTGGCCATCGTCGTGACCCCCGTGGTGTCCCCGCTGATCGGCCCGCACGGCTGGATCACCGTCTGCCTGCTGATGGCCTCGGCCACGCAGGCGCTGCTGGCGGTCACCGTCGCGCGGCCGGCCGTGCTCGCCGGGTCGCTCGTGCTGGGCCTGGCGGCGCAGGGGGCGAAGATCGCCGTCGACACGATCGTGCAGCGGGACACGGCCGACGAGTTCCGGGGCCGCGCCTTCGCGCTGTACGACGTGCTGTACAACGCCGCGTTCGTCGGGGCGGCGGCGCTGGCCGCGGTCGCGCTGCCGGACACGGGCTGGTCGCCCGCGGTGTTCGCGCTGCTCGCGGCGGCGTACCTCGCGACGGCCCTGGTCTACCGCACCCGCGCCACGGAGCCGACCGAGGTCCCGGCCCGCGCCTGACCGGTCGCGCGCCCCCGTCCGCCCGCCACCGCGTGCGGCGGGATCCGCCGAGATCGGTGCTTCGCGCCGAGATCGGTCGGTCGTGCGACCGATCTCGGTCGGGAGGACCGATCTCGACGCCCTCGGCGCCACGGGTCAGGCGCGGTGGGTCTCCCACCAGGCCAGCAGGGCCTCGCGCGCCGCGTCCTCACCGACCGGGCCGTGCTCCATGCGGAGCTCCAGCAGGTGCTTGTACGCCGCGCCGACCTCGCGGCCCGGGCCGATGCCCAGGATCGCCATGATCTGCGTCCCGTCCAGGTCGGGCCGGATCGCGTCGAGCTCCTCCTGCTCCTGGAGCCGGGCGATCCGCTCCTCGAGGTCGTCGTACGCCTCGGACAGCCGGCGCGCCTTGCGGACGTTCCGGGTGGTGCAGTCGGACCGGGTCAGCCGGTGCAGCCGCTCGAGCAGGGGGCCGGCGTCGGTGACGTACCGCCGGACGGCGGAGTCGGTCCACGCGCCCTCGCCGTAGCCGTGGAACCGCAGGTGCAGCTCGGTCAGCCGGGCGACGGCCTGCACGGTGGCCTTGTCGAAGTGCAGCGCCTTGAGCCGCTTCGCGACGAGCTTCGCGCCCACCACCTCGTGGTGGTGGAACGAGACGCCGCCGCCGGACTCGAACCGCCGGGTCGCCGGCTTGCCGATGTCGTGCAGCAGCGCGGCCAGGCGCAGCACCAGGTCCGGGCCGGGCACGGGGCCGTCGGGGCCGGTCTCCAGCGCGATGGCCTTGTCGAGCACGGTGAGCGAGTGCTCGTAGACGTCCTTGTGCCGGTGGTGCTCGTCGATCTCCAGGCGCAGGGCGGGCAGCTCGGGCAGGACGTGCTGGGCGAGGCCGGTGTCGACGAGCACCCGCAGGCCGGGCCGCGGCTGCCGGGACATGAGCAGCTTCACGAGCTCGTCGCGCACGCGCTCGGCCGACACGATGGCGAGCCGGTCCGCCATGTCGGAGGCGGCCGCGAGCGCCGCGTCGTCCACGGCGAACCCGAGCTGGGCGGCGAACCGCGCGGCCCGCAGCATCCGCAGCGGGTCGTCGTCGAACGACTGCCGGGGGTCGACGGGCGTCCGCAGCACGCCGCGCGCGAGGTCGTGCAGGCCGTCGAACGGGTCGACGAACGTCAGCTCGGGCAGCCGGATGGCCATGGAGTTCACGGTGAAGTCGCGCCTCGACAGGTCACCCTCGAGCGAGTCGCCGAACGCGACCTCCGGCTTGCGGGACGTCGGGTCGTACGCGTCGGTCCGGTAGGTGGTGACCTCCACGACGACGTCCTGCGCCCCGCGCCGGCCGTGCCGCTGCGCACCGATCGTGCCGAACGCCCGGCCGATGTCCCAGTGCGCGTCGCCCCAGGCCGCGAGGATCCGCTCGGTCTCGTCGGGCGACGCCGAGGTCGTGAAGTCGAGGTCGGCGCTCGGCCGGCCGAGGAACGCGTCGCGGACCGGACCGCCCACGAGGGCGAGCTCGTGCCCGGCGGCGCGGAACAGCTCCCCGAGCTCGAGGGCGGCGGGCGCGAGGCCCGCGATCACGCCGAGGGCGCGCTTCTGCAGCGCGACCAGCGCCTCGGCGTCGACCACGCCGGCGGTCGGGTCGACGGCGGCGGGGCTCGGGGTCAGGTCGTCGGACGGCACGACGACCAAGCCTGCCAGATCGCCGCCGCACGGGGCCGTTCGTCCACAGGTCCTCCACGGCGTTCCGGCCGGGCTGACGGGCGGAGTCGTTACAGTGGCCTGCATGCCCGAGCCCGCGAGCGCCCTGCCACCGGAGGGCGTGCCCGCGCCGCCCGGGGGGCACGCGCTGCGGATCGACCCGCGCTCACCCCGGACCCGGCACCCCCACCTGCCCGTCGTCGAGGAGACGTCCGCGGGCGGGCTGGTGGTGCGCGTCGAGGCCGGCGTGCACGTCGCGGCCGTCATCGCCCGGCGCAACCGCGCGGGTCGCCTCGAGTGGTGCCTGCCGAAGGGCCACCTCGAGGGGGACGAGACCCCCGAGCAGGCGGCGGTCCGGGAGATCGCCGAGGAGACCGGCATCACCGGGCGGATCGTGCGGCGCCTCGGCACCATCGACTACTGGTTCACCGGCGACGACCGGCGGGTGCACAAGATGGTGCACCACTACCTCCTGGGTGCCGTGGGCGGCGAGCTGACCGTCGAGGGCGACCCGGACGGCGAGGCGGAGGACGTGGCCTGGGTCCCCGTCCTGGACCTGCCGGCGCGGCTGGCCTACCCGAACGAGCGACGACTGGCCGAGACCGCGCACGTGGTCCTGGTCGGCGGGGCATGAGGCTGCGCGGCACGGCGGCGCGCGGGGCGGCGCTGGCGACGGCGGTGCTGGCGGGCGTCCTCGCGCTCGCCGGTGTGCCCGCGGCGCCGGCCACGGCGGCCCCGGCGGACGCAGCAGCGACGGTCCCCGCGGCGCCGGCCACCGACGACCTGCCCGTCAGCGTCTCCGTGACGGGCGTGTCCCCGCAGGTGCTCGAGCCCGGGGACGACCTGACCGTCACGGCCGCGCTGCGCAACGACGGGGACGAGGTCCTCGACTCCCCGCGCGCGTCGGTGCGGATCTACCGGTACCGCATGACGTCGCGCGACGAGCTCGCGCGCTGGGCGGCCAGCGGCACGTCCAGCCCGATCGGCGACGTCGCGGCCACGACGGTCCTCGACGCCCCGCTGGAGCCCGGGCAGTCGCAGACCGTCCAGGTCGTGGTGCCGGCCGACGACATCCGGCTGCTGCGCACCGACAACGCCTGGGGCCCCCGCGGCATCACCCTCGACGTGGGCGACGGTTCCCGGCGGGTCGGTGTGGACCGCACCTTCCTGCTCTGGGGGTCGGCGGACGAGGTGCCGACCGCGCACGTCGGCGTCCTGGCGCCCGTCGTCGGGCCGGCCACCGACCCCGGGCCGCCGGACGAGGAGCAGGACGAGGACGCCGCGCCGCAGCCGTCGGCCTCACCGACGCCGACGCCCACCCCGACCGGCGGCGAGGACGCGGAGGGAGCGGAGGGCGAGGCCGGCGCGGAGGACGAGGCCGGTGCCGAGGACCCCGCCAGCGCCGAGGAGCAGGCCGCCGACGACGCGCTCACCGCGCTCACCGCGTCCGGCGGCCGGCTGTCCCGCCTGCTGCAGGCCACCGGGAGCCACCCGGCGGTCTCCTGGGCGGTGGACCCCGCGCTCGTGGAGTCCGCAGCCGGCGGGTCCCGCGCCGCGCAGGCGTGGCTGTCCGCGATGGAGGCGGCGGCCGACGGGCGCGAGGTGCTCCGCCTGCCCTGGGCCGACCCGGACGTGGCGGCCGTCGCGCACGCCGGGGCGGTGCACCCCGGGTCCGACCTGCTGCGGATGGCGCTGGACGTCACCGGGTCCGGGTCCGAGCTGCTCGGGGACGACGCGGAGCCGCTGCTGTGGGCCGCGGACGACGTCCCGGACGACCTGACGGCGGCCCGCGCCGCCGCCTCGGCCCCGGGCGTGCCGCTCGTGGTCGGGCCGGGCGCGCTGCCCGCCGACGGTTCCGGCACCCCGGGCGCCCCCGTGACGGTCCCCACGGACTCGGGCCCGGTGACCGCGCTCGTGCCCGACGGGACCCTCACCGCGCTGCTGTCGACGCCCGCCTCGGACGAGCCCGGCGTGACGCCCGCGACCGCGGCGCAGCGGATCCTCGCGGAGACCGCCGTGCTCGCCCGGTCGGACGACGCCGACTCCTTCGTCCTGGCGACCACCCCGCGCGACTGGGAGCCGTCGACCGCCCTGGCGACCGCGCAGCTCCAGGCCCTCGAGTCGGCGCCGTGGGTCGAGACCGAGACCGTCGCCGACGTGCTCGCCGCGCACGCCGCGGGCGAGTCCGGCAGCGGCGCCGACCGGGCCGGGCTCCCCGCCGCCGAGCGCGACGGGACGGAGCTCACCCCCGCCTGGGTGAACGCCCTGGCCGCGGACTGGCGGGCGGCGACGGAGTTCGCGAGCGTCGTCGAGGACCCCGACGCGCTGCTCGACGGGCTGGACGCCGACCTCGTCGCGCCCCTCGCCGTCGCCTGGCGCGAGGACCCGGAGGGCCGGGCCGCGGCCGTCGAGAACGCCCGGGCGCGGGCGACCGCGCGGCAGGAGGGGCTGTCGGTCCTGCTGAACGAGCAGTTCACGGTCATCTCGTCCTCCGCACCGATCACCGTCGCGGTGCGCAACGACCTCGACCAGGCCGCCGAGGTCCGCGTCGAGCTCCGGCCGCACAAGGGCTGCCTGGACACCGCCCGCTCGGACCTCACGACCGTCGCCCCGAACGCCGAGACCTCCGTGACGCTCACGCTGCGCGCGACGGCCAACTGCGACGTCGAGGTCGACGTCAGCCTGGTGTCGGCCACCGGCCGCGAGCTGGCGACCCCGGCGACCTTCTCGGCCCGGGTCGCCCCGACCATCGAGAGCGTCGGCACGATCGTCATCGGCGTGCTGCTCGCCCTCGCGCTGGCGTTCGGGATCTGGCGGACCGTCCGCCGCGGCCAGACCGCCCGGCGCGGCGCGCGCGTCGTCCCCGACCCCGCCCGCGACGACCCCGCGCCCGACGCCACCCCCACCAGCCCCAGTCCCGGACGACAGGACCCCTCATGACCTCCCCGGCCACCGGCGCCGGCGACGCCGACCCGGACGGCACCGCGGCGGGCGCCACCGCCGGCGCGGGCACCGACCCCGCCGCCTCCGACCCTGGCGCGCTGCCCGCCCGCACCGGCCTCGGCCGCTCCTCGATGATCATGGCCTCCGGCACGTTCGCGTCCCGGGTGCTCGGCGTGGTCAACTCCGCGCTGCTCGGCTGGGCGATCGGCCTGACCGGCAGCGTCGCGAACGCGTTCTCCGTCGCGAACAAGCTGCCGAACACGCTGTACCTGCTGATCGCCGGCGGCGTGCTCAACGCGGTGCTCGTGCCGCAGGTGGTGCGCGCGTACCGGCGCCCCGACGGGCAGCACTACGTCGACCGGCTGCTCACCGTGGGCATCGTCCTGCTCGGGGGCCTGGCCGTCGTGCTGACCGCGGCCGCGCCGCTGTGGGTCCGGTTCTACTCGCAGTTCGCGGACCCCCGGGTCACGGCCGTGGCGACCGCGCTGGCGTTCTGGTGCATCCCGCAGGTGTTCTTCTACGGCCTGTACTCGCTGCTCGGGCAGGTGCTCAACGCGCGCGGGTCCTTCGGTCCGTACATGTGGGCGCCGGTCATCAACAACGTCGTCTTCATCGCGGGCCTGCTGGTCCTCGTGCAGGTCTACGGCACCGTCGACGAGGCGACCCGCGTCACGGAGTGGAGCGCCGGGCAGACCGCCGTGCTCGGCGCCGCGGCGACCCTCGGGATCGTCGCGCAGGCGCTCGTCCTGCTGGTCCCGCTCTACCGCAGCGGGTTCCGGTACCGGCCGCGCTGGGGGCTGCGCGGCTCGGGCCTCGGTTCCGCCGGGCGCGTCGCCACCTGGACGTTCCTCGGGCTGCTGATCGGGCAGGTCGGGGTCTGGCGGATCAGCGTCGTGGCGTCGTCGGTCGGCGACGCGAGCAACGCCGGGAACGCGGTCTACGACCGGGCCTTCCTCATCTTCATGCTGCCGCACTCCCTGGTGACCGTGTCGCTGGCGACCGCGCTGTTCACGCGGCTCGCGGGCCGGGCCGCCGCCGGGGACCGGCACGGCGTGCGGGCCGACCTGTCGCTCGGGCTGCGCACCGTCGGGGTGTTCACGGTGCTGGCGACCGTGGGGATCGCGGTGCTCTCCACGCCCCTGGCGCGGGCGATGTTCCCCACCGAACCCGACTCCGCCGTCGAGGCGCTGGCGCTGGTGGTCGTGCCGCTGGTCTTCGGTCTCGTGCCGTTCGGGGTGTGGTCGCTGTGCCAGCGCGTGTACTACGCGTACGAGGACGCGCGGTCGATGGTCCCCGTCCAGGTCGTCATGGCCGTGGTGGTCGTCGGCGGCACGGAGGCCGGCCGCTGGCTGCTGGACGACCGGTACTGGGTCGCCGCGGCCTGTGCCTCGATGGCGGTGTCGTACCTGGTCGGCGCCGGCGTGGCCCTGGTCGCGGTGCGCCGCCGGCTCGGCGGGGTCGACGGCCGGCGGGTCCTCGTGCTGCACGCCAAGGCGGTGGTGGGCGGCCTGGTCGCCGGGGCCGCGGGTCTGGGCCTGCTGGCCGTGCTCGGCCCGGTGCAGACGTTCCGCGAGGCGGTCGTGGCCTGCGTGCTCGGCGCCGTGGTGATGTCCGCGGTGTACGCCGGGGTGCTCGCGCTGCTCCGGGTCGGCGAGCTGCGCCTGCTGGTGCGGCCGGTGCTGCGGCTGGTCGGGCGCGGCCGGTGAGCCGGGCCGTCGCCGCCCGCGTGACCGTCCCCCGCGTGGTCCCCTCGTGGTCCCCCGCGTGGTCCCCAGGCGGCCCGGCGGACCGGCGACGGGAGCCGCTGCGCGTCTAGCATGACGGGGAGCCCGGGGCCGGGCGCCCCGGACCGACGCACGACCGGCGGGCCACGACCCGCCACCGACGACCGGACGGAGGACCACGTGCCGCAGGCCCGACCCGGCGACCCCGGACGCCCCGGCGCCCCCGCGGGCCGTCCCGGCAGCACCGTCGCCGGCCGGTACCGGCTCGACGCGCCGCTGGCGACCACGCTGCCCGGCTCCGAGCGGTGGTCCGCCACCGACCAGATCCTCGCCCGCCGCGTCACCGTGACCCTGGTGCAGGGCCCGCGCACCGCCGCCGTCCTCGACGCCGCCCGGCGAGCCGCCCTGGTCGTGGACCCGCGGCTCGCCCGCATCCTCGACGTCGGGTCCGCGGACGGCACCGGCTACGTCGTCACCGAGGCGGTCGAGGGCCGCAGCCTCGCCGCCCTGGCCGCGCGCGCGCCGCTCGGGCCCGACCAGGCCCGCGCCGTCGTCGGCGAGGCCGCCGCCGCGCTCGAGGCTGCTCGACGCCGCGGGGTGCACCACCTCGCGCTCCGCCCCGAGTCCGTCGTGCTCACGTCCGCGAGCCGCGTGGTCGTCGAGGGCCTCGCGGTCGACGGCGAGCTGCTCGGCGCGGGAGGGGGCGGCGCGCACGCCAAGAGCCGCGCGGACACCGTCGGGCTGGTGCGGGTCCTCTACGCCGCGCTGACCGGGCGGTGGCCCGCGGCGTCGAGCGCGCCGGCACCGGCCGTGCCGACCTTCGACGAGTGGTCCGCCGGCCCGGCTCTGGCTCCGGCCGGTGACGCCGCCGACGTGGACCCGGGACTGCCCGCGGCACCGACGCACGACGAGGTGCCACTGCCCCCCGCGGACCTGGTTCCCGGGGTCCCGGCCGACCTCGACACGCTCTGCGTCGTCACCCTCGGCCCGCACGACGACGGGCCGCACAGCCCCGGGGAGCTCGTGCGCGAGCTCGAGCCGTGGCGCGCCGTCCGGTCCGACGAGATCTTCCGCGCCGCGGACGCGGGCCGGTGGCCCGCGCTCCCCGACCAGGCCGGGTCCCGCGACCCGGGCGGCAGCACCACCCCAGCACCTCCGACGGGAAGCAGCCCGATGAGCGACGACCAGCACGGCAGCACGCCGACCGACGAGGGCACCCCGAAGCCCGGGGCCGGGGCCGCGCCCGCCGGAGCGGCCGCGGGCGCCGGAGCGGCCGCGGGCGCGGCGGGTTCCGGAGCGGCAGGTTCCGGCGCGGCGGCCGGCGCGACCGCCGCCGGGACGTCCGCGGCGGCGCAGGGTGCCGCCGCGGGTGCCGCGGGTGCCGCGGCCGGGTCGGTCGCGCGTCAGTCCGTCCGGTCCGCGCTCGGTGCCGTCCGCGGCGCGGGGAGCCGCCGGCCGGGTACGCCGCCCCCGGCCGCCGCCGGACCGGGAGCCTTCCCGCCCGCTGCGCCGACCGCGCCGGTGCGGAGCACCACCCGCCCGACGCCGGTCGCTCCCCCGGCCGCTGCCGCGACGCCGACGCCCGACGCAGCGGCCGACGAGGCTGCGACGAGCGCGGAGGCCGCCGCCGGCGCGTCCACGCCCGCGACCGGCACGACCGAGGCGCCGCCGGCCATCCCGCCCGCGCGCTCGGGGTCGGCGGCCGAGCCCGCCACCGCCACCGCGCCCGGCATGCCGCCGGCCATCCCGCCGGCCGGCCGCGCCGAGAGCGCGCCGACGACGCCGACCCCGGCCGCGCAGGACGCGGAGGCGCAGGACCCCGAGGCCCAGGACCCGAAGACGCGGGACGCGAAGGCACCGGACGCGCCCGCGGACGTGGCTCCGGCCGCCGGGTCCTCCTCCGCCGACGCCGACGCCGAGGGCCGGCAGCCCGCCAAGGCCGCCGACCAGGCCGTCGCCGGGATCACCTCGGTCGGCGCCGCCTCCGCCGGGGCGGCTGCCACGGGAGCCCCGGCCGACGGAACCGCCGGCGCGGCGCCCGCGGCACCGGCCTCGCCGGTCCGGCGCTCGGCGTCCGCGTTCAGCTCCGGGGCCCCGCGCCCCGCCGGTGCCGAGTCCGCCCCGGCACCGGCACCGGCCTGGCCGACGCCGGCACCCGGGTCCAGGCCCGCACCCGCGGCCCGGGCCGACGACGCCGCCCCCACCGCCGCGCTGTTCGGGACGCCGGAGGCCCCGGCCACCTCCGGCGGGAGCTCCGACCCCGGACGTCCCGCGTGGGACCTACCGTTCCCCGCGGAGGAGCCCGCGCCGTCGTTCGGCCAGCGCCGGTTCGACCCCACGCGCTGGGTCATCGGCCTGGTCGCCGTGGCGGTGGTCGTCGGGCTCGTCATCGCGATCGGCAACGTCCTCGCCCCGTTCGGCTCGGGCGGCGACGACTCCGCCGGCACCACCCCGGCGCCCTCCGCCTCGGCGCCGGCGCCCGACCAGTCCGCGCCGGCCGCCGCCGAGGGCGAGCAGGAGCCCGCGCCGCAGACGGCACCGCCCGTGATCGCCGCGGTGAGCTCCATCGACCCGTCCGACGGCGACGGCGAGCACGAGGAGCTGGTCGGCCGGCTGACCGACGGCGACCCGGCGACGTCCTGGTACACCCAAACGTACAACCGCCCGGACTTCGCGGGCTTCAAGGACGCGGTCGGCCTGGTCATCACGCTCCAGGCACCGGCCACGGTCACGTCGGTCACGCTCGACGTCAACGGCTCCGGCGGGAACGTCGAGGTGCGGTCGACGGACGCGGCGAACCCCACCGCCGGGGACGTCCTCGCCTCGGGTCCGCTGTCCGCGCAGACCGTGCTCACGCTGTCCCAGCCCACCGAGACGCAGAGCATCGTGCTGTGGTTCACCGCGCTCGCGCAGACGCCCGACGGCGCGAACAAGATCGAGATCTCCAGCCTCGCGGTCTCCTGACCGCGCGCCGGCCGGCGGCGGCGACCCGGAACAGACGGACCCTAGGATCTGTTCTTCCCGCAGCACCACGCACCCGACCCGAGGAAGCACCGTGACCGAGACCCCCGTCCGCGACATCGTCATCGTCGGCTCCGGCCCCGCGGGGTACACCGCCGCGATCTACGCGGCGCGCGCGGGCCTGGCCCCCTACGTGGTCGCCGGCTCCGTGACCGCCGGCGGCGCGCTCATGAACACCACCGACGTCGAGAACTTCCCGGGCTTCCCCGACGGGATCCTCGGCCCGGACCTCATGGACAACCTGCAGAAGCAGGCCGAGCGCTTCGGCGCCGAGGTGCTGTGGGACGACGTCACCGAGGTGGAGCTCTCCGGCCCGGTCAAGACGGTCGTCACGGGCGGCGGCGAGACGATCCGGGCACGCGCGGTCATCCTCGCGACCGGGTCGGCGTACCGCGAGCTCGGCCTGGCGGACGAGAAGCGGCTCTCCGGCCGGGGTGTGTCCTGGTGCGCGACCTGCGACGGGTTCTTCTTCCGCGACCAGGACATCATCGTGGTCGGCGGCGGCGACTCCGCGGTCGAGGAGGCCACCTTCCTCACGCGGTTCGGCAAGTCCGTGACGATCGTGCACCGCCGCGACGAGCTGCGGGCCTCGAAGATCATGGCCGACCGCGCGAAGGCCGACCCGAAGATCTCGTTCGCCTGGAACTCCGAGGTCGTGGCGATCCACGGCGAGGACAAGGTCACCGGCGTGACGCTACGCGACACCGTGACCGGCGAGACCCGCGAGCACGGCGCGACCGGCGTCTTCGTGGCGATCGGCCACGTCCCGCGCACCGACCTCGTGGCCGGTCAGGTCGACCTGGACGACAACGGCTACATCGTCGTCGAGGGCCGGTCCACCCGGACGAACCTGCCCGGCGTGTTCGCGTGCGGCGACGCCGTGGACCACACCTACCGGCAGGCGATCACGGCGGCCGGCTCCGGCTGCTCCGCGGCCCTGGACGCCCAGCACTACCTGGCGGCTCTCGCGGACGTCGACCCGGCCTCCCCGGACCTCATCCCCGACGCCGTCGAGCGCGCCGACGTCGACGCCGCGGGGGCGGTCGCCGCGCAGGGCTCGGACACGGCCGCCGCCGCTGCTGCTGCCGGGCACTGATCCCGGTGGCGGCCCCGCTCGCGGTGACCGCGGAGACCTTCGAGCAGGAGGTGCTGCGGTCCGAGCTGCCCGTCGTGGTGGACTTCTGGGCGGAGTGGTGCGTCCCCTGCCGGATGATCGCGCCGGTGCTCGAGGAGCTCGCGGACGCGTACGACGGCCGGCTCCGGTTCGTGGCGGTGGACACCGACGCGAACCCGGAGCTGAGCCGGCGGTACGGCATCCTGTCGATCCCGACGCTGTACGTCTTCCACGGCGGCGAGCTCGTCCGGACGCTGGTCGGGGCGCGGGAGAAGCTGGCGTACACCGCGGAGCTGGACGCCACCCTGACGGAGATCGCCGCCGCCTGACGCGGGCCCGAACCCACGGGGACGTCCGGTGGACGTGCGGCGCGCCTGCCGTGGACGCGCGGGGGTTCGGCCGGGGTGGCGTGCGACACTCGGAGGATGACCACCGAACCGCGTCCCGGCGAACCGCTGTCGGGCCCCCTCCCGACTCCGGCCGCCGGCACGCGGCTCGACCGCTGGCTCGGCTCCTACGCCGAGCGCACCCACGGCATGCGCGCCTCCGAGATCCGCGCGCTGTTCGCCGTGGCCAACCGCCCCGAGGTCGTCTCGCTCGCCGGCGGGATGCCGTGCCTCGACGTGCTGCCCCTCGACGTCATCGGCGAGCTGGCGCAGCGCGTCGTCGCCACCCGCGGCACCACGGCGCTGCAGTACGGCTCCGGCCAGGGCGACGAGGGCCTCCGCGAGCAGATCCTCGAGGTCATGCGGCTCGAGGGGATCGACGCGCACCCGGACGACGTCGTCGTGACGACCGGCTCGCAGCAGGCGCTCGACCTCGTCACGCGGCTGTTCATCGACCCGGGCGACGTGGTCGTCGCCGAGGCCCCGTCCTACGTCGGCGCCCTGGGCGTGTTCCGCGCCTACGAGGCGGACGTCGTGCACGTGCCGCTCGACGCCGACGGGCTCATCCCCGAGGCGCTGGAGCAGACGCTCGCCGACCTCGCCCGGCAGGGCCGGCGCGTGAAGTTCCTCTACACGATCCCGAACTTCCACAACCCCGCCGGCGTGACCCTGTCCCTGGAGCGCCGCCCGCGGATCCTCGAGATCGCGGACCGGTACGGCGTCCTCGTCATCGAGGACAACCCGTACGGCCTGCTCGGGTTCGAGGGCGAGCCGCTGCCCGCCATGCGCTCCACGCACGACGACGGCGTCATCTACCTGGGCTCGTTCTCCAAGACGTTCGCCCCGGGGTACCGGGTGGGCTGGGCGGTCGCCCCGCACGCGGTCCGCGAGAAGCTCGTGCTGGCCTCGGAGTCGGCGATCCTCTGCCCGTCCAACGCCTCGCAGCTGGCGATCAGCGGCTACCTCGCGACGTGCGACTGGAAGGGTCAGGTCAAGGCCTTCCGCGAGCTCTACCGCGAGCGCCGGGACGCCATGGTCGGCGCGCTCGCCGAGCACCTGCCCGACGCGACCTGGACCGTCCCCGACGGCGGCTTCTACAGCTGGGTGCGGCTGCCCGACGGGCTCGACGCGAAGGCCATGCTGCCGCGCGCCGTCACCGCCCGTGTCGCCTACGTCCCCGGGACCGCCTTCTACGCCGACGGGCAGGGCGCCGACCACATGAGGCTGTCGTTCTGCTTCCCGACCCCGGAGCGCATCCGCGAGGGCGTCCGGCGTCTGGCCGGCGTCGTCGCGGGCGAGAGCGAGCTCGTGTCGCTGTTCGGCACCGGCGGGCCGCGGCCGGGGGACGACGTGCAGTCGCCCGGGCCCGACCTGGCCTGACCCGTCCGCGGGCGTCGTCCCCGGTGACGACGGCCCGGTAGCGTCGGGGCCGGGGCCGCGGTGCCCCGGCCCATCCCCGTCCGTCCGCGTCGTCCAGGAGGACCCGCCCGTGCTCTCCGCCCCCGCCACCCCGCGCGTCGTCGTCCTCGCCGGCGGCCTGTCCCACGAGCGCGACGTGTCGCTCCGCTCCGGCCGCCGGGTCGCCGAGGCCCTGCGCTCCGCCGGCGTCGAGGTCTGGGTGCACGACGTGGACGCCGACCTGGTCCCGGCCCTCACGGAGTCCCGCCCGGACCTGGTGTGGCCGCTGCTGCACGGGGCGGGCGGCGAGGACGGGTCCGTGCGGGACGTGCTCGAGCTGCTGGACGTGCGGTGCCTCGGCACCGGCCCGCGCGCGAGCCGGGTGGCCTGGAGCAAGCCGATCGCGAAGACCACGGTCACGCGCGCCGGGCTGGCCACCCCGCAGTTCGTGACGCTGCCGCAGAGCCTGTTCCGGGAGCTCGGGGCCGGCCGGGTGATGGACGCGGTCGTGACCAAGCTCGGTCTGCCCCTCGTCGTGAAGCCCTCCCGGGGCGGGTCCGCGCTCGGCGTGACGCTGGTCCGCACCGTCGAGGACCTGCCGCGCGCGATGGTCAACTGCTTCGCGTACGGCGACACGGCGCTGATCGAGCGGGCCGTCGAGGGCACCGAGGTGGCCGTCGGCGTGGTCGAGCTCGACGGCGAGCCCGTCGCCCTGCCCGCGGTCGAGGTGGTCACCGACGGCCCCTACGACTACGACGCGCGGTACAACCCCGGGCGGACCGAGTACTTCGCGCCCGCGCGGCTGTCCGAGGAGCACGCCCGGCGGGCCGCCGAGGTCGCCGTCGCCGCGCACCAGGTGCTCGGCCTGAAGCACCTGTCGCGGACCGACCTCATCATCGACGGCGACGGGCAGCCGTGGTTCCTCGAGGTGAACGTCGCCCCGGGGATGACGGAGACGTCGCTGTTCCCGCAGGCCGCGGAGGCCGGCGGGCACCACCTGCCGACGCTGTACCGCCGGCTCGTGGAGACGGGTCTGCGGGCGCCCTGACACGCCGGTCCCCCGGGGCCGTGGGCTCCCGGGGGGATCGCGCGCGTCAGCCGCGGAGGAGGCCCGGGTCGTCCGGCGCGAGGCTCGCGAGGATGCGGTTGAGGTCCTGCACCGACGCGAACTCGACCGTCAGCTTGCCCCGCTGCTTCCCGAGGTCCACCTTGACGCGGGTCTCGAACCGGTCGGACAGCCGGGTCGCGAGCTCGTCCAGCGCCTCGTTCCGGACGCCCGCCCGCGGCCGGCGCTGCTGACGGCGGCCGCCGCCCTCGCCGCCGAGCGCCACGATCTCCTCGACCGCGCGGACGGACAGCCCCTCGGCCACGATGCGCTGCGCGAGCCGCTCGATCGCCGCGCCGTCGCTCAGGCCGAGCAGCGCGCGTGCGTGCCCTGCCGAGAGGACGCCCGCCGCCACGCGGCGCTGCACCAGCGGGGGCAGGCGGAGCAGGCGGAGGGTGTTCGAGATCTGCGGCCGCGAGCGGTGGATCCGGGTCGCGAGCTCGTCGTGCGTGCAGCCGAAGTCGTCCAGCAGCTGCTGGTACGCCGCGGCCTCCTCCAGGGGGTTGAGCTGCGAGCGGTGCAGGTTCTCGAGGAGCGCGTCCCGGAGCAGGTCGGCGTCCTCGGTCTGCCGGACGATCGCCGGGATCGTGTCCAGACCCGCGGCCTGGGTCGCGCGCCATCGCCGCTCCCCCATGATGAGCTCGTAGCCGTCGTCGACCGGGCGGACGACCACCGGCTGCAGGACGCCGATCTCGCGGATCGAGCCGACGAGCTCGTCGAGGGCGTCCTCGTCGAACACCGATCGCGGCTGGCGCGGGTTCGGCCGGATGGCGGTCACGGGCAGCTCGGCGAAGGCCGCGCCCGGGACCGGCAGGAGCCCGCCGTCGTCCGGTGCGTCGGCGCGTGCGCGTGCCGGGGCTGCCGCGTGGTCGTGCGAGGCGGGTGCGCCGTCGGCCTCGGGGGTCGGAGCGCCCCCGTCGGCACCCGATCCGGCGTTTCCGCTGGTCAGCGCCTCGTCCGAGGCGGATGTGGTGCCGTTCGAGCCGACGTGGCCGTTCGACGCAGGCGCATCCTCCGCTGCCGAGCGCTCGCCCGAGCGGTCAGGGAAGAACACGTCGACGGGGCGGCTGCCCTCGGCGTTGCGGGTCTCCAGACCCGTCGGGATGAGGGCTCCCAGGCCACGCCCGAGACCTCGCCGCTTCTCGCTCACACGTCCTCCTTCTGCGTCGCCGCGGTGGTGCCCCGCTCGGCGAGCTCGCGGGCGGCCTCCAGGTAGGCCAGGGCCCCGCTCGAGCCCGGATCGTACGTCAGGACCGTCTGCCCGTAGGACGGCGCCTCGGAGACCCGCACCGACCGCGGGACCGTCGTCCGGAGCGTCTGCTGCGGGAAGTGCTGGCGGACCTCCTGCGCGACCTGCTGCGCGAGGTTCGTCCGGCCGTCGTACATCGTCAGCAGGATGGTCGACACGTGCAGCCCGGGGTTGAGGTGCGCCTGGATCAGCTCGATCGACTTGAGCAGCTGGCTCAGACCCTCCAGCGCGTAGTACTCGCACTGGATGGGGATCAGCACCTCGTCCGCGACGACGAACGCGTTCACGGTGAGCAGGCCGAGGGACGGCGGGCAGTCGACCAGCACGTAGTCGATGCGCGGCAGACCCTGCTGCCCCCGCTGCTCCAGGTACGCGGCCAGGGCGTTCCGCAGCCGGGTCTCGCGGGCGACCATCGAGACGAGCTCGATCTCGGCACCCGAGAGGTCGATGGTCGCCGGCACGCACCACAGGTTCGGGATGTCGGGGCTCGCGTGCACCGCCGTGCTCATCGGGGCCCCGTTGACGAGCACGTCGTAGACCGAGGTCACGCCGGCGTGGTGGTCGATCCCGAGCGCCGTCGAGGCGTTGCCCTGCGGGTCGTTGTCGATCACGAGGACGTGCAGGCCCGACTGCGCGAGGGCCGCCGCCAGGTTGACCGTGGTCGTCGTCTTGCCGACCCCGCCCTTCTGGTTCGCGACGGTGATCACCCGGGTGCGGTCCGGTCGCGGGAAGACCCTCCCCCGCAGCTCGATGCGCCGCCGCGCGTCCTGACGGAGCTCGGCCATGAGGGGCGTGTCCTCGTCGGCAGGCGGCAGGCTCTCCACCAGGGCGGCGCGGCGCCGCTCCTCGAGCTCGTCCGTACCCCATCGGCTCGGTTCGGTCGTCACCGGCGATGTCCCTTCGTCGAGCGCCGCGTCGCGCGCGACCCGCTCTCGGTTCCACGTGAAACACGCGCGGGCCGCTGGTCGCCCGCTGCCACCTTCTCCACCACCACGACGCTCGTCGGTTCCAGACCATCGAGGGTCGGAGCCACGAGGATCTCCGCCGGACCCCCGCCGAGCCGGCGACCCGCGTCCGCACCCTGCTCGGCCTCCGCCCGCGCGCGTCCGCCCTTGAGGGCGACGAGGCGCCCACCCACCCTGAGCAGCGGCAACGTCCAGCCATAGAGCTTGTCCAGCGCCGCCACCGCGCGGGCTGTCACCGCGTCGCCCACGAGCGAGCCGGCCTGGTCCTCGGCCCGTCCGCGCACGACGCGGACGTTCCCGAGGCTGAGCTCCCCGACCACTTCCGTCAGCCAGTCGGTGCGGCGCTCCATCGGCTCGAGGAGCACCACCTCGGCGTCCGGGCGCATCGCCGCGATCACGACACCCGGCAGACCTGCGCCGCTGCCGACGTCGATGATCCGGCCGGTCTCCGGCAGGAAGGGCACCACCGCGGCGGAGTTCACCAGGTGCCGCTCCCAGAGACGGCCGACCTCGCGCGGTCCGACGAGGCCGCGCAGGACGCCCTGGTCGCGGAGCAGCCCGTGGAAGCCGTCGACCGCCGCCCAGGCCGGGCCGAAGTGCGCCGGCAGGCGCGGATCGCCGTCGAGCGGATCGGCCGTCAGGGCGCGCGCCTCGTCCTCGGGGACGGACGCAGACTCTGACCGCACAGCACTCCCCTGGGGTGTCGGACTCGGGCGGTGGTTCGCGTGCCCGTCCGGGTCGGTCCGGGTGCGCGCGATGACGCTCTACGGTACCCCGGTTGACCGGCGCGATTGCGCATGGTCCCCAGGTGTCGAGGATCGACGTTTCACGTGGAACACGCCCCGTCCTGGCCGGGCCATGCGGCCACTCGCTGGCGGTTGGTCGCGGCCTCCGGGGGACGGCGAAGCGGTGCAGCACCGACCGCGGCTCGTCGCGGCCGCAGGTCAGGGGCACGGGCCGTCCCCCGCCGGGCGGTGTCGCGCACGTGGCGGTCCCCGTCATCCCGGTCGTTCCCCGCGGCGGGGTTCACGGGGACATCGCGCAAGTCGCGTGGGACGGCCGCGGCCGTCACGGCGTGCTGGGCGGACCGGCAGATCCGCCGCTCTACATTGCGTCGCGCGGCCGCGGCCTGGTCCGTCGCGCCGGGCGGCCGCGGCTTGGCCCGTCGCGCCGGCCGTCCGCGGCGGTCCGGCGCGCGCCGCGTCGCCGTGCCGCCGTGCCGCCGTTTCACGTGAAACCGGCGCCCGTGCCGCATGTGACTCGGTCTCGGGTCACCTCCCCGAACGTGCTCATCCCACGACGTGCAGCGGTCCCGTGGACGCCACGCCACCGAGCCCTCCCCCGCGGAACGAGCCGCTCCCACCCGCAAAGCGAGCCGCCCCCACCCCCGCAAAGCGAGCCGCTCCGCCCACGCGAAGCGAGCCCCTCCGACCCCACGCGAAGCGAGCTGCACGCAGCTCGCCAGAAGTGACCTGCTTCTGGCCCATGCGAAGTGACCTGCTCCTACCCCCACGCGTGATGACCTGGCTCCACCCTGGGGGGGCGACTTGCCTCCGCCCCACGAGACGCCCTGCGCACGTCTCGCGAAGCGGTTCGTCGGGTCTGCGCCGAGCGCGCCGGCTGCGCGCTCCGCATGCGCCACCGTGGAACCTGGGCCGGCCGAAGCCCTAGCGGCGCGAGCAGCACCGTTCGCCCGAGACGGGCTCACGCGTGACGCGCCCAGCGGCGCGTAGTCGTCCAGCGTCCCGCACGCGCCCATGTGCAACCCCGCACGCACCTGGCGCCTCGCGTCGGCCCGGCCCGATCGGGCATCTGGTCGCCGACCGTCCGGCAGGCAAATCCTGTTCCACGTGAAACGACGCCTGTGATGGCGCCCCGCTGCGGGGGAGTCCGGCCCGCCCGGTACCCGCGGCTGACCACTTCCCTCCACGGACGCGCCGGTCGACTTAGGGGAAGTCGGCCACGGGGACCATCGACCGCCGCACCCGGAGAAGACGACGGGAGCACGTGGTCGACAGACCACGCCTCGTTGCCCGGGCATGGGCTGTGACCCAGAGGCGGCTCGACGAGCCACCGAAGTGCACCCGAGCAAGCCTGGGAGGCTCGCCCTGAACAACCGGCGCCGATCAGGCCCCGCGCGCGCTGGTCTGGGTTCACCAGGAGGCCCTGAGACGGCGTCCGACCCCAAGGTTCCGGCGCGGTTGGTGGCCCTCCTGCGCTCTCGTTGGCTCCTGACGAACTTCTGAGGGGCGTTCGCCGACGCAGTGGACCGGTGTCGGCCATCGCTCGGTACCCGGCCAGCATCTCTCCCCCGAGCGCCGGCCCCTCGGACTCCGACGAATCCGCAAGCGACGGGGGACTCGGCCGGGCTGCGACCGCGCGCGCGGGCTGAACCGTTCTCGCCGTCGCGGTCTGCGGCGTAGCGCAGCAAACGCGCGCCGACTCGATGTCGCTGTCGCCATCACTCCCGATCAACGCCGAGGCCGACGGTCGCGCCCACGCCCACCACGCGAGAGATAGGAGCGCATCGGGCCATACCGCACGCAGAGGCCACCGCGCGCCTCGCCATCGCAGGCCGCGACGCGCGGCGACGCCGTTTCACGTGGAACACCGCGCTGAAGCCGCGCCGCCTCAGCACGCCAGGAGCGTGTCCCACGCACCGAGGCAAGCGGCACTGAGCGCGACTCGCGCGGCACCAGCTACCTCGGGACGCCAGTCGGCCCGACCACGGCCGTTCGGCTGCCCGCACGCGGAGCGCGCAGGCACAGCAGTCGAGGGTCCACGCCGGGCGTTCGCCGAGTCGATGCCACTGGGGACGACGACCACCCTGCACTGGACGCCCCCGAAGACACTCGGCGCGCACGACCACTCCCGCTCCGGCCGACGGCCCGAGGTCACCGGGCCCCACGGCTGCCCTCTGCTGCCGAGACGACACCGCGCGCCCTCGGGCACGCGCGACCACGCTGGATCCCCGCGACCGGCGCCCGGCTCCGGGAGACTCACGGCCACCCGTCCCCCGACACCGGCGGTGGACCCCCGGGACGCGGTCTCCCAAAAGCGACGACAGCGATACCCGCGGCCACGGCCGCTTCGCTCGACGACACCTCGCATCCCCAGGGAGCACGGCGACGCAGCCCTCCGGAGACGCGCCCTCCCGCCCTTCGCACGATCACCGACCCGCCGCACCGCGTCGACGATCGACGGCGCAGCTCCCGCAGCCAGGCGAACCCGGGACGGTCCCCCTCGCATCGCCTCTGTCCGCGGCGCGCGTGGGCCGCGAACCGCGAACCTGCCGTGGAGAACGCACCGGAGCCGCAGCGCGCGTCGCGCAGGTACGCAGTGCGCGCGGACTGTGCCAACCACCACCACGCCACGCCGAACGATGCGCCCTCCCAGGCGCAGTCCGAGCCGACCGCTTGGAACGTCGGTCGATCCGCGCGCACCCGTCCCACGGGAAACGGAGAACTGGCCCGAGGCGGTCATCATCCGGGCGCCCCACCCCCGTGCTCCCGCAGGCGCTCGACGGCCTCCACCGCGGCCGCCACGAGTTCCCGCCCCCAGCGAGCGGTCGACCTCATCGCGAGATGCCCCACCGACCCCGAGCCCTCGCCGGCGTCAGGCTGGCTGCTTCCCTACGCCCACCGTGATCCCGCCACTCACCCGCGTTCGCCACGACGCTCTGAGAGGCGTCCGCCTCCCCCGACGAGAGGCCGGCCCCTCCCGGGACCGGCCTCTCGTTGGCTCCTGACGAACTCGCCGAACGGTCAGACGGCGGGCTTGATCACCACGTACCGCGCCGGCTCGATGCCCTCCGAGTCGGAGGACAGCCCCGCTGCGGCCACCGCGTCGTGCACGACCTTGCGCTCGAACGGGTTCATCGGCTCGAGCGACACCTCGGTGCCGGACTCCCGCGCCTCGGCGATCGCCCGCTCAGCGACCGTGACGAGCTCGGCCTTCCGAGCAGCGCGGTAGCCGGCGATGTCGAGCATCAGACGGCTGCGGTCACCGGTCTTCGCCTGGACCGCGAGCCGGGTCAGCTCCTGCAGCGCGTCGAGCACCTCGCCGTCCTGGCCGACGAGCCGGCGGAGCGCGTGCTCGGTGCCCTCCTCGGCGACGATCTCGACGGCCGCGCGGCCGTGGTCGACGTCGATGTCGATGTCGCCGTCGAGGTCGGCGATGTCGAGCAGCTCCTCGAGGTAGTCGGCCGCGATCTCGCCCTCCTCCTCGAGGCGGGAGGCGGCGCCGGCCTCGCCGGTCGCGTCGGTCGGTGTGGTCATGTGTGCTCCTCCGTGGAACGTGGCCGCGCCGGGGCGCGAGGTCTCAGTCGTCGGTCTTGCCGGTGCGCGGGGTGGCCTCGGTCGAGCCGCCCGCCGCCCCTGCCGCGCCGCCGGCGCCGCGCTTCTTCTTGCCCGAGCCGCCCGAGCCCGAGCCGCCCGAGCCCGAGCCGGCCGCACCGGCCTGGCCCTTCGCGGCTCCGCCGGCCTGGCCCTTCCCGGACGCCGCCCCGGTCCCGGCCCCGGACGCCGCCCCGGTCCCGGCCCCGGACGCCGCCGAGGGACCGCCCGCGGTCGGTGCCGACGACGCGCTGGACGCGGTCCCGGCCGGCTTCGGCCCACCGGACTTCTTCGCCCGGTCCTTGCGCACCGGCTGCTGCCGCTGGCCGGACACGGGTCGCGCCTCCTCGATCGTGAGGGTGCTGCCGCCCTCCTCGATCGTCACCCCCCGGTGGGCCGCCTTCTTGGCCTTCCGTGCCTGCATCGCGGCCTCGGCCTGCGAGCCCGGGGCCGGCATCTTGCGGATCGTGTAGAACTGCTGACCCATCGACCACAGGTTGGTCGTGGTCCAGTAGATGAGGACACCGATCGGGAAGTTCACGCCGGAGAAGGCGAAGATCAGCGGGAAGACGTACATCAGCATCTTCTGCTGCTGCGCCATCGGGCCCTCGAGGGCGGCCGGCGGCATGTTCTTCATCGTCAGCTGGCGCTGGGTGGTGAACGTCGTGACCGACATCGCGACGACGAGCAGGATCGTGACGATCCGGACGTTCATCGCCGCCGAGCCGAACTGGTCGGCATTCATGAAGGTGGCCGACAGCGGCGCGCCCAGGATGGTGGCGCTCTCCGCCTGCGCGGCGAGGTCCTGCGTCAGCGGCCCGAGGTTCGGCCGCGGGTACTCCCCCGAGGCGAGCAGCGGCAGCGAGTTCAGCACCCGGAACAGGGCGAAGAAGATCGGGGACTGCGCCAGGATCGGCAGGCAGGACGAGAACGGGTTCGTGCCGTGCTTCCGGTAGAGCTCCATCGTCTCGCGGCTCATCGCCTCGCGGGACGCGGGGTCGGTCTTCCCCTTGTACTTCGCCTGGATCTTCTTCATGTCCGGCGCGAGCATCTGCATGCCGCGGGACGCCTTGATCTGCTTGAAGAAGAGCGGGATCAGGAGGATCCGCATGACGATCACGAGGCCGACGATCGACAGGCCCCACGCCGCCCCGCCGGCCGGGTCGAGCCCGAGCCAGTCGAAGAAGGAGTGGAACTGGACCATGATCCAGGCGACCACGACCATGATCGGGTACAGCAGGCCGTCGAACCAGCTCATCGGGGAACTCTCCAGGTGGTCAGTGCGCGGAGGCGACCGCGCCGTGCGGGTGTCGACGGTGCGACCCCGCCGGTGGAACGTCGTCGATGCCGCCCGGGTTCCACGGGTTGCAGCGCAGGATGCGCCAGACCGCCAGCCGCGTGCCCCGGATGACGCCGTGCCGCTCGAGGGCGATGACGGCGTAGGCGGAGCACGACGGGTAGAACCGGCAGGTCGGCGGGGTGAGCGGGGACAGGAACCGCTGGTACCCGCGGATCAGGAGCACGAGCAGGCGGCGCGGCAGCCGGACGACGCCGCGCAGCCCGCGGGCGACCGCGGACCCCGGAGCGCCCGCGGCGCCGCTCATCGCGACCCCCCGGCGACACCGGAGGCGGCGCGCTCGTCCCGGCGGCGTGCCGCCGTGCGCAGGGCGCCGTCGAGGTCCCGGCCGAGCGTGGCGTAGTCGACCTCGGCGGCGGGCGCGAGCGCCCGGACCACGAGGTCCGCGTCGGCCGGCAGGCTGCCCAGGCGGTCGGCCGTGAGGGCTCGCAGCCGGCGCTTCACGAGGTTCCGCGTCACCGCGTTGCCGACACCCTTGGACACGACGAAACCGACCGCCGGACCAGGTCCGGGGTCGGTTCGCGTCACGAGGTGCACCACGAGCGTGTTCCGCCCGGCCCGCGCACCGCCGCGCACGGCCCGCTCGAAGTCGGCGGACCGGCGCATCCGGTGTGCGGCGGGCAGCACCGCGACGGGTGGTGTCAGGCCGACAGCTCGGCGCGACCCTTGCGCCGGCGGGCGGCGAGGATCGCGCGGCCGGCACGGGTCCGCATGCGCAGACGGAAGCCGTGGGTCTTGGCGCGCCGCCGGTTGTTCGGCTGGAAGGTCCGCTTGCTCACGATGGTCTCCAAGTACTTCGGTGCATCGGCCGGACGTCCGGCCAGGTCGGTGTGCCCGTGCTCGACTGCTCCGGTACCCACGTCGTCGACGCGGCCGACGTCGGGGCACGCCAGCAGGAGCCATCAGGAAGGCTGGTCAACGTTACGTCGCCCGTGCGCGAGGGTCAAACCGCGAGGACGGGGCCCCGCGCGCCGGGGCGGACCCCGGTACCCACCCGGGACCGCTCACCCTCTCCCGTGCGCCTCCGCGGCCCACTAGCATCGACGCTCGATGCGTCCCGCAGCGACCGGTCCCCACCCCGTGGACAGGATCACCCGGCCCTGTGGACAAGTACGCACCTGAGGGGCACTCCGACCGCCTGCGTGGCCGGGAACTCCCGTGATCCCGCGTCACGCACAGGTGTGGACAAGTCTGTGGATGCACCACCCGGTGCGTGCGACACTCGACCACGCCACACACGACGGCAGCGAGGTACAGGTGTCAGGACAGGACGATCAGCTGGGCCAGGTCTGGTCGGCCGCGATGGCGCAGCTCGAGGTGAGCCCGGACATCACGCCGCGCCAGCTCGCCTTCGTCCGGCTCGCGAAGCCGCTCGGCCTGCTCGACGGGACGATGCTGCTGGCGGTCGGCAACGACCTGACCAAGGACTACCTGGAGACGCGGGTCCGGCAGGAGGTCTCCGACGCCCTCGCCACCGCCCTCGGCCGCGAGGCCCGGTTCGCGATCACCGTCGACCCCTCGCTGGAGACGGGCGCCGCCGGCCTCACCGCCACGCCGCCGACGGCCCGGGGCCCGGAGGACGAGCCCGTCCCCGCCGCAGCGCCGGCCGCCACGGGCCACCCGAGCACCGGGGACAGCGCGCACGTCGAGCCCGTCCGCGCCGAGCCGTTCCGGCGGGAGCCCGCCGGCCCGACGCCGAGCGTCGAGCCGGCCCGCCTGAACCCGAAGTACCTGTTCGAGACCTTCGTCATCGGCTCGTCCAACCGGTTCGCGCACGCTGCGGCCGTGGCCGTGGCCGAGGCCCCCGCGAAGGCGTACAACCCGCTGTTCATCTACGGCGACTCGGGTCTGGGCAAGACGCACCTGCTGCACGCCATCGGGCACTACGCCCGGAACCTGTACCCGTCGGTGCGGGTGCGCTACGTGAACTCCGAGGAGTTCACCAACGACTTCATCAACTCCATCTCGGAGGGCAGGGCCGGGGCGTTCCAGCGCCGCTACCGCGAGGTGGACGTCCTGCTCATCGACGACATCCAGTTCCTGCAGGGCAAGGAACAGACGATGGAGGAGTTCTTCCACACGTTCAACACCCTGCACAACGCGAACAAGCAGATCGTGCTGACGTCCGACCTGCCGCCGAAGCAGCTCAACGGCTTCGAGGACCGGATGCGGTCCCGGTTCGAGTGGGGACTCATCACCGACGTCCAGCCGCCGGACCTCGAGACCCGCATCGCGATCCTCCGGAAGAAGTCCGCCAACGACAAGCTCCAGGCGCCGGACGACGTCCACGAGTACATCGCCTCCAAGATCTCGACGAACATCCGCGAGCTCGAGGGCGCGCTGATCCGGGTCACGGCCTTCGCGAACCTCAACCGGCAGCAGGTGGACCTGTCGCTGGCCGAGATCGTGCTGAAGGACCTCATCACCGACGACGACCAGGCGGACATCACCGCGACGGCCGTCATCGGGCAGACGGCGGCGTACTTCGGCCTCACGATCGAGGACCTGTGCGGGTCGTCCCGCTCGCGCGTCCTGGTGACCGCCCGGCAGATCGCGATGTACCTGTGCCGCGAGCTCACCGACCTGTCGCTGCCGAAGATCGGCCAGGCGTTCGGCGGCCGCGACCACACCACCGTCATGCACGCGAACCGCAAGATCCGCGAGCTCATGGCCGAGCGGCGCTCGATCTTCAACCAGGTCACCGAGCTGACCAACCGCATCAAGCAGGAGAGCCGCGGCTGACCGCCGTCCCGCGCCTCGTCAGGACCCCCGCACCGACCCCGGAGCGGGGGTCCTCGCGCGTCCGGGCGCGGGGCCGTTCGCGCACGTCCCCGCAGGGCGCAGGAATCAGCCCTGGGACGATTACGCACACCTGTGGACGAGTCTGTGGATACCGGTGGACGACCCCCCTGATTCGTGTGGACGGATCCTGCTGCCTCTGGGGACGCAGAAGCACGGCTCCGGCGTCGTCCACCTCCGTCCGCGTCGTCCCCAGCGGGTCCACAGGCGCCGTGCACACCGCGCTCAAGGCGCCCACCAGCACGAATACCCGTCGTCCCCAGGATCCACAGAAGCGACGATGACGACGACAGAGGTCTAGGAAGAAGATCCACAGCCCGTCAAGGCCCTGCCGGGCCGACCGAGCCGACCTCACGACCCCACGCCGTCCCGCAGGAGGAGCCGGCTCCGCCGGCGCCCGGACGACGCGGTTGTGGACGACCTCGACGGCCCCGGAACGTGCGTCAGGCGTCGTCCGGAGCACGGACGTCCCCGGCCGGTCGCCGCGTGGGCCGCGACCCTCTCGCGCACGTCGCGTCCTGGCGAACGCTCACGGCCCGACGCCGTGATCCACAGGCCCGCAGTTCGGTACCGGAGGCCTGGTCACTCGCGTAGTGTTCGGGGGAACCCTGCCCGCGTCCATGCACGGGGTCGACCAGCACCAGCAGCACCAGCAGGGATCCCGCGATCCCCCGACCGAGAGGGTGGGGCATGAAGTTCCGCGTCGAACGCGACGTCCTCGCAGAAGCCGTCACGTGGATCGCCCGCAGCCTGCCCACCCGTCCCCCGGTCCCCGTGCTGGCCGGCGTCCGCATCGAGGCCGGCACCGACGGCGTGCTGCGCCTCGCGAGCTTCGACTACGAGGTCTCCGCCCGGTCCGAGATCGCGGCCGACGTCAGCGAGCCCGGGACGGTCCTCGTCTCCGGCCGCCTGCTCGCCGAGATCTCCCGCGCGCTGCCGGCCAAGCCGGTCGACGTGCACCTCGAGGGCACCAAGGTCACCGTCACCTGCGGCGCGAGCCGGTTCACGCTCCTGACCATGCCGGTCGAGGAGTACCCGCAGCTCCCTGCGATGCCCGCCCTGACCGGCACGGTCGACGGCGACGAGCTCACGAAGGCCGTCGCCCAGGTCACCGTCGCCGCCAGCCGGGACGACACCCTCCCGCTGCTCACCGGCGTCCGCGTCGAGATCGAGGGCGAGAAGGTCACGCTGCTCGCGACCGACCGCTACCGCCTCGCGCTCCGCGAGCTCACGTGGAAGCCGGCGTTCCCGGACGTCTCCCAGATCGCGCTCGTGCGCGCCCGGACCCTCTCGGATGCCGCGAAGTCCCTCGGGGCCTCCGGCTCGGTCAACGTCGGCCTCGCCACGGGCCAGGGCGTCGACCTCATCGGATTCGAGGCCGGCGGCCGCCACACCACGTCGCTGCTGGTCGACGGCGACTACCCCGCCGTGCGCCGGCTGTTCCCGGACGAGTCGCCGATCCACGCCGTGGTGAACACGCAGCTCCTGGCGGACGCCGCCAAGCGCGTGGCCCTGGTCGCGGAGCGGAACACCCCGATCCGCCTGACCTTCTCCGACGGCCAGGTGGTCCTGGACGCCGGGCAGGGCGACGACGCGCAGGCGTCCGAGGCCCTCGAGGCCACGCTCGTCGGCGACGACATCGCCGTCGCGTTCAACCCGCAGTTCCTGCTGGACGGCCTCGGCGCGCTGACCACGTCGTTCGTCCGGCTGTCGTTCACGCACCCGAACAAGCCGGTGGAGTTCACCGGCCAGGAGTCGCTCGAGGGCGAGGACCTCAAGGAGTACCGCTACCTCCTGGTCCCCATCCGCTTCGCCTCCTGACGGGTTCCTGCGTCCCGCCGGTGTGACCGGCGAGACGCGCGCATCGGTCGTCAGCCTCCGGGCACGGCAGGAGAATGACGGGCGAAGAAGTCGCCGCCGGGCCGTACGCGCCCGACGGCGGTCGGGCGAGGAGAGGTGGAGCGATGCGGATCGGCCTGGTGGGTCTGGGCAGGATGGGCGCGAACATGCGCGACCGGATGCGGCGCGCGGGGATCGACGTCACGGGCTACGACCGGAACCCGGAGGTCTCCGACGTCGCGTCGCTCGCCGACCTCGTCGCGGCGCTCCCGGCCGGTGAGCGGATCGTCTGGGTGATGGTTCCGGCCGGCGCGGTCACGCACGGTGTGATCGACGAGCTGGGCGGCCTGCTGACCGCCGGCGACCTCGTCATCGACGGCGGCAACTCGTACTTCGGGGACGACAAGGGCCACGGCGAGCAGCTGGGCGCGAAGGGGATCCACTTCCTCGACGTCGGCGTCTCCGGCGGCGTGTGGGGCCTGGCGAACGGCTACGGCCTCATGGTCGGCGGCGACCAGGCGCAGGTCGAGCGCGCGATGCCGCTGTTCGACGCGCTGCGCCCTGAGGGCCCGCGCGAGGAGGGCTTCGTGCACGCCGGGGCGATCGGCGCCGGGCACTACGCGAAGATGGTGCACAACGGCATCGAGTACGGCCTCATGCAGGCCTACGCCGAGGGCTACGAGCTCCTGGCCGCGAAGGACATCGTCACCGACGTCGCCGGCACGATGAAGGCCTGGCAGCGCGGCACGGTCGTGCGCTCCTGGCTGCTCGAGCTCCTGGTCAAGGCGCTCGAGGAGGACCAGGACTTCGAGGCGATCGACGACTGGGTCGCCGACTCGGGCGAGGGCCGCTGGACGGTGGACGAGGCGATCGAGGCCGCCGTCCCGCTGCCCGTGATCACCGCGGCGCTGTTCGCGCGGTTCCAGTCGCGCCAGGAGGAGTCCCCCGCGATGAAGGCGGTCGCCGCGCTCCGCCAGCAGTTCGGCGGGCACGCCGTCCGCGCGGCAAGCGCCCCGATCTCCGGCGACGCCCCCGCGGGCGTGCGCTCGGAGGGCTGACGCCCCGTCGATGTACGTCTCGCACCTGTCCCTGACGGACTTCCGGTCGTACCACCAGGTCGACCTGACCTTCGAGCCGGGGATCACCGCGCTCGTCGGGCCGAACGGGCAGGGCAAGACGAACCTCGTCGAGGCGATCGGCTACGTCTCGACGTTCTCGAGCCACCGCGTGCCGACCGACGCCCCGCTCGTGCGTGCGGGCGCGCCGGCGGCCGTGGTCCGCTCCCGGATCGTGCGGGCGCAGGACGACGGCTCCGAGCGGGCGCTCGTCATCGACATCCAGCTCGGGTCGGGCCGGTCGAACCGCGTGAAGCTCAACGGCGCGCCGTCCCGGGCCCGCGACGTGGTCGGCGCGCTGCGCTCCGTGCTGTTCGCGCCGGAGGACCTCGCGCTGGTCAAGGGCGACCCGGACGGCCGGCGCCGGTTCCTCGACGAGCTCGCGGTGCAGGTGACGCCCCGGCTCGCGGGGGTGTTCTCGGAGTACGACCGCGTCGTGCGGCAGCGGACCGCGCTCCTGAAGTCGGCGGCGGGGTTCCGCGGGTCCCGGTCGAACCTCGACCTCAGCACGCTCGACGTGTGGGACGCCAAGCTCGCGGAGCTCGGGGCGCAGGTGGTCGTGGCCCGGCAGGCGGTGATCGCCGCGCTCGACCCCTACGTCGGCGACGCGTACGAGCGGGTCTCCGAGGGCCAGGGTGCCGCGCGGGTCGGGTACCGGTCCTCGCTCGCGGCCGCGCTGGCCGACGACGGCGGCGGTCCGGGACCCGGGACCGGACCGGGACCGCACGAGGGCGCGACCCCGCAGGCGGTCGAGGAGCAGATGCTCGCCGCCCTGGCCCGGGTGCGCCCCAAGGAGCTCGAGCGGGGCGTGTGCCTGGTGGGCCCGCACCGCGACGACCTCACGCTGACGCTCGGCGACCTGCCCGCGAAGGGCTACGCGAGCCACGGGGAGTCGTGGTCGTTCGCCCTGGCGCTGCGGCTCGCGTCCTACGACCTCCTCACCCACGGGCCGCGCCCCGGGACGGACGGCGAGGTGGCCGGCCTGTGGGTCGCCGACTCCGGGCCCGACGGCGAGCCGGTGCTCATGCTCGACGACGTGTTCGCCGAGCTCGACGCCCGGCGCCGCGAGCGGCTGGCCGAGATGGTCGCGGGCGCGCGCCAGGTGTTCGTGACGGCGGCGGTGCCGGGCGACGTGCCCGCGCGGCTGGCCGGTGCCCGGTACGACGTGCTGGCGTCGGAGGTCGCCCGTGCCGGCTGACGACCCCACCCCCACGCCGCCGGCCGGCCCCGAGGACGGGGCGGCGCCGGAGGTCGACCCCGCCGTCCCGGTCGCGGAGCAGCTGGAGATCACGCCGGCCGCGCAGATGGCGAAGATGTCGCTCGCCCGGTTCCGGTCCGTCGCCCGGTCGAAGGGCTACCGGCCCGGCCAGCAGGCCCGCGGGCGCTCGCCCCTGTCCCCCGCCGAGCGCGGCGGCCCGGGCGTGCACCCCCGGGACCCGCAGACCGTGTCCGCCACGATGGCCTCCCTGTTCCGGGACCGCGGCTGGGTGCAGGAGGTGTCCGTCGGCGGGGTCGTCGGCCGGTGGCGGGACGTCGTGGGCGACCAGATCGCCGACCACTGCACGCCGGAGACGTTCGCCGAGGGGGTCCTCGTGGTCCGGACCGACTCGACGGCGTGGGCGCAGCAGCTGAAGATGCTGGCCCCGCAGCTCGTGCGGCGGATGGCGGAGGACGTCGGCGAGGGTGTCGTGAAGGACGTCCGGGTGCTCGGTCCGGCCGGCCCGGGCTTCGGCCGGGGCAAGCGCTCGGTGCGCGGCCGCGGCGCCCGCGACACGTGGGGCTGACGACGCGCGGGAACGCGTCCACAGGGCAGGCGGTTCACCGGGGGTTCCGGCGCGGGGCAGGGTACACTGGGAATTGACATGTCTGGCGCGTCTGCGCCGGTCCAGGACGCACGATCTCCGTCGTCGTGGAGTGATCCGCTCTCCCACCGGGTAGACGGGCGCCTCCGCCGCGTACGAGAACTGAGGAGCACCACCGCCCGTGGCTGACCAGAGCCCCTCCACCGGACCGAACCCCACCACACCCGGAGGGGCGGTGAACGGGACTCCCGCCTACGACGCGTCCGCGATCACGGTCCTCGAGGGTCTCGAGGCGGTCCGCAAGCGTCCCGGCATGTACATCGGCTCCACCGGCGAGCGCGGCCTGCACCACCTGGTGTACGAGGTCGTCGACAACTCCGTCGACGAGGCCCTGGCCGGCTACTGCGACCACATCGAGGTCACGCTGCTGGCCGACGGCGGCGTGCGTGTCGTCGACAACGGCCGCGGCATCCCCGTCGCGATCCACCCCACCGAGGGCCGGCCGACCGTCGAGGTCGTCATGACCATCCTGCACGCGGGCGGCAAGTTCGGCGGCGGCGGCTACGCGGTGTCCGGCGGCCTGCACGGCGTCGGCATCTCCGTGGTGAACGCGCTGTCCACCAAGGTGCAGACCGTCGTGAAGCGCGACGGCTTCGCCTGGGAGATGGACTTCGCGGACGGCGGCAAGCCGGCGAGCGAGCTCCGCAAGGGCGAGGCGACCACCGACACCGGCACGTCGCAGACGTTCTGGGCCGACCCGAGCATCTTCGAGACGGTCGAGTTCGACTTCGAGACCCTGCGCTCCCGGTTCCAGCAGATGGCCTTCCTCAACAAGGGCCTGCAGATCTCGCTGACCGACGAGCGCCCGCAGCACACCGACACCGACGACGAGGTGGCCGGCAGCGACGGCGTCACGGAGGCCCCGTCGACCGCCCGCAAGGTCACGTACAAGTACGACGGCGGCCTGGTCGACTACGTGAAGCACCTGAACTCCGCCAAGAAGGTCGACCTGGTGCACCCCGAGGTCATCGACTTCGAGGCCGAGGACACCGAGCGCAAGATCTCGGTCGAGGTCGCGATGCAGTGGACCAGCGCCTACTCGGAGTCGGTGCACACCTACGCGAACACCATCTCCACCACCGAGGGCGGCACGCACGAGGAGGGCTTCCGCGCGGCGATGACCTCGCTGGTCAACCGCTACGCGCGCGACAAGGGCATCCTCAAGGACAAGGACGACAACCTCACCGGCGACGACATCCGCGAGGGCCTGACGGCCGTCGTGTCGATCAAGCTCGGGGAGCCGCAGTTCGAGGGCCAGACCAAGACCAAGCTCGGCAACACCGAGGCCAAGACCTTCGTGCAGCGCGTGGTCAACGAGCAGTTCGGCGACTGGCTGGACTCCCACCCGAACGAGGCCCGGGACGTCATCCGCAAGGCCATCCAGGCCTCCCAGGCGCGGCTCGCCGCCCGCAAGGCCCGCGAGGCCACCCGTCGCAAGGGGTTGCTCGAGTCGAACTCCATGCCGGGCAAGCTCAAGGACTGCCAGTCCAACAACCCGGCCGAGTGCGAGATCTTCATCGTCGAGGGCGACTCCGCCGGCGGCTCCGCGGTCCGCGGCCGCAACCCGCAGACCCAGGCGATCCTCCCGCTGCGCGGCAAGATCCTCAACGTCGAGCGGGCCCGGCTCGACCGGGCGCTCGGCAACGCCGAGGTCCAGGCGCTCATCACGGCGTTCGGCACCGGCATCGGCGAGGACTTCGACATCTCGAAGCTCCGGTACCACAAGATCGTGCTCATGGCCGACGCCGACGTCGACGGCCAGCACATCCGGACCCTGCTGCTCACGCTGCTCTACCGGTACATGCCCGAGCTGATCCTCAAGGGCCACGTGTACATGGCGCAGCCGCCGCTGTTCCGCATCAAGTGGTCGAACTCCCCGCACGACTACGTGTACTCGGACCGGGAGCGCGACGCCGTGCTGGCCGACGGCCAGGCGAACGGCAAGCGGATCCCCAAGGAGAACGGGATCCAGCGCTACAAGGGTCTGGGCGAGATGGACTACTCGGAGCTCTGGGAGACCACCATGGCCCCCGAGCACCGCACGCTGCTGCAGGTCACGCTCGACGAGGCGGCCGCGGCGGACGAGATCTTCTCCGTGCTCATGGGCGAGGACGTCGAGTCCCGCCGCTCGTTCATCCAGCGCAACGCGCGCGACGTGCGGTTCCTGGACATCTGACTCGCCCCACCCCGGCGCGCCGCGCCGGGCCGTCCCACCGAAGGACACTGACCTGTGACTGAGCTGACCGGCGACAACATCGAGCACGGCCGCATCGACCAGGTGGACCTGCAGCTCGAGATGCAGCGGTCCTACCTGGACTACGCGATGGCCGTCATCGTGGGCCGCGCGCTCCCGGACGTCCGCGACGGCCTCAAGCCGGTGCACCGCCGCGTCCTGTACGCCATGTACGACGGCGGCTACCGCCCGGACCGCCAGTTCTCGAAGTGCTCCCGCGTCGTCGGCGACGTCATGGGCAAGTACCACCCGCACGGCGACACGGCGATCTACGACGCCCTGGTCCGCCTGGTGCAGGACTGGTCGCTGCGGTACCCGCTCGTCGCCGGCCAGGGGAACTTCGGCTCGCCGGGCGACGACCCCGCGGCCGCCCCGCGGTACACCGAGTGCAAGATGGCCCCGCTCGCCATGGAGATGGTCCGGGACATCGACGAGGACACCGTCGACTTCCAGGACAACTACGACGGCCGCACCCAGGAGCCGTCGATCCTCCCGTCGCGGTTCCCGAACCTGCTGGTCAACGGCTCGGCCGGCATCGCGGTCGGCATGGCGACCAACATCCCGCCGCACAACCTGCGGGAGGTGGCCGAGGGCGTCCGCTGGCACCTCGACAACCCGGAGGCGTCGAAGGAGGAGCTGCTCGCCGCGCTGCTGACGCGCGTCAAGGGCCCCGACTTCCCCACCGGCGCGACGATCCTCGGGCACAAGGGCATCGAGGAGGCCTACCGGACCGGCCGCGGCTCGATCACGATGCGCGCCGTCGTCGAGGTCGAGGAGATCCAGGGCCGCATCTGCCTGGTCGTCACCGAGCTGCCGTACCAGGTCAACCCGGACACCCTGGCGAAGAAGATCGCCGACCTCGTCCGCGAGAACCGGGTCCAGGGCATCGCGGACATCCGCGACGAGACCTCCGGCCGCACCGGCCAGCGCCTGGTCATCGTGCTCAAGCGCGACGCCGTCGCCAAGGTCGTGCTGAACAACCTGTACAAGCACACGCAGCTGCAGGACACGTTCGGCGCCAACATGCTCGCCCTGGTCGACGGCGTGCCGCGCACGCTCAGCCTCGACGCGTTCATCCGGCACTGGACGGCCCACCAGCTCGACGTCATCGTCCGGCGGACGAACTTCCGGCTGCGCAAGGCCGAGGAGCAGATCCACATCTACCGCGGCTACCTCAAGGCGCTGGACGCGCTGGACGAGGTCATCGCGCTCATCCGCCGCTCCCCCGACGCCGACGAGGCACGCACCGGCCTGATGGCGATGCTCGACATCGACGAGGTCCAGGCGAACGCGATCCTCACGCTGCAGCTCCGCCGGCTGGCCGCCCTCGAGCGCCAGAAGATCCTCGACGACTACGCCAAGCTCGAGGCGGAGATCTCCGAGTACCGCGGCATCCTGGCCTCGCCGGAGCGCCAGCGCGGCATCGTCCGCGAGGAGATGGACGAGATCGTCGACAAGTACGGCGACGAGCGCCGCACGACGATCCTGCCCTTCGACGGCGAGGTCTCCGTCGAGGACCTCATCGCCGAGGAGGAGATGGTCGTCACCATCACCCGCGGCGGCTACGCCAAGCGCACCCGGTCGGACAACTACCGGGCCCAGCGCCGCGGCGGGAAGGGCGTCCGGGGCGCGCAGCTGCGCGAGGACGACATCGTCGACCACTTCTTCGTGACGACGACGCACCACTGGTTGCTGTTCTTCACGAACCTCGGCCGCGTGTACCGCGCCAAGGCGTACGAGCTGCCCGAGGGCGGCCGCGACGCCAAGGGCCAGCACGTCGCGAACCTGCTGGCGTTCCAGCCCGGCGAGAAGATCGCCCAGGTCCTGGACCTGCGGGACTACGAGCAGGCCGAGTACCTGGTGCTCGCCACCAAGCGCGGCCTGGTGAAGAAGACCCGGCTGGCCGAGTACGACTCGAACCGCTCCGGCGGCGTCATCGCGATCAACCTGCGCGAGGACGAGGACGGCCTGCCCGACGAGCTGGTGTCCGCCCGCATCGTCGACTCCGTGAACGACCTGATCCTCGTGTCCCGCAAGGGCCAGTCGCTCCGGTTCACCGCGACCGACGAGGCGCTGCGCCCGATGGGCCGCGCGACGTCCGGCGTGACCGGCATGAAGTTCCGCGCCGACGACGAGCTGCTCGCGATGGACGTCGTCCGCGAGGAGGCGTTCCTGTTCACCGTCACGCAGGGCGGCATCGCCAAGCGCACCGCCCTCACCGTGGAGAACTACCGCGTGCAGGGGCGCGGCGGCCTCGGCATCAAGGTGGCGAACCTCCCGGAGGCGAACGGTGACCTCGTCGGCGCCCTCGTCACCGACGCGGACGACGAGGTGCTGGTCATCATGGAGCGCGGCAAGATCGTCCGCTCCGCGACCTCCGAGGTGAACGCGACCGGCCGCACGACCCAGGGCGTCATCTTCGCGAAGCCCGACAACGGGGACCGGATCATCGCGGTGGCACGCAACATCGAGCGTCACCTCGGCGACGAGGCGGGTACCGTGGGTGAGACGGGCGAGCCGGACGTGACGTCCGCGGCCCTCGAGGACACCAGCGCCACCACAGCTCCGGACGCCCCGGTGGCTGACGAGACCTCCGAGGAGGATGCGTGAGCGACACGCCTCCGTCGATCCCGCCCCGCAAGGGCGGCGACGCCACCGACAAGCCGTCGGGCGGCGCGCGCACCACGACCGACTCGGCGAAGCGCGGCGCCGGCACGGCCACCGCCGCGACGCCGGCGGCGACGTCCGCGCCCGCGGCCGGCAAGGGCGCCCCGGCGTCCTCCGGCAGCGCCTCGGCCCCGGCGCAGGCCGCTCCCGCGCCGTCGGGTGCCCCGGTCGGCTCGTCGGCCGCGCCGAAGCCCGCGACGTCCCCGCGACCCGCCGGCGACACCCCCGCGCCGCGGCCGGCCGCCACGGGGACCGGTGGTCTCACCGGCACCGGCCCGCGGCGGGTGCGCCTGGCGGTGTCCAGGGTCGACCCGTGGTCCGTGATGAAGCTGTCGTTCCTCATCTCCGTCGCGATCGGCATCATGGTCGTCGTCGCGAGCGCGGTCGTGTGGCTGACCCTGGACGGGCTCGAGGTGTTCGCCCGCCTGGACGGCCTCATCACCGAGATCCTCGCGGATTCAAACTTCGACCTCATGGACTACGTCCAGTTCGACCGGGTCATCTCGGTCGCCACGCTGGTCGCCGTCCTCGACGTCTTCCTCATCACCGCCCTGTCGACCATCGGCGCGTTCCTGTACAACATCACGGCCGCCCTGGTCGGGGGCGTGCACGTGACGATGACCGACGAGTGAGGTGGCGGTTTGGGCGGGTGGCCCCTGCTGGGGTAGTCTCGTCCGGCACGCCCGGCGTGCGAACGGGCCTATAGCTCAGACGGTTAGAGCGCTTCCCTGATAAGGAAGAGGTCAGAGGTTCAAGTCCTCTTAGGCCCACTCCCGAGCCCTGGGGGACCCCATGAAGAAGCTCCTGCTCCTGGCGGCGGTCGCCGTCGCGGGATACGTCGCCTGGACGCGGTACACCGCCGAGCGCGACGACCGAGACCTGTGGGCCGAGGTCACCGACCCGGTCGAGTAGGGCTTCTCCCCCGTCACCACCCGCACCACCGCGCTCTGCGGTCGTGCGCGGGGCCATGGCGCAATTGGTAGCGCACCTGCTTTGCAAGCAGGGGGTTAGGGGTTCGAGTCCCCTTGGCTCCACACAGCAGCATCCCCGGCCCGCTAGCGTGACCGCGTGAGCACGCCCGGAGCGACGTATCCCCCGCCCCCCGGCACCGGACGGTGGGGCCGGGCCGCCCGCGACGCGTGGAGCGTCCAGGTGCGGTGCCAGGCGGTGGTCGGGGGGCTCGGGCTGGTGGCGGCCCTGGCCGTGGCCGTCCTCATGGACCTCGACTCCGCCGGCCTGATCGGCTTCGTGTGGCTCGTGCACGCCGTGGTCACGCTCGTCGTGGGCTACCCCGTCGGCGTGGTCGTGGGCCGGCTGCTGCCGGACGACGCGACGGCGGCCGCTGCGGGCTGGTGGTTCGCGCTGGCGGGGGCGGTGGCCGCGCTGGCCCTCATGCTGGCGTTCGGGCCCGGCGGGGTCGTGCTGTACGTCCCGCTCGGCGCGGCCGTCGCGGGCGGAGCGCGGGCGTGGGCGCACGGGGCGATCGCACGCCGGCACGCGGGGCTGCTGCCGGTCGCCTGAGCGCCGCCGCCCGCCCGGACGGCGAAGGGCCCGGTACCCCTCGGGGTACCGGGCCCTGCTCGCGTGCGTGCCGGTCTCAGACCTCCGGGGTCGTGCCCTCGGCGGCGTCGGTGTCCGGCTTCTTCGGGGCGGCCCGGCGCTGGGTCGCCTTCTTCGTCGCCTCGGTGACCTTCTCGGTGGCGTCGGCGACGCGCTCCTCGACGTCCTCGCGCACCTCGGCGACCTTCTCCGCGGCCTTCTTGGTCGCCTCCCGCCCGCGGGCCACCGCCTCGCCGGCGGCCTCCCCCACGGCCTCGGCGGCGTCGCCCGCCCGGGCGCGGAACTGGTCGGCGGCAGGGGCCTCGGGCTCCCACGGCTCGGCCCACGGGTCCGTCGTCGTGCGGGTCCGGGTCCAGGCGAAGACCGCGGCGCCCGCGCCGACCAGCGTCGCGAACAGGAAGAACCGCTTGGCGCCCTTGTGCTGCTTCTTCTCGGCCTGCTTGGCGGCGGCGGCTGCGGCTGCCGCTGCGGCGGCGGCACGGGCCTTCTTCTTGCCCGCCTCCTGGTCCGCGACCTGCTCGACCACGGCACCCGCGCGCTCGGCGGCGTCGTTGACCGCCTGCACGAGCTTGGGCAGCAGGTCCTCGACGAGCTTGTCGTGCGCGGTGTCGATGACCGGGCCGGCCTTCTCCGCGGCCTTCTCGACGCGCGGGGCCGCGGCCTTCACGCTCTCCTTGTAGAGGTGGTCGATGCGCGGGATCAGCCACTCGACGGCCGCCTCGACGCGCGGCTGGGTCCACTCCAGCGCGTGCTCGGCGGCCCCCTTCGCGGCGACGGCGGCGTCCGCGGCCTGCACCTTGGCGGTCGCGGCCAGCTTGCCGGCGCCGTCGGCGGCCCTGGTCCCCGCGTCCGCGAGCACGGCGGCGGCCTGCTCCTTCACGCGCTCGGAGGTCAGGTGGTCGGTGACGGTCTCGAGCTTGCTCCGTCGGGTCAGGAAGGCCATGTCCACACACTCCCGCTCAGCTGGTCCGATGACGTCCCACTCTGCCACCGTCGCGGCTTCCGCGCAGGTGGCAGGCGCGTGTTCGTCCCGCGTGAACACCCGATCCTCACCGGGTCGGCGCACAGCGGTCCGTGACAGGATGACGGGCATGCACGCGACCCTGCACACGAACCGTGGCGACATCCGCCTGGAGCTCTACCCGAACCACGCCCCGAAGACCGTGGAGAACTTCCGCGGCCTCGCGACCGGCGAGAAGGAGTGGACCGACCCGGCGACGGGCGAGAAGCGCACGTCCCCGCTCTACGACGGCGTGGTGTTCCACCGCGTCATCGACGGCTTCATGATCCAGGGCGGCGACCCCCTGGGCTCCGGCCGCGGCGGCCCGGGGTACACCTTCGACGACGAGATCCACCCCGAGCTGCGGTTCTCCGAGCCGTACCTGCTCGCGATGGCGAACGCCGGCCTGCGCCGTGACCCCATCACCGGCCAGGTCGGTGGCACCAACGGGTCGCAGTTCTTCATCACCGTGACCGCGACGCCGCACCTCAACGGCAAGCACACGATCTTCGGCAAGGTCGCCGACGACGAGAGCCGTGCCGTGGTCGACGCGATCGCCACCACCCGCACCCGCCCGGGCGACCGGCCGGTGGAGGACGTGGTCATCGAGTCGGTGACGTTCGAGTCCTGACCCCTCGATGACCCACCCGCAGCCGGGCCCTGCCGCTCCCGCCCCGCCGCCGGTCTGCCCGCGGCACCCCGACCGCATCGCGTACGTGCGGTGCCAGCGGTGCGGGCGGCCGACGTGCCCGGAGTGCCAGCGCCCGGCTGCGGTGGGCATCCAGTGCGTCGACTGCGTGCGTGACGCGGCGAAGGCCACGCGTCCCGCGCGCACGGCGTTCGGCGGCCGCATCACCACCGGCCGGCCCGTCGTGACGCTCACCCTCATCGGGCTGTGCGTCGTGTCCTACGTCCTGCAGCTCACCACGCCGACGTGGACGCAGGACCTCGCGTTCGCGCCCGTCGTCGGCGAGGCGGAGCCGTGGCGGTTCCTCACCTCCGCGTTCCTGCACTCCCCCGGCCAGATCCTGCACATCGCGTTCAACATGGTCGCGCTGTGGTCGGTCGGGCCGTTCCTCGAGGCGATGCTCGGGCGCTGGCGGTTCCTCACGCTCTACCTGCTGAGCGCCGTCGGCGGTTCCGTGATGTTCCTGGTGCTGGCGTCGCCGTACTCCGCGGCGTGGTTCACGGGGCTCGTCGGGGCGTCGGGGGCCGTGTTCGGCCTGTTCGGCGCGGTGCTGGTGGTGCTGCGACGCACCGGGCGCAGCGCCGGCGGCATCGTCGGCGTGCTCGTCATCAACGCGGTGCTCGGGTTCGTGCTGCCCGGGGTGGCCTGGCAGGCGCACCTCGGCGGCCTGGTCGTGGGCGCCCTGCTCGGGACGGCGTACGCCTACGCCCCGCGGGACCGGCGGTTCGCGGTCTCCGTCGGCGCCAGCGTCGGCGTCGGCCTGCTGCTCGTGGCGGCCGTCCTGGTGAGCTACGCGCGGGTCTGACGCCCGTCCCCAGCGTTGCTCACAGCTGTGGAATTACACCCGTGTAGTTATCCACAGGGTTGTGCACCCCTGGGGAAACGGCCCGCGCGGCCTGGGGACAACGGGTCCCGGGCTGGGGACGACGCGGTGGGCGCCGGTCCCCGCCCCGGCCGCGCGGCGGACCGCTCACTTCCAGCGGGTGGCCATCCCCAGGCCGCCGAGCGCGAACGCGAAGCCGATCGCGAGGTTCCACGAGCCGATGCCCGGGATCGGGTAGTCGAAGCTCGTCAGGTACGTGACGACGATCCACACGAGACCGAGCACCAGGAGCCCGACCAGCACCGGCACGAACCACGGCGGGTTGACCGCCGGACCGGCAGAGCGCTCGGGCGGCGCGGTGTAGTGCGACTTCTGCCGCGTCCTCGACTTGGGCACGGGATGCTCCTGACCTCGACCGGCTGACCTTCACAGGTGCTCCCGCCGTCCGCCTGTGGACGCACGCACGGAAGCCACGAACGTGGCCTAGCGTAGTGGCGAGACCGAGGGGGAGAAGCGTGCCCGACGAGCACCCCGAGCGCCAGGTCCACGGCGCACACGCGGCGAGGCCCGCCGCGGGCGACGGGGTGCCCGGCGACAGGCCGGGCCAGGCGGCGGAGACCGCCGACCGGCTGCACGCCGCGCGCGAGCACGCCCAGCACCGCCTGACCCGGCACCGGCGCAGCCGGGCGCTGCGGGGCACCGTGTCCGTCGCCCTCGTCATGGCGCTGTCCGGCGCGCTGTTCACCGCGAACGCCCGCCTCGCCAGCGGCACGAACACCCGCCAGCCGCAGGACCTCGCCGGGCTGCAGGCCAACGAGGACGCGCGGCGCGAGCGGCTCGCCGACGACGTCGCCGCGCTCCGGGCCCAGGTCGACGCGCTGACCCGCGAGCAGACGGACACCGTCGGCCTCGAGTGGCAGTCCGCCGGCACCGCCTACGACATCGCGTCGGGCCGGCTCGCCGTGACCGGCACCGGGATCACCGTCTCCCTCGACGACGCACCGGTGGACGGCCCGCGGCCCGCGGGCACCGGGCCGGACGACCTCGTCGTGCACCAGCAGGACCTGCAGGCCGTCATCAACGCCCTGTGGGCCGGGGGAGCCGAGGCGATGGCCCTCATGGACCAGCGGGTCATCTCCACGAGCGCGTTCCAGTGCATCGGGAACGTCCTGTCGCTGCAGGGACGCCGCTACTCGCCGCCGTACGTCGTCACCGCCGTCGGCGACCCCGAGGAGCTCCTCGACGCCCTGGACGCCGACCCCGCGGTCCGGGCGTACCGGTCCTGGGTGGACGCCGTGGGGCTCGGGTGGTCGGTGACCGAGCCGGGCGGCGGGGTCGAGGTGCCCGCCTACGATGGGTCGGTCGACATGAGGTACGCCAGCGTGCCGTCCGGCACGGAGGTCCTGCCCGGGCTCGTGGCCGGCGACGACGCCACGACGAGCCCCGACCAGGGCCGGGAGGACACCGAGGGATGAGCGGCACGGAGGTGTCCTGGCCGACGGTCGACGGGCCCGACGGCGGGCGCGGGGGACCCGCGCCGACCCGGCGTGACGCGCGTCGGGCGGAGCACCGCCCGCGGGGTCGCCGGGGCGGCGGGTTCGTGCTCGGCGCCGTGGGCGTGCTCGGCGAGCTCCTCATCACCGCCGGCGTGCTGCTCCTCGCGTTCCTCGCGTGGCAGCTGTGGTGGACCGACGTCGTCGCCGACCGCGACCAGGCTCGCATCGTCGCCGAGCAGGGCTGGGACGAGCCGCTCGCCCCGCTCGAGGCCGACGAGGGTCCCGCCGTCGTCACGCCCCGGTACGACGAGCCGCCCGTCATGGAGGAGCCGCCGTACCTCACGACGTTCGCCTCGATGCGCGTGCCGCGCTGGGACGGCGAGCCGACCCGGACCATCACGCAGGGCACCGACCGGCCCAACGTGCTGAACCCGCTCGGAGTCGGGCACTACGAGGGCACCGCCATGCCGGGCGGCGTCGGGAACTTCGCGCTCGCCGCGCACCGCACCACCTACGGCAAGCCGTTCAACCGGATCGCGGAGCTCCAGGAGGGCGACCCGATCGTCGTCTGGACCGACGAGGCCTGGTACGTCTACCGCGTGACGTCCTCCGAGATCGTCCTGCCGCAGGACGTCCAGGTGATCGCGCCGGTGCCGAACCAGCCGGGGGTCGAGCCCACCGAGCGGTACATCACCCTGACCACCTGCCACCCGATGTTCTCCGCCCGCGAGCGGTACATCGTGCACGGCGTCCTGGACTACTGGGCACCCCTGGACGAGGGCGTGCCCGCCGAGCTCGTGGAAGGCACCTGAGATGTACGGATGGCTCTGGCGGCACCTCCCGGGCCCGGCGGTGGTGCGCGTGCTCCTGCTGCTGGTGCTCGCGACCGCGGTGCTGGCCGCGTGCTTCGTCTGGGTGTTCCCGTGGCTGGCCCCGTACATGCCGTTCAACGACACCACCGTGGGGGAGTGACCCGATGAGCCGCATCCTCGTGGTCGACAACTACGACTCGTTCGTCTACACGATCGTCGGGTACCTCGACCAGCTCGGCGCCGAGACCGTCGTCGTCCGGAACGACGCCGTCCCGCCGGCGTCCGAGCGCGCCGGTTTCGACGGCGTGCTGGTCTCGCCCGGACCCGGCACCCCGTCGGAGGCCGGCGCGTCCATGCAGGTCATCCGCGACTGCGCCGAGGCCGGCACCCCCATGCTCGGCGTCTGCCTCGGGCACCAGGCGCTCGGCGAGGTCTTCGGCGGCACCGTCACGCACGCCCCCGAGCTCATGCACGGCAAGACCAGCCTGGTCGCGCACGACGGGCAGGGGGTGTTCGACGGCCTGCCGACGCCGTTCACCGCCACCCGGTACCACTCGCTCGCCGTCGTGGACGGGACGCCGTCCGACGAGCTCGTGGTCACCGCCCGGGCGAACGGCATCATCATGGGCCTGCAGCACCGGACGCTGCCGCTGCACGGGGTGCAGTTCCACCCGGAGTCCGTCCTGACGGAGGGCGGCCACCGGCTCCTCGCGAACTGGCTGGCCCTCACGGGCGCCGACGACGCGGTCGCCCGCTCCGCCGACCTGCACCCCCTCGTGCGCCCCTGACCGCGGCGCCCCCGACCCCCCGCTCCTGAACCTCGGCCCCGGCGCGTCGCCGACGCCGGCTGCGCCCGCGCCGACTCCGTGCCGCGAGCCGGGGCCGCCCATGCCCGCGACCCGCTGCTCGCTGCCCGGGTGCTCACCACCGACCGGCCCGGCGTCCGCCGCCGGGCGTCCGCCGACCGAGCGTCCGCCACCGGGTGTCCGCCGCCGGGCGTCCGCCGACCGGGCGTCCGCCGCCGGGGGTCCGCAACCGGGCGTCCGCCGAGATCGGCACTCCCGACCGGGATCGGTCGGTGCAACGGCCGATCTCGGTCCGATCGACCGATCTCGGCGGGCCTCGGGGCGGCGCGGCTGGTGGCGAGCGACGCAGATCGAGCATGGCTGAGATGCGCCGGATGCGCGTGATCCGGCCTCACCGAGATGCCGACGTGCCTGGGGACCATGGCCGCAGGCCCCATTCTGTGGATAACTCGGTGACCGCGCGGGCGCCTGCTGCACGGTCGGAGCATGACCTCGCACGAGCGCCCCGCCATCCGCAGATCGTCGTCTCTCCTGGAACGCCTCCCCGGTGAGGGCCCGCCACTCCGGCCGTCGCCGGCCGTCGTGCTGCCCGCCGTCCCGCGCGTCCTGCGAGCCGGCGACCTCCCACCGGACGTCCTGCGCACACGGGTCAGGGACGGCTCGCTGATGCGAGTCCTGCGCGGGGTCTACGCGGAAGTGTCCCCCGACGGACTGCCCTGGGACCTCGCCCGCAGCCGGGTCCTCGCTCGGGCCGCGGCGCTGCACGCGGTGCGGACCGGCGACCACTGGTTCAGTCACCGCACAGCCGCGTTGCTGCACGGGTGCCAGCTCGTGGCCGTTCCCGACGACGTGGACGTCACGGCGCTCTCGGCACCGCGGGCGTCGCGTACGGGGGGCCTCCGCGGCGTGCGGGAGCACTGGACGAGCCGTGCGACTCGCGCAGCAGAGGTCGACCGGACCGCCTCGCTCCCGGTGTCGCCGATCGAGCGGACAGCGGTGGACTGCGCTGCGACGCTCGACCGGGCGCACGGGCTCGTGGTCGCCGACTCCGCGCTCCGTGCCGGGGCGGACCCGGCCGTCATCGACGAGATGCTGGCGGCGGCCGCCGGCGACCGTGGCGTCCGCCGCGCGCGGGAGGTCCTGGCGTTCGCCGACGCGAGGTCGGAGTCACCCGGGGAGTCCCTGCTGCGCTGGCACGTGCGCGCGGCGGGTCTCCCGGCGCCGGATCTCCAGGTCGCCGTGCCGACACGGCTCGGGTGGCGGTGGGTCGATCTGGGGTGGCGGGAGGAGCGGGTCGCCCTCGAGTTCGACGGCCGGCTCAAGTACGGAGGGAGCGCGCAGGAGTCGAGCGCCGCGGTCGATCAGGAGAAACGCCGGCAGGACGCGCTCGAGGACGCGGGGTGGATCGTCGTCCGGTTCACCTGGGCGGACCTCCGGCACCCGGAGGAGGTCGGACCGCGGGTGGGCAGGGCGCTCCGCTCCGCTCACAGCCGTCGCCGCTGACGCCGGGTGGTCCCGTCGCCGCTGACGCCGGGTGGTCCCGTCGCCGAGATCGGTTGCCGCGACCGAGATCGGCGCCTCCAGCGACCGATCTCAGCGCGGACGACCGATCTCGGCGCACAGGGTGGGACAACGGGGGCCCCGCGCGGGCGGGCAGGCCGGACGGCGCAGGCCCCGCGCCCTCCGGGAGGGGCGGGGCCTGCGGGGCGTGCGGCGGGGCGGGGTCAGTCGTTCCCGCTGGTGTCCGGGCCCGCGGACAGGGTGACCGTCACCTGGGAGCCGGTCTCCACCGTCGAGTTGGGCGCCGGGTTCGTGGAGAGGACCGCGTCCTTCGGCTTGTCGGAGTCGCCGACGTTCGCGTACTCCTGGACCGGGACCAGGCCGAGCTGGGTGAGCGCGGCGCTGGCCTGGCTCCAGTTCATCGAGGTGATGTTCCCCGGGATCTGGACCGTGGTCGGCTCCGGCGGCGCCTTGGCGACGGTCAGCACGACGACCGTCTGCTGCTGGACGATGCCGGAGCGGTCCTGGTCGATGACCGTGCCGGGGGCCGCGTCGGTGGTCTCCTCCTCGCGGATGTTCGACCCGAGCTTGAGGCCGTTGAGGGTGGCGACGGCGTCGGCCTGGGCCTGGCCGCGCAGGTCGGGGAGGTCGACGTTGCCGGACGCGATGAACAGGTTGACGGCGGAGCCGTCCGCGACGGACTGACCGGCGGCGGGCTCGGTGCGCAGGGCGCGGTCGGCGGGCTGGTCCGGGCTGTCCTCCTCCGTCACGTTGCCCACCGTCAGGCCGGCGCCCTCGAGCTGCTTGCGCGCGGCGTCCTGGGTCAGGCCGGTGACGTCGGGGACGGCGACGGAGTCCGGGCCGGTGGAGACCCAGAACTGGACGGTGCTGTCCTTCGGGGCCTCCTCGCCGGCGGCGGGGTCGGAGCGCGTGACGCTGCCCGGTGCGACGTCGGCGCTGGTCTCCTCCTGCCGTTCGCCCTCGAAGCCGGCGTCCTGCAGGGCGGCGAGGGCGTCGGCCTCCGCCATGCCGACGACGTCCGGCACGGTGGCGTTCACGACGGGCGGCGTCCGGTCCTGCATGAGCAGGGCGACGATGCCGGCGACGGCCAGCACGGCGACGACCGCGAGGGTGATCCAGAGCCAGCGCCGCGACTTCTGCTCGGGCTCCTCGTCCTCGCCCGGGGTCGCCGTGAGCACGGCCGTGCCGGGGTTGGTGGGCGCCCACGCGGGGGCGTCGCCGGGCATGATCTGGGTCGCGGCGGCGTCCGGGCCGAGCACCTGCGTGGCCGCCCCGGCACCGAGCGCCGCAGCGGCCACGGCGGGGGCGGACACGTGCCCACCGCGGGCGGCGGCCTCGAGGTCGGCTCGGAACTCCGCGGCGGAGGAGTAGCGGGCGTCCCGCTCCTTGGCCAGGGCCTTCGCGGTGATCCGGTCGAGCACCTCGGGGACGTCGGACGCGACGGAGGACGGGGCGGGCGCGATCTCCCGGACGTGCTGGTACGCCACGGCCACGGGGGAGTCGCCGACGAACGGCGGGCGCCCGGTCAGCAGCTCGAACAGCAGGCAGCCGGCGGAGTACAGGTCGGAGCGGGCGTCCACGGTCTCGCCGCGGGCCTGCTCGGGGGACAGGTACTGCGCGGTGCCGATGACGGCCTGGGTCTGCGTCATGGTCGCGGCGGAGTCGGCCACCGCGCGGGCGATGCCGAAGTCCATGACCTTGACGGCGCCCGTGGGCGTGAGCATGACGTTCGCGGGCTTGATGTCCCGGTGCACGATGCCGGCGTGGTGGGAGTACTCGAGCGCCGACAGCACGCCGGCGGTGATCTCGATGGCCTCCTCGATCGGCACGGCCTGGCCGTCGCGGAGGATGTCGCGGACCGTGTGGCCCTCGACGTACTCCATGACGATGAACGGGACGTGCGCGACGGCGCCGGTCGGCTCCGTGTACACGTCCTCGCCGGTGTCGTACACGGCGACGATGGCGGGGTGGTTGAGCGCGGCCGCGGCCTGCGCCTCGCGGCGGAACCGCGCCTGGAACGACGGGTCGCGCGCGAGGTCGGAGCGCAGGATCTTGATCGCGACGGTGCGCCCGAGGCGCGTGTCGTGCCCGATGTGCACCTCGGCCATGCCACCGCGGCCGATGAGCTCACCGACCTCGTACCGTCCGGCGAGGATCCGGGATCCGTCGTCCACCACTAGGCGTCCTTCGCTGTCGTCGTTCGCGCGTCCGGCGCGGTTGCGCCGGGCACGTGCTCGGAGATCATCCCACCCTCGTCGGCCGCGCGGGTGTACCCCGTGGTCGCGGACCCGACCGGCAGGTCGGCGGCACCCGTGAGCCGGTCGGCCAGCGCGGCGCCGAGGAGCGCCACGACGAGGACGGCCAGCACGAGCAGGGGCCACCGGACGTGCAGCCGGCGCCAGCCGGACCGCTCGGCGACCCGGGCGTGCGCGCGGGTGCTGGGCTGGGCGTGCGCGCCGCTGCGGGTGCTGGCGGGACCGCCGACGCGGTACGTGGGCGCGGGTGCGTCCCGGCGGGCCGCGCGGGAGTCCGTGGGCCGGCCGGTGCGGGGGTCGAACGAGGGCGGCATGGTGCCGGCCGCGGGGGCGGCGGCCGGTGCGGAGCCGCGCACCCGGGTCGCGCCGTCGGCCGGGCGGGACCCGGGGGAGGACGCGGGCGCGGGCGAGGACGCGGGCGCCGCCGCGACCGACCGCGACCGACCGGGCACGATCGACACCGGCGGGCTCCCCCCGGCGGGCGTGTGCGGCACCAGGGCGTCGAACATCCGCGCGAGCTCCTCGGCGCTGGACGGCCGGGCGGCCGGGTCCTTGGAGAGCAGCCGCATGACCAGCGCGGCGATCTGCCGGTCGACGGACGCGGGCAGCGGCGGCACGGGCGTGTTGACGTGCGCCACCGCGATGTCCACCGCGGTGGGCCCGGTGAACGGCCGGTGCCCGACGAGCGCCTCGTACGCGACGATGCCGAGCGCGTACATGTCCGACGCCGCGGTCGCGGGGCCGCCGACGGCCTGCTCGGGGGAGAGGTACTGCGCGGTGCCCATGACCATGCCGGTCGCGGTCATCGGCACCTGGTTGCTCGACAGCGAGACGCCGAAGTCGGTGATCTTCACCTTGCCGGTCGGCGTGATGAGGATGTTCCCGGGCTTGACGTCGCGGTGCACGACCCCGGCCTGGTGGGCGGCGTGCAGGGCGCGCGCGGTCTGCGCGAGGATCGGCAGCAGCCGGCGCGGGGGCAGCACGGGCTCGCGTTCGAGCAGGTCGCTCATGGGCTCGCCGACGATGAGCTCCATGGCGAGGAAGGCGGACCCGTCCTGCTCGCCGTAGTCGAACAGCGCGGCGATGCCGGAGTGCGAGAGCCGGCCGGCGTTGCGCGCCTCGGTGCGGAACCGCTCGAGGAAGCCGGTGTCGCCGGCGAACTCCGCGCGCAGCACCTTGATCGCGATGTCGCGCTGCAGCGACTCGTCGTGCGCGGCCCACACCTCGCCCATGCCGCCCACGGCGATCTGCCGGGTGAGGCGGTAGCGCCCGCCGAGGACGACGCCCGGTGCCGGTCTCACTGGCCGATCACCGCCTGCATGACGGCGCGCGCGATGGGTGCGGCCACACGACCGCCGGTCGCCTCGGAGCCGACGGACCCGCCGTTCTCGACGATGACCGCCACCGCGACCTGCGGGTCGGTGGCCGGCGCGAAGCCCGTGAACCAGGCGTGCGGCGCCTCGCCCTCGCGGCCGGTCTGGGCGGTGCCCGTCTTGCCCGCGACCTGCACCCCCGAGATCTGCGCGGCGGTGCCCGACCCGGACTCCACGACGCCCACCATCATGTCGGTCAGCGCCTGCGCGGTGCCCGCGGAGACGGCGTCGGACAGCTCGACCGGCTCTGCCTCGCTGACCACGTCGAGGTCCGCGGTCCGGACGGTCTGCACCAGGTACGGCGTCATGAGCGTGCCGCCGTTCGCGATCGCCGCGGAGACCATGGCCATCTGGATCGGGGTGGAGCGCACCGACTCCTGGCCGATCGCGGACAGCGCGGTCTGGGCGGCGTCCGGGTCCGCGGGGAACGTCGACCGGGAGACCGCCATGGGGATCGTGAGGTCGCCGGAGTCGAAGCCGAACCGCTCGGCCTGCTCGCGGATCGCGTCGTCGCCGAGGTCGACCCCGAGCTGCGCGAACGCGGTGTTGCAGGAGATCCGCAGCGCGTCGGCGAGGGTGGTCTGCTGGTCGGCGCCGCAGGAGGATCCGCCGAAGTTCGGCAGGTCGGTGCGGGTGCCCGGCAGGGTCAGCACGTCGGGGGCGGCGATGACGGACTCCGGGGTGTAGCTGCCGGACTCGAGGGCGGCCGCGGCGGTGACCAGCTTGAACGTCGACCCGGGCGGGTAGTTCTCGTTGATCGTGGCGTTGATCAGCGGGTCGCCGTCGGCGGCGAGGAGCTGCTGGTACGCCGTGTTCGCCGCGGTCGTGTCGTGCGTGGCCAGGGCGTTCGGGTCGAAGCCGGGCGTCGACACCATCGCGAGGATCTTGCCGGTCGACGGCTCGATCGCGACGACCGCGCCCTGCTGCCCGCCGAGCGCGTCGAGCGCCGCCTGCTGCGCCGCCGGGTCCAGGGTGAGCTCGATCGACGACCCCTGGGGCTGCCGGCCGGTGATGAGGTCCTGCACGCGGGTCCAGAACAGCGAGTCCGCCTGGCCGGTCAGCACGTCGTTCATGGACTTCTCGAGCTGGGTCCCGCCGTTGACCACGGAGTAGAAGCCCGTGACGGTCGAGTACAGCTCGGGCTGCAGGTACGAGCGCTGGTATCCGAACGGGTCGTCCACCGGCGTCGACTGCGCGATCGTCTGGCCGCCGACGATGATCGGCCCCCGCGGCTTGCCGTACTCCCGGTACAGGGTGCGGACGTTGCGCGGGTCGTTGTTGAGTGCGGACGCCTGCCCGAACTGCACCCAGGTGGTGCCGACGAGCAGAGCGAGGAACATGACGAGGACGACGGTCGACAGGCGGCGGAGCGCGGCGTTCACGGGCGGCCACCCCCCGTCGTGCGGCGGAGCCGCTCGGTGGGCCGGTCGTCCGGCTCCGCGCCGCGGGCGGGCGCGGGGCCGGATCCGTCGAGCGCGAGCCCGCCGGCGGGCGTGCTGAGCAGCGGCCCCCTGACCTCGGGTGCCGGGCGGCGCGCGTCGTCGGAGATCCGGAGCAGCAGGGCCGCGACGATCCAGTTCGCGAGCAGGGACGAGCCGCCGTACGCGAGGAACGGCGTGGTGAGGCCGGTCAGCGGGATGATCCGGGTGATGCCGCCGACCACGACGAAGCACTGGAACGCGATGACGAAGGCCAGGCCGGCGGCGAGCAGCTTGCCGAACCCGTCCCGGACGCCGATGGCGGTGCGCAGGCCGCGCTGGCACAGCACCAGGTAGAGCACGAGGGTCGCCATCAGGCCGGTCAGCCCGAGCTCCTCGCCGAGCGACGCGATGATGAAGTCCGACTCGGCGAACGGCACGAGGTCCGGGCGTCCCTGACCCCACCCGGTGCCGAACAGCCCGCCGCTGGCCAGGCCGAACAGCCCCCGGACGAGCTGGCCCGAGCCGCCGGGCGCGCGGTCGAAGACGTCCTGGTCGAGGGCGTGCAGCCAGATGAGGAACCGGGCGGCCACGTGCCCGAACGTCGCCGTCGCGAACGCCACGCCGCCCGCGAACATCAGCAGGCCGATGATGATCCAGGACAGCCGCTCGGTGGCGACGTAGAGCATCGCGACGAACAGGCCGAACAGCAGCAGGGACGTGCCGAGGTCCTTCTGGAACACCAGGACGGCGATCGACGCGGCCCAGACGACGAGGATCGGCCCGAAGTCCCGCAGCCGGGGGAGCTGCAGCCCGAGCACCTTCGGCCCGGCCAGCGCGAGCGTGTCGCGGTGCGTGACCAGGTACCCGGCGAAGAACACCGCCAGGCAGATCTTCGCGAGCTCCGCGGGCTGCAGGGAGAAGCCGAGCGCCCGGATCCAGATGCGCGCGCCGTTGATCTCGACGCCGAGGCCCGGGATCAGCGGCAGGACCAGCAGCACGAGGCCGGCCACCATCGCGGTGTACGTGTAGCGGCGCAGCGTGCGGTGGTCGCGCAGCACGACGAGCACGGCGCACGCCAGGACCACGGAGATCGCCGACCACGCGAGCTGCTTGCCGGCGAACATCTCGGTGCCGCCGCGGGCCTCCCGGGCCAGGTCGATCCGGTAGATCATCGCCAGCCCGATGCCGTTCAGGGCGATGACGACCGGCAGGATCACCGGGTCCGCGTACGGGGCGCGCCAGCGCAGCACCAGGTGCACGACGAGAGCCAGGCCCGCCATGCCGGCGCCGTAGCCGAGCACGTCGGCGGGCAGCTCGTCGGTGGCGCCCAGCCCGACCAGCGCGTACGCGGCGATCGCGATGGCCAGCGCCAGGACGATCAGGCCCAGCTCGGTCCCGCGGCCGGCGCGCACGCGGTGCGCCTCGACGGTCGCCATCAGGGCGCCGCCGTGGTCGTCGTCGGGGTGGGCGTGGGACGGGGGGTGGGGGTGGCGCCGGCCTCGGCGGCGTCCTCGACCAGCGCGTCCACCCGGTCCCGGGCGTCCGCGAGGGAGGCGGTGTGGATCGTCTGCTCGACGCGGTTCCGCACGAACTCCGGCAGGTCGTCGACGGCCACGTCGGTCGTCTCGACCACCTCGGACAGCGCGATCGGCCCGACGGACTGCGGGATGCCGCGGTAGATCGCCACGACCTCGCCGTCGACGCCGACGAAGTACTGCGTCTGGGTCCACCGGTAGAAGCCGAACGCCCCGGCGGCGAGGACCAGCACGGCGAGCAGGGTCAGCAGCACGCCGCGGGTGCGCCGGCGCCGGCGGGCGCGGCGCTCGTCGGCGTCCTCGTCCTCGTCGTCGGCCTCGACCTCGGGCACGCCGGCGCCCGGGGTGCTGGCGGCAGCCTGGCGGGAGAGCTCGGCGGCGCGGGCGGCGGGGCCGTCCTGCGCGGACGTCGGCCGGTTGCGGGAGATGGCGGCGGACCCGACGACGACGGCGTTCGTGCGCGGGCCGGCGCCGTCGCGGACCTGGTCGAGCTCGAGCACGTCCGCGACGACCACCGTGACGTTGTCACCGCCCCCGGCGCGCAGGGCGAGCTGGACCAGGCGCTCGGCGCAGGTGTCGACGTCGGCGATCTCGTGCAGGGTCTGCGCGATCGTGTCGCCGCTGACGAAGCCGGACAGCCCGTCGGAGCAGAGCAGCCAGCGGTCGCCCGGCCGGGCCTCGCGCACGGACAGGTCGGGCGCGATGTCCGCGTCGAAGTCGCCGAGCACCCGCATGACGACCGAGCGCTGCGGGTGGTGCTCGGCCTCCTCCGGGGTGATCTTCCCCGTGTTGACCAGGTGCTGGACGAAGGTGTGGTCCGTGGTGACCTGCGTGAGCACGCCCTCGCGGAGCAGGTAGCCGCGGGAGTCGCCGAGGTGCACCATCGCGAGCTTGTTGCCGGCCCGCAGGATGGCGGTCACCGTCGTGCCCATGCCCGCCAGCTCGGGGTTCGTCTCCGAGCGGGTGATGATCTCCTCGCGGGCCTCCTCCAGCGCGCGCTCCAGCTCGTCCAGCGCGTCGTCGGGCCCGTGCGACTCCCCGTCGAGGGGAGCCAGCGCGGCGATCGCCACCGAGGACGCCACGTCGCCGCCGGCGTGCCCGCCCATGCCGTCCGCGACGACGAGCAGGTGCGGACCGGCGTAGGCCGAGTCCTGGTTGTTGGACCGGACCAGCCCCACGTCGGACCGGGCGGCGTAGCGCAGCGCGATGCTCACGATCCCCCGCTACCCCTGCAGCTCGAGGACGCTCTGGCCGATGCGGATCTGCGCGCCGGGACGCACGGGCGCCGGACCGGTGACCTTCTGGTCGTCCAGGAAGGTGCCGTTCGTGGAGCCCATGTCCTCCACCAGCCACTGGTCGCCCTCCGGGAACACGCGCGCGTGCCGCGAGGAGGAGTAGTCGTCGTCGAGGACCAGCGTGCAGGACGGCGCACGACCGATCAGCACCGCGGACGCCCCGAGCGGCAGCGTCGTCCCGCGCAGCGGGCCCTCGGTCACGACGAGGCGGGTCGGGCCGGCGCGCCGGGCCGACCGGGGGCGCTCGGGCGCGGGTGCCCCCGGCGTGGCGCCCGGGGCGGCCGGCGCGGGGGTGCCGCGGCGCCGGTTGGTGATCCGGGTCCCGTACAGGTCGCGGCGCAGGACGCCGATCGCGGACAGCACGAAGGCCCACAGGAGCACGAGGTAGCCCAGCCGCAGCAGGGTGACCGTCAGCTCACTCATGCGTGCCGTTCGTGGAGCCGCTCACTCGTCCAGGTCCTGTCCGTCGCCGTCGCCCGTCCAGAACATGATGCGGGTCCGCCCGATCGTCAGGGTGTTCCCGTCCAGGAGTGTCGCCGCCGGGACCTGGTGACCCTCGACGAACAGCCCGTTCGTCGACCCGAGGTCGGACGCCACGACGCCCTGGGACGACACCCGGATCTCCAGGTGCCGGCGCGAGACGCCCGGGTCGTCGACCACGATGTCCGCCTCGGAACCTCGCCCGATCACCGTCACCGGCCCGGTCAGCAGGTAGCGCTGCCCGTCGATGTCGATCAGCGGGTGCCGCGGGCTCGGTGCCGCCGACGTCGCCGGGGCGGCCGCGCCGCGCACCGTCGCCGACTTCACGCGGAACCGGCCGGTCTCCAGGTCCTCGTACTCGTGGAACGCCACCGTCACCGGGCCGACGAACGCGTACCGCTGCCCGGTCGCGTGCTCCGTCACGTTCGCCGCGAGCTCGTCCGCCAGGGCCTCCGCGCCCCAGGCCTCGACCTGGTCGTAGTCGCCCGGGGACAGCTCCAGCGTGAACTCGTTCGGCACCACCGTCCGGTCGCGGCCGACGACGGCCGCCCGGTCGTCGACCTCGCGGCGCAGGGCGCTCGCCAGCTCGACGGGCTTCACCTCGCTGCGGAAGGCCTTGGCGAACGCGGTGTTCACGACGCGCTCCACACCGTGCTCGAACCGGTCGAGGATGCCCACGCCCACCACCTCCCTCACCGCACGCGTCTGCCGCCGGTCACCGGACGGCGCCCGACATTCTGCCTGAATCGTAGCCATGCGAACCGTGACCGGGCCGTTCCTGGCGGCGCGCGGCGGGCGGGGACCTGGTGAAAGGGCTGCGCGGGAGGTGACGGTCCGGTGTGCGCGGGGTCGTCGGCGGGCTCCGCGTGGGGGCGTCGGGGGGTGGTCCGGAGGGGGGTCGCGGTCGTGTTAGTCTTCTGCGGCGCGCGAGTGGCGGAACGGCAGACGCGCTGGCTTCAGGTGCCAGTGTCCGAAAGGGCGTGGGGGTTCAAATCCCCCCTCGCGCACAGTGGCTTGTTCGTCTAGGACAGGCAGAGCAGTTCGGGTAACCCCCGGTCGGAGAGTCTCCGGCCGGGGGTTCTTCGTTTGTCGGTCTGACCTGCGGTTTCGCTAGCACACTGGGGTGCTGGAGCTGGTGGTTGGTGAGCTCGGGTTGGCGCTCGCGGGTACGCCGAAGGGCCCGCTGACCGGGTCGGTCAGCGGGCTGTGCGGCTGGTGCTGTTCAGTTCGTGCGGGCGGGGGCGCCCGCCTCTGGGTCTAGCCGGGCTGGTGCGGTGGGGCGTGGTCGTCGGCGTCGCGGGCGGTGCCTACGCTGTCGGACTCGGCCGCGGCGGCGGCGTCCGCGGTCGCGTGCAGGTGCTTGGGCCGCAGGTGCTTGGGCACGAACGGGTACCGGGGGCGAGGTTCGGTGCGGCGAGGGATGTCACCGGTCGTGACCCGCACGTGCAAGGCCGTGCCCCGAGGCTTCGCGGTGCGGCGAGCGTGCACCAAGGAGAAGTCCGGGTCGGACGTGTCGCCGATCGCGACCATCCACGGGTCGGCCTGCCCGCGGGTCGTGTACCAGTCGCGCAGAAGACGGACGTTCACACCGACGAGACCGAACGTCACCAGGGCGTGAGTGCGGGCGGCGCCGCGGACCCGGCACCAGTCGCGGCGGAAGTTCATGCCGCGGTGGGTGCGGATCTCGGAGTTGAACGCTTCGATCGCGGTGCGTCGACCGTACGACGCGGCCCACGTCGTCGTGCCGTACAGCAGCGGCTGGCGTTCCCGGGCGTACTCGTCGAACGACACGGTGACGGTCTTGTGACACCCGCACGGGACGACCCGCTTGCCCGTGACCGGGTCGGTGTACGCCGGCTTGCAGTTCGTCGTCGGGCGGTCGTACGGCAGACGCATCGACTCCGGGTCGTTCGGGCAGCGAAGCCAGCGCATCCACGTCGGGCCACGCCAGCGGCGGCCGGTGGGCTTGAGCTCCCCGTACGGGGAGAACGCGTACGGGAGGCGTTCGTCGTACCGGGCCTGCAGCGCGATCTTCTCCTCGACGGTCAGGCCCAGCTTGAACCCGGGCAGATCGCGCAGATGCTCCGGCAGTGCGTCGGTGAACAGTCCGCCGTCAACCCAGATGGTCCCCATGGTGGGGCCGGGGTGGACGCCACGCTGGTTCTTGTGCAGGTCGAAGGTCTGGGAGATGTCGCGGGCGCGCAGGGCGTTCGCCCACTTCTCGGCGTCCAGGTACGTGTACCCGCGGTCCGACAGCAGCTCCTTGACGTCGTAACCGACGGCGCGGAGCGCGTCGACCGCCAGGATGCCTGCAGCGGCCTTGTCCGACCCGGCCGGTGCAGTCACCAGCGTCAGCGCCACGTGCGGGGTCTCCGGGTCACCGAACTCCGGGACCTGCGTGCCGACGTGCTCGTCGAAACCGATGAACACGCCCTTGCGGCGCATGTTCTTACCCGACACGTACCCGCTGCGGGCGTCCAAGTCTCCCGAGTGCTGAGCGCGGCCGTCGTGCCCGAGGCGGGGCCACCCCGGAGTGGTGAACGAGTCCTGGGAGCTGACCTTCTCGCCCTCGTCCTCGGGGCGCACCGCACCGGAGGACTGGTCGATATCGGGGACCTTGGCCCACGACTTACGGGCCGCCCACGTCTCCTTGTCGGTGGAGTCCAGGGCGAACACCGTCGTGTTGACGGTCATCCCGGCGGGGAACGCGGACGCCTGCAGCAGCAGAGCGGAGAACAGTTCGCGGGTGATGGGCCGGCCACCGGTGCAGCCGTTCGGGCAGTCGGTGACCTCGCCGGTGGTCTTGTTCACCTCGAGCTCGTGAGTGTGAGCGGACACCACGTAGCCGGCGTCCAGTGCGGTCGTGAAGTGGTCCAGGTTGTCCCACAGCTGGCAGTACGAGACCTTCGCCGGCAACAGGCCGTCGCGCAGCATCTCCGCGGCCGTCTTCTGGACCAGGGTCAGGAGCATGTCGCCGCCGCGGATCCCCGCGGTGACGTACACGACCAGCAGGGTCCTCCACGACACCCGCCGGGGTGCCCCGGTGTGCGAGGTCAGGGAGAACTCGAACGCGTCTGCAAGGCCGGTGGCGTCGACGATCGTCTCGGCGACCTTCGTGGCCTGCGCCAAGGACAGGTCGCACGCCTCCACGACATGCTTCGGCAGAGGAAGCAGCAGCAGTGGGGCGGTCACAGGCCACCACCGATCAGCCGGCGCAGGACCGCGTCGTCACGGCGCGGGACGAATCTGGTGAAGTCCTCCCAGCCCTTAAGGGTCTTGACTCCCGCCAGGTGCTGCAGCTCAGAGATGCGCACCCCCGCCGTAGACAGCGCCACCATCCACGTGGTCCTCAACCGCGACGGGACCAGTCGGGGTGCACCGGCCGGGACCTCCAGGTACTGAAGGACGCCCGACGTCCAGTTCCTCGTCGGTGCACGGTCGGAGAACATCGGACCGTCCACGTAGGCCAAGGACAGACGCACGAGCTCGTCCGCGTACTGCGGAAGCACCGGGATGTCCCGAGCGTGAGCTCCGGTGATGTGGACGACGGCGACCCCGTCGACCATCTCGACGCTCGAGCCGTGCAAGGTCGAGAACTCCGCGCCGGTCAGGCCGGCGCCATGGCACAACGCCATCGTCGCGACACCGGCGCGGCGGCGGACCTCCGAACGCTGCGTGAGGCAGATCTCCCACAGCCACGCCAGGTCCCTGTGCGGGTAGGGGTCGGCGAGCGTCGTCCGCTTCAGACGTGCAGGCTCGGGCGCCCACGGCGCCTTCCTAGTGATGGTCCGGCCGATCCCGCGGAGCGCGGACCGGTACGAGGCGCGGGAGTGCTGCGCCAGGTGGTTCATCCCGGTCTCGGAGAAGCGCTCGACGTTCTCCGAGACGAACAGTCGCTCGATGTCCAGCGGCAGGTGCTGCTCGGTCGCCCACAGGAAGAACATCGTGACCGCACGCATCGTCAGGTACACGGCCGACAGCGACTTCGGAGCGAACCGCCGAGTAGCGTCGCGCACGTTCGGCTCGATCGACTCCCACTGCTCGGAGGTCATCACGCCCTTGGGCCGGTAGGTCGCGATCCGGTACTCGATCACCTCAGGAGCCGCGACGGTGTGAGCCGTCCTCTTCGGTGACGTGCGCTTAGCCACGGACGCGCACCGCCACTCGAGCGATCGAGGTCACGCCGACGGGCGCGTCGAACTCTGGCGTGCTGTGGGCACGCCGGTCTACAGTCATCAACGAGGACTCCAAACCTCGGCCCTGGAGCTGCGAACTCCTCGGCCAGCGAGAGCGTCACCCCATCGGGTGGCGCTTTTTGCTTGCCTGGGCTTCGGATGTCTCTGTACTTGGCCGGGCTGACCCGGGGTGCGGCCTGTTCCGCACGCCTACCAATCAACGTGATGAGACCGACGGGATCGCCGATCTGGGCGAGTTCCATGTCGACAGGCGTCGACCGGACATGTGGGCCCACGTCTACACAGTGAGCGACAGCGGGGTATCGTCGGGCCAGATCCGCACCGTCATCAGGACCAGCCGCGCTCCGTCGCGAGGACCACTCTCCACCCGAGGGACGACTCTTGTCGACATCCGTACCTTCGAACATCTGCGTCGACTGCTGGAAGTTCGGCCACCGCATCGCGGCCAAGGGCGAGCGGTGCGACGCTCACCGGGCCGCGTACCGACGGTGGTACCAGGCGACCTGGAAGGCGAAGAAGGCCGGCCGCGCGTCCGGCGCCAGCACCTACGTTGCCGAGCAGGTGCGCGTCGACCGGGTCTACGTCGCTCCTGAGGTCCTCGAAGCAATGGTGCGGCTCAACGGCGAGCTGGACACGGCGACCAGGATGCTGCTCCTCCTCGACACCTCACAGCTGGACCCGACGTCCAAGCGGCGGGTACTCGAGGCCCGGGCGAAGGTCGCCACCTCAAGCAAAGAGCTTGAGGACCTCGTGGAGAAACTCTCAGGCGCACGGCGTCTGACGCTGGCCGTGCGGGAAAAGGGAGCCCGTCGTCCAGCCGTGCGGGCCGCTCAGCACGAAGGTGAGCAGCGAGTCCCCGGTTCAGGCTCCTGACGGCTTGGAGGCGCGGGCGGCGCCGTCGTCTTCGCGGACCGGGAAGAACGCCCGCGGCGACACCGCGAGTGCGTCAGCGAGCTGCCACATGGCCTTGAGTGACAGGTTGCGTCGCCCGTTCTCGACGCTGCCGATGTAGGTCCGGTCGAGACCCGCCGCGTGGGCGAGCTCTTCTTGGGTGAGGCCGACGTTCGTCCTGATCAGCCGCAGGCTCGAGCCGAACGCGAGGCGTTGGGCGAGCTCTCTGGGAGGGACGGGCACCTGCTCGACGGTAGGCACGAGCAGTCTTTGAGTCGACGGACTCTGGGTCGCCCTCGCCATGAGACGTAGCGTATAGACACCTTGCCCGTTTAAGCCGCTCAGACACCGCCCCCTCGGGGCCGCGCGTCTTGACGCGGGCCCGGACGTGCGTACTCTGAGTCGAGTTGGTCACTACCGTCGGTGACATCGCGACCCTGAACCCCGGGCCACACCCCGCAGTTCACGCTCCCCTCGAGAAGAGGACGCCACCATGCGAGCGAGCACCCCCGACCCCACCAAGACCCCGGACGTCGTAGCCCGGGCTGCGTGGTGGGGTCCCACGTACCTGATCACCATCCTCGGCCTCGCCGGAGGGATCGGGTCGCTGCTGACCGGCCAGCCGGTTGCGGTCACGATCTGCGCGTTCGCGATCGTCGTGATCGCCGGCACCGGTCAGATCCGCGCCCGCCGTGAGTTCCGGAGAGGCTGGCGGTACGGGTACGAGTCCGCGATCCGTACGGCGTTGCAGTACCAGGCCGGCAGAACCCCCGACGTCGAAGCGCGCGCCGTGGTCAACGGTGATCCGATTCCCGAACCGTGGGAGCGGCACGTCCCCCCGATCCGGCCACGGAGCCTGCGGTGAGTGGCGCCCACCTCGCCGAGCTCGTCCTGTCTGACGGAACCGGAGTGTGGGCGATCCGGTCGCTCTCGCGCACGGTGTACTTCCTCGACCTGGACTCGATGCTGCTGCTGCGTCAGCCCGGGCCGACGTCCGCGGTCGGGCCGGGTGACGGGCGGTGGGTGCCGCTGGTGTCGGTGAAGTCGCTGTTCCACGGCGATCTCGGAGTGATCCGGGTCGGGGACCGGCACCACTACGTGTACGACTGGGACCCTGACGGTGCAGACTACGGGTTCTGGATCCAGCGGTTGGTGACGTCGATCGACTACGTCGAGGCCGAACAGCTCGCCGGGTTGCCGGCCTTCCCGCAGGACGACCCGCTATGACCGGGACCCGACGCCGGTGGTTGTGGTCGCTGCCGACCCAGGTGGGGCTCGCCGCGGGTGCCGTGATCGAGTCCAGGGAGCGCGGGCACTCGGCCGTGGGTTCTCGCAGTCGCAGATCGACAAGATCTTCGAGGTCGAGCTGATGCGGCCGCCGCTGACATTCGAACGTCTTCTGAACTCCCTCGGCGCTGGCGGCTTGCTGGAGGGCGACGTCCGGATCGGGGACCTGCTGGTCGAGCTCGACCAGGGTGGCCGCATCGTCTTCGTCGAGGACGGCAAGCGGGTTGCGGTGATGACGTCGTGGCCGGCGTACGTGGACGTGCGCGAGGAGCGCGCCGGCATCGCCGCGGCGCTCCGGTCCGCGTGGCAGTCCGGGATGTTCGACGTTGCCGGCTACGACAGCGACGTGACCCGGATCCTGCACCGCCGCGGGACGAAGCCTGACCCGTCGCCGGTCGACGAATGGAGCGACCCGGAGGGTGGCGATGGCGATGAGCGCGTCCGGTGACCGTCGCCGCGGGTTCTGGTGGGAGGCGACCGAGCGGGTCATGCCTGTGGCGGGCGTGATCCCGAAGTACAAGAAGATCCGCAGCAGCGTGGAGGCGGGTCTTCCCGTGGTCCTGACCGACGGCGGCACGCGCATCGCGGTCGTCGTCGGGTGGGACCTGTGGACGCTGCAGCACGAGCGCTACCTGTACGCAGCCGCGATGTCCTGGGCGTTCTGGCGCTCCGGCCGGTTCGACGCCGCGGGGTTCGGCTGGGAGGTATTGGCGTACCTGCGGCCGCCGATGCAGGAGCGTCTGCACCCCACCGTTCAGCTCGGCGAGGACGACGAGCCTGATGAGCGACCCCGTTGACCCCATGCGGACGCCCGGTCGGTGGCTCGTGACGACCGCGTCTGGGGCGGCTTACCTGATCGAGGCGACCGATCCGGACAGTGCGGTCACCGCGACGAGGGTTGTGGCTGGCCCAATCGGCGACGATCTGCGGTTCCCGCGCGCTGCGCTGCGCCGCGACGACCAGCCCTTGCGGGTGATGAGCGTGCAGCACTCGAGCGGGACGACCATGTCGAACGGGATCGTCGTCGGGCAAGACATGTGGCTGTACCTCGAGCCTCTGGACCCGGCCGCGGCCCTGACGCTGCGCCGGACGACTCCAGTAGTCGGCGTCGCGGAGCTCCCGACGGTGGTTTCCGATCGCTGACCTTGACCAAGACCGCGGCCCGGCATCCCTAGAGATCCTTAGTGGCCGGACTCGGGCGTCCAGGTTCACGACGGCGGATCAGACGGCCTACTGGCTGCCGGCCGCGCGTATGTCCGGCGAGGGCCCGTGTCGGCGGCGGTCATCGTCGTCGTCTTGATGTTCGACAGCAGCCGCGACGTGGCGACCATTGTGGAGGTCTGCGGGAGGGTGATGACCTCCTTGATGCAGGTCCCCATGTAGCCCAGCAGTGTGAACGGCTGCAGCTCGTGCCGGTTCGGGTGTGCGGCGATGGCGTGGTTGCGCATGAAGCGAACGAGATCGAGCTGCTGGCGACCTACCGGAGAGATGAACCCGATCCGGTCGGCGGCCTGGATCCGCTCCTCGTCGGTGATCTTGACCAGGTCGTCGGCCCCGCAGGTCCTTGCGCTTCTCGGGCGTGGCGAGGGCCAGGTCGAAGAAGTACTAGTCGGTCGGCTCCACGTCGAAATCAGACGACGACGGACCCGCGGAGGTCAGCCGGCTCGCAGCCGTCGCCCAAGGTGCTTGACCGCTTTGCCAACTGTGGCGACGGCTCGAGCTGACCCTGCACGAGCGACGGGCCACGACCCCGATCGATCTGCGTAGCTCCCTGGCGCGCGGCTGGCGCCTTGCGTGGAACCCCGAAGCGTCACCGAAATCCGGGCGTGGAACCCGAAGAGTCCACTTGGGACCTATAAATGCCGCGGTTCGGACCTGACAGGAATCCGTCCTGCGCCGACGGCCGATCAAGGAAGCAATTCGGCGGTTGCCCTGAGGGTTGTCTCAACGGGCCCCATCTGTCACAGGAGTAACAGCCGTCCACGCCCCTTGACTGAGCCGGTGAGGGCCTTAGTTCGCTGACGGCCTCCGCGAATCTCAGGGCGTAAAGCCGGGCTCGCGCTCCGCTTCCGCACGACGTCGCTCCAGCCGTTGCTCAACCGTCAGCTGATCGAGCTCCCGCCGGCGCACGAGCTCACCATCCTGATTGCGCACCCAGTGCCGCCCTGCGCCATCGCGGAACTCAACTTCGAGTACGACGTCCTCGGCGAGCGCGCCACAGTTCGGCACCCGTCTGATCGCCAGCGACCGAGGGTGGGCCTCCGGCGGGAGGATCGCGTGGAACCAAGCACCGCGGAGATCCGACTCATCTCCTCCGTCGGCCTCCCTGACCCACGAGGTATCGAAGTAGCGAACGACCACGTCGTAGATCGCCGAAGTCGAGTCGTTCATGACGTAGATGTGCCGCCGCTCGACAAGGTCGTCTTGCACTGCGCCGAACTCGCCCGGGTCGTCAGGAAGCGGTCGTCCGTTGCGCAGCTCTACCCACTGACGCTCCCATGCGCTGACCTGTGCTGCCTGAGCCTTCTCCTCGAACGCAAGTCGCTCACGACGTTCCTCGCTGGCGCGCCGCGCCTCGTCGCGTCCGGTTCGTATCGCCCAGAACAGCGCCGCTACGGTCGCCGCAGCGATCAAGAGTTGGATGACGAGGTTGCCCCAGTCATAACCCTGCGGGTTCACGACCGCTATCGGAATCGGGGAGGGGGCAGCGATCCATGACTGCTCGTCCCACAACGTCGTGATGGCCATGAGTCACAGAATATCCAGCCAGTTCTGTGGTGAGAGCGACCGCAGCAGCGCCACCAGCGCTCAGAGAGCTGGCGTGAGCCTTCGTGCGGAGGTCTGAGCCTTTCGCGGAACTGCGCCACCTCGATCCGACCTGCCAAGCTCGTGGCAGCGATCGGACGAGTCGCGGGCGATAGCATCTCTGGCCAAGAGGGCTGGGGGTTCGAGTCCCTCCAGGCGCACGTCGAGCGAAGGCCCGGCACCGAGACGGTGCCGGGCCTTCGTCGTACCCGAGCGCTCGCAGTCTCCCGACGCGGAGAGGCCGTTCGCACCCGGGCCGCCCGCCGTCAGAACAGGTTCCGGGGGTCCAGCGATCCGGCGAGGTCGCTGAGCTGCTGGGCGATGCCGGAGACACCCTCAGTGACGCCTGCGAGGCCGTCGAGCGGGGCGCCGAGGGCGTCTGTCGCGGCTCCTGTCGCCTGCTCGGCGATGCCGGCCGTGTCGAGTGAGGTCAGCGACTCGAGGTCGACGCCGATCGCCGTGGCCTGCGCCAGGAGCGGTGCGGCCACTCCTCCCAGGACGGCGGCGCCCGCCACCGAGGCGAGGAGACCTCCGGCGACGCCGGCGGTCCCCGCGACGGCGGCGGTGGTGGCGATGCCGCGCGCCGGGCCGCCGAGGATCCGGTGCACGAGGCCGGGCTCTCTCGCTTCTGACCGGGCGGCCGCCCGGGCCAGCTCGCCGGCCGCCGGGGACGCGGGCTGCTCGGACGGGGGCAGCGCGTCGCGCATGCGCAGGAGCACCTCGTCGCGTTGTGCGGGGGTGAGGCGGGCGAACGCCTCGGCGTGCACCTGCTCGATCTGGTCCGGAGTCGCGGTGCGCATCAGGTAGTCGTACCGGGCCACCGCGGCCGCGTCGTCGGGCGCCGGAGCCGGCCGGCTCGGCCCGGGGGCGGGTGTCTGTCCGGAACGGGCGCGCACGGCGGCTGCTGCCGCGGAGGTCAGGGTCGCGCGCAGGGACGCCTCGCCCCCGCCCGGTGCCTGGGGCGGGCGGCCCGTGCTCTGGCTCTGGCTCTGGCTCTCGAGCACGGTGCGTGCCAGGCCGATCAGCCGGTTCAGTCGTGCCATGGGGTGCTCCTTCGTGGGCTCGGGTCGTCAGGCCGCGTCGGCGGGAGCCGGCTCGGGCTCGGGCTGGTGCCGGCGGAAGGGTGCCGTCAGCGTCGGCACGATGTGGCGCCGCTGGATCACGAGGATCACCGCGGCGATCGCGAGGTAGACCCCGGACAGGATGAACCGGCCGTGCGTCGAGGTGAGCGGGAACTGCACGACGAACAGCGCGAGCAGCGCCCACGCGGACCAGCGGTGGAACCGCAGCCCCAGCAGGATCGCGATGCCCATGAGCGTCTGGGCGGCGGTCAGGAGCATCTCCTCGGTCTGGCGGGTGTCCAGCACGAGGGAGGCGGAGCCGCCGCCGGCCAGGTAGGCGATGGGCAGCGAGCCCACCAGCAGGGTCCACTGGTTGATCTTCGAGGAGATCAGGGTCGCGATCGCGGCGGTGCCCTTGCCGCGCCAGGCGAACAGCACGGCGATGATGAACTCGGGCGCCTCGGAGGCGAGCGGCGCGAGCCACTGCACGAGCAGGAACTCGTCGATGCCGAGGCTGGTCCCGGAGGCGACCAGGGCCTCGGCGAACGGCTCGGCGCACAGCAGGATGATGGTCGCCGCGAGCACGAACAGGGCGATGACCGTGGCGCGGCGCTTGCGTCGGGGCAGCGCGCCGATCGCGGCGGCGGTGCCGATCAGGTCGGGCTCCTCAGCCTCGCCCCGGGTGAGCTTGTACAGGTAGAACCCGAACCAGGCGATCATCACGACGCCGAACACCAGGTGGATGTGCCCGGTGGCCGGGATGATGAAAGCGACCACGCCGGCGATGAGCAGGAAGCCGAGCTCCATGCGGTTCTCGGGGTCGAGGGCGAGCGCGGTCGCGGGCTTCTTGCTCACCCGGCCGGCGACGTAGAGCGACACCAGGACGACCAGCGGCCAGCCGAGGCCGAGCAGCAGCCGGTTCGAGCCGGTCATGTTGGCGGCGGCGTACTGGACGTAGGCCGGGTCGCTGCCCGCGGTGTACGCGTAGTACAGGTCCACGGCGTACTCGGGCAGCACGGCGATCAGCGCGAGCACGGCGATCGCGAACCCGCCGGACACGTCGACCTGGGCGGCCTCGGCGGCCCACGCGAGCACGAACGACGCGGCCACGACCGCGGCGCCGAAGATCACCAGCTCCAGCACGGGAGCCGGGGACGCACCCGAGAACCGGGTGATCAGCGCCGGGACCATGATCACGCCGGCGATCGCCAGCGAACGGATCAGGACCCGGGGGGACGGGGGCGGCACCAGGGGTGCTGCTGGGGTGGTGAGCGTCTGCTCGTCAGGGGCGGGCACGGCGGCTCCTCGGGCACGGGCCGAGCCCGCTCGCGCCGGGGGGGGCGCGACGACCTCGACCAGCGGACATCGGCTGGTCGAAGGTCTCGTCCACCACGGCTGACGTGGCGAGGTGACCGGGCGCAGACGCCAGCATGTCGACCACCTCTACCGGCACGCATCAGCGCCGGTCGGGCTACTCCCCTTCGCAATGAGGACAGTAGAGGACCAATGTCACGAATGTGAACCCATCAATACGTGACGCCGATCTAGGAATCTATTTGTTTGGATCTTCTGCATCCGGATCTTCGAGGGCTCGAACACTGATGATCAGGAGCCCGCGCTCCCGGTCCATGAAGGTTTGCTGAAGGGACCGCCGCGCGGGCGCCGATCTGGCGACGCGACGCCTACCGTCATCAGATCCGGACGTTCAGTCCGGGAGCCGCGCGGATGCCGAGTCCTGCCGCCGTCCGGCCCGTCGACGTCGCGTGGCAGGAGCGGGGGACCCAGGTTCCACGGGCGCTCAGGCGCCCTCGGGGTGAAGCCGATCCACGAGACCGGCCGGACGGCTCCGTCCGAACCCGACAGCTCACCTCGCAGGCGACCAGGAGCTCCGCATGCCCACACACCTGCGTGCCCCCTCGCGTCATCGCAACCCCGGTCGCGCTCGTACGCCGCTCACCGACGCCGGCACGAACGCCCGGGCGACCGCTGTCGTCTGGGGTCGGCGCACCGGCGCGGTCGTTGCTACCTCGGGACTCGCCGTCTCTCTCTCCACCGTCCCCGCCTCGGCCGCACCCTCGCCGAGCCGGGCTGCCGAATCGATCGACGTGCGAGCCCTGGATGCGGCGCGGGCCCTGGCCACCGCCGCACCGTCGGCGGTCGCGCCGGCGGAGGCCACCTGGTCGTTCGACGTCCCGGCCGCGACCGCGATCCTCCCGCCCCCTCCGCCGCCCGTTATCGAGGAGCCGCCCGCCCGGTCGACCGACGGAGCCGCATCGCGCGGCAGCCAGCGCGACGAGGCTGCCGAGCCGGCCGAGACCGCGCCGATCGGCGCACCGCCTCCGGCGTCCGCGAACGGCAGCGCCGTCGTCGAGGTCGCGTCGGGCCTGGTCGGCGTCCCGTACGTGTACGGCGGCACGACCCCGTCCGGCTTCGACTGCTCGGGGTTCACGTCATACGTCTACGCCCAGGTCGGGATCGCGATCCCGCGGACCTCGACTGCGCAGCGGGACGCCGGCACGGTCGTGCCCCGGGATCAGGCGCAGCCGGGTGACCTGATCTGGTCGCCGGGTCACATCGCGATCTACGCCGGCGGGAACCTCCAGGTCGACGCCCCCGTTCCGGGCAAGTCCGTGCAGATCCGCGAGATCTGGCAGTCCGATCCGCTGTTCATCCGGATCGGCTGACCGGCGTGCCCCTCGGAGACCTCAGCACGCTGCTCGTGTGGGGAGCGGTGACGGCGTACACCATCGCCCTGGTGGCGTACTCCGCCGCGCTCGCCCGGGTCGCCGACGCCTCGGCCCGCTCGCAGCGCCGTCTCGCAGCGGTCGGGGCCGGAGCCGGGGGCGCTGACGCGCCTGCCTCGCAGGACCCGGCACCGTCTGTGCCGGGCGGGCGGGCGGCCGGCATCGCGCGGTCGACGGCGACCGTGGCGACCGCGCTGCTGCTGGCCGGTGTGGCGCTGCGCGGGGTGGCGGCGGGCAGGTGGCCGACCGCGAACATGTACGAGTTCACGATCTTCGGGATCCTCGTGGCCGCGCTGGTGTTCCTCGGGGTGCGGCGCACGCGCACGGTTCCCTTCGTCGGGGTGCTGGTCACCGGCATCGCCGTGCTGGCGTTGATCGTGGCGCAGAACTCGTTCTACCTGCGGGCGGACGCGGTGCAGCCGGCGTTGCAGAGCTACTGGCTGGTGATCCACGTGAGCATCGCGGTCGTGGCGACCGGGATCTTCACGGTCGCGTTCGCGACGTCGGTGCTGCAGGTCCTGCAGGACGCCCGCGAGTCGGGACGGTCGCGGCTGGACCGCCCGTGGCGCGCGGGCGACGAGCTGCGGCGTTCGCTGCGAAGGTGGCGGATCACCGGGCCGGCGTGGTCGTGGCTGCGCACGGTGCCGACCGCGGTCCGGCTCGAGGCGTTGTCGTTCCGGCTGAACGCGATCGCGTTCGTGCTGTGGACGCTCACGCTGATCGGTGGGGCGATCTGGGCCGAGCAGGCGTGGGGCCGGTACTGGGGCTGGGACCCCAAGGAGGTCGCGACCTTCGTCGCCTGGGTGGTGTACGCGGCGTACCTGCACGCGCGGACCACGCGGGGTTGGCAGGGGCGACGCGCAGCCTTCCTGGTGTACGTCGGGTATGCCGTCGTGATCGCGAACTTCACGGTGGTGAACCTGTTCATCAACGGCAAGCACTCCTACTCGGGCATCTGACGCGTGCGCCGCCCGCTGCTGCCACCGCGTCGCGGTCCACGCGAGGGTCGCGCCGTGCCGGACCGGCGTCGGCTCCCGCAGGACGACCGTTCTGCGATCGTCCTGATCGTCGTGGCGCTCGTCGCGGGCGGCGCCCTGACCCTCACCGGCGTCCTGACGAGCAGCCTCGCTTCGACGGCCGCTGGGGTCGTCGTGCTGTTCGTCTGCTCGACCGGGACGCGGATCTGGTACCTGCGCCGTCGACGGTGACGGTCGGGGCCGTGCTCCCGGTGCTAGTCGCGCGAGCGGGGCGGGCGGTCGCGCCGGTGCAGGACGGCCGAGGGCGCGGCCGCGATCGCGGCCATGCCGAGGCCGACGAGCGCCCACCGCAGGTCGAACGGCAGCCGATCGGCCGCCGCGGGCGCGGTCTCGGGCGTGGGCTCGGTGGTCGGCACAATTCTGCCGGGGTCGGCGCTCTCGGTCGCCGCGGGCGAAGGGGGCACCTCGACCGCCCGCGACCTGTCGGCGGGCAGGACGGACAGCACCAGGAGCAGACCCGTGGCAGCGAGCGAACCCGCCGCCCGCAGGTGGGTCCGGGCGTCTCGTCTCAGCGCGGCGGGCACAGGTCGCCTCCCGAGGTCGTGGTGCCGCCCCGGGGAGGGATCTCCCCGACGGCGGGTGCGCGGGCGCTGTCGGTCTCGGGCACCGGCGGCCTTCAGGAGCCCGTCACCGCGGCGCGGCGCTGGAAGATCAGCACCGCGTTGCCCTGGTACCGCGGGAGCACGAGCCGGCCCATGGAGAGGTCCCGGACGTAGGTGAACCCGGTCTGGCGCCGGTAGTCGAACCAGTTCCCGCTGCCGGTCTCGCGGGTGCTGCCGATGACGATGTAGGTCTGGACGCTCGGGGTACGGAACACCTCGCGCTCGAACGCGTTGCCGACGGGAGGCCAGGAGCACACCACGACCTGGGGGCGGCGGGCGCGCAGGGCTGCGACGGCGTCCTGGCGGACGACGTCGTCGGGGTAGTCGATGGATCGTGCCCAGCTGTGGTTGTCGGTCGCGACGACGTCGACACCTCGCTGGCGCAGGAACCGGCTGAGCGTCCCGTCGCCGGCGGCGATCTCGAGGGTCTCGCGCGAGCCGATCAGCTTCGCGAGCCTGCGCACGAGGGCCGCCGAGTAGAAGCAGTACACCCCGCGCGGGCGGACCAGGGGCATGACGTACCGGCGTTGGCGCGCGAGCGGCCACAGCAGCGTGTACGCGAGCGTCGAGACGGGCTTGCGCTCCAGCCCGCGCCGGAAGAACAGCCGCTGCAGGATCTGACCGTTGAGCCGGTCGAACGCGATCTCGGACCGGTCGACGCCGGCCTCGGCCGTGAACGCGGCACGTTGGACGGCGTGCAGGAGCATCTGCCGGCGGACCTCGTCGGCGACCAGGTCGTCCTTCCTGCGGCGGTGGTCGGGCGATCCGACCCTGGGGGCGCTCAGCTCCGCGACCAGGGCGTGCAGCGCGGTCTCACCGTCCTCCGCGGCGGCGGACAGGCGCGTCTGCACGTCCTCCCACTCGTGGGGGAACACCCGGCGCAGCTCGTCGAGCGTCGGTTCGGTGTCGAGCCAACGCAGGACGTCGGGACGGCGCCCGTCTCGGCTCACAGGACCTCCAGGCTCGCCGCGGTTGTGCCCTTGCAGCATCGCCGCCGCCTGCGCGGGATCGGTGCGAGAAGCACCCGTTCGCCGATGAAGGTCTGCTGAAGGTTCGGGCGCCCCTCGTCACACGACGGGCTGAAAGATCAGGATCAGGCCCTGGAGGCTCTGCGCCCACCGGCCCCACAGGCCGGTGACCAGGGCGATCCCGATCAGCACCAGCATGGTTCCTCCCACGACGGAGATGGCGCGGCGTCGACGGCGCACGATGTCGAGCAGGCGGCTGCTGCGCTGGAGCCCGAGAGCGAGGAGCACGAACGGCAGGCCCAGCCCGAGGGCGTAGGCGGCGGACAGCACGGCGCCCCGGGCGGGTGACCCGCCGTCGAGGGACAGGGCCATCACGGCGGCGAGCGTGGGGCCGATGCACGGGGTCCAGCCGAGCCCGAACGTCACGCCGAGCACGGGGGCGCCCCACAGCGTCGCCGGCGGACGGCGGTGCACCCGGACCTCGCGCTGGAGGAACGGCACGCCGCCGAGGAACGCGACGCCCATGACGATCACGACCACGCCGAGTGCCCGGGTGATCGGGTCCTGCCAGCGCAGCAGCGCCCCGCCGAGCGACCCCGCGAGGGCACCGAGCGCGACGAACACCAGGGCGAACCCGAGCACGAACAGCGCGACACCGAGAGTGAGCCGGCCGCGCCCGGGGGCCGGCGGGGCCGGTCTGCGCCCTGCGACCGCGCGGGCCGGCTGCACGGTCTGCGCGGTCAGCCCGCTGAGGAATCCGAGGTAGCCGGGGACGAGCGGCAGGACGCAGGGTGAGGCGAACGACACCGCGCCGGCGACCAGCGAGACGAGCAGGGCGAGCAGCAGGGGGCCGGAGAACGCGGTGGTCGCGAACGCGGACCCGACGTCGGCTGCGGCCGCGAGGGTAGCGGGGGCCGTCACGCGGGCGCCGGGGTGGGTGCCGGTGCGGCGAGTGCGCGGTCGGCGCCGGTGCGCGGTCCCGGGGTGGTGACGCGGGCGGCTCGGATCCCGTTGAGGATGACCACGACCTCGGCGACCTCGTGCACGAGGACGACGCCTGCCAGGCCCAGCGTGCCGGTCAGGGCCAAGGGGAACAGCGCGATGATGATGAGCAGCGCGAGGCCGATGTTGCCGGTCATGATGCGTCGCCCGCGTCGGGCGTGGGTGATGGCGCGGGGCAGCAGCCGCAGGTCGTTGCCGGTGAACGCGACGTCGGCGGACTCGACCGCGGCGGCGGTGCCGGTCGCGCCCATCGCGATGCCGACGTCCGCGGCGGCCAGCGCGGGTGCGTCGTTCACGCCGTCGCCGACCATCGCGGTGCCGGGACCCAGTTCGAGGACCGCGGTGGCCTTATCCTCGGGTCGCTGCTCGGCGCGCACGTCCTGGATGCCTGCGGCTGCGGCGAGGGCGTGCGCGGTGCGGCTGTTGTCGCCGGTGAGCATGGTGGTCCGCAGTCCGGCGGCGTGCAGCGCGGCGACGGCCTCGGCGGCCTCCGGGCGCAGCTCGTCGCGGATCCCGATCACGCCGACGGTGCGTGCGTCGGCGCGCACGACGACGGTGGTCATGCCGGCGGTCTCCATGGCGTCCAGGGCACCGGTGAGGGACCCCGCTTCGAGCCAGCGGGTGGAGCCGACCTGCACGCGCACACCACCGACGGTCCCGGTGATCCCGTGCCCGGGCTCCTCGACGACGTCCTCGCCCGTCCCTGCGCCGGGCGACGCGGTGAGCAGGGCGCGGGCCAGCGGGTGCGCGCTGCGTGCCTCGACGGCGGCCGCCCAGGCCAGCACCTGCTCGGGGGTGGTGCCCTCGACGGTCCGGGTGTCCACCACCTCGGGCCGGTTCACGGTCAGGGTGCCGGTCTTGTCCAGCGCGACCGTGCGCAGGGCACCCAGCTGCTCGAACGCCTCGCCGGACTTGATCGCGACGCCGAACCTGCTCGCCGATCCGATCGCGGAGATCACCGTGACGGGCACGGCGATCGCCAGCGCGCACGGGGAAGCGGCCACGAGCACGACCAGCGCGCGGTCGATCCAGACCGACGGGTCGCCCAGCAGCGAACCGAGCACAGCAACACCGGCGGCGACCACCAGGACCGCGGGGACCAGGGGCTTGGCGATGCGGTCAGCCAGCCGCGCCCGCTCGCCCTTGCGGGCGTGCGCCTCCTCGACGAGCCGCACGATGGTCGTGAGCGAGTTGTCCCGGCCGTCGGCGGTCGCCTCGAGCTCGAGCGCGCCGGTGCCGTTGACCGCGCCGGCCGGGACGGCGTCGCCAGGCCCGACCTCGACGGGGATGGACTCACCGGTGACTGCCGAGGTGTCCACCGCGCTGCGCCCGGTCACGACCACGGCGTCGGTCGCGACCCGCTCGCCCGGGCGCACCACCAGCACATCGAGCTCGCGGACGTCCTGGGCAGGCACGACGACCTCGCCGGCCAGGCGGGAGAGGCGGGCGGTCTGCGGCATGAGCGTCAGCAGCGCCCGCAGGCCGTGCTTGGCGCGGTCCATGGCCCGGTCCTCGAGGGCCTCGGCGATGGAGAAGAGGAACGCGAGTGCCGCGGCCTCGGCGACGTGCCCCAGGACCACGGCGCCGGTAGCCGCGATGGTCATCAGCAGGCCGACCCCGAGCCGCCGGCGTCGGAGTCGACGCAGGGCACCGGGTACGAACGTCCAGGCCCCGGCGGCCAGCCCGAGCGCGAACGCCACGGTGCTGGCCACCGGCCCGGCGCCCGACCAGTCGAGGGCGTATCCGGTGAGCAGCAGCACGCCGGAGGCAGCGGGCAGCCGCAGCGCGGGGTCGCGCCACCAGGCGACGAACTGGTCCTCGTCCGCGTCGAGGGGTGGGGCGTCGTGGTCGCAGCAGTCGTCCGGCTCGGGGCGCGGGGGCGTGCTGCTCGCGGGGCGCACGCCGATGGACAGGCCAGGTCGCGGCGCGTCGTCCTCCGGTCCGCAGCACTCCCGGCTCATGCGCGCACCTCGATCCGGTCGTCGCCGATTACCCGCGCGGCCGGCCCGGGGTCGCAGTCCGCGCAGCATCCCGGTACGTCGCACGTGTCGTTCGCGCACGGCGTGCCGTCGTCGACGGCGAGGACCACCTCGACGAGGGCGGTCAGCGCGTGCGCGAGGTGCGCGTCGGCGATCGCGTACCTCGTGCGGCGCCCCTCGGTCTCGGCGAGCACGAGCCCGCAACCCCGGAGGCACGCGAGGTGGTTCGAGACGTTCGAGCGCGTCATCCCCAGGACGTCCGCGAGCTCGGCGGGGTAGGCCGGGCCGTCGGTGAGAGCGGCCAGGATCCGCGCGCGGCTGGGGTCGGCCATGGCCCGGCCCAGGCGGGTGAAGACGTCGATGCGCGAGGAACTGGTCAGCACGGGCTGAACAGTACAGCCCTCGCTGTATCGACGAGAAGGGCGATCCGGCGGTCGGCTCACGGTAGGAGGGTCGACCAGTACGACCAGAACCGCTGGACCGCGAGCAGGGTGATCGCGAGGTACCAGACGGTGAGGATGGTCGAGCGGTAGTCCACCGCGACGGCGAGCGCCGACCGGGCGGGTCGCGGCAGGGACAGCTGCCAGCGCTGGAGGTTGCGCAGCGTGACCGACAAGAACAGCGGGATCATGACGGCCCACACGACCAGGCAGTACGGGCACAGGGCACCGATCCGGTAGAGGCTCTGGAACGCCAGCCAGTGCACGAAGACCGCGCCGAAGGTCACGCCGGCCTGCAGGCCGAGCCAGAACCACTCCCCGAGGCGGGCGCCGCTGAGCATGCTCGCACCCGCGGTCAGGACCACGGTGAAGCCCACGACGCCGATCAGCGGGTTGGGGAACCCGAACACCGACGCCTGGTCCGACGCCATCACCGAGGTGCAGGACAGGATCGGGTTCAGCGTGCAGCTCGGGACGTGGGTGGGGTCCTCGAGGATCGCGAACCGCTCGAGGAGCAGGGCGATCGCCGCGGCGAGCCCGATGGCGGCCAGGGCGGTCACCGCGATCGCGCGCCGCCGTTCGGCCGCACGGGGCTCGAACAGCACGGTGCCGGGCGTCGTGGCGACCGCGGTCACGCGCTGCCCGACGCGTCGAGGGCGCGGTCCAGGGCGTCGGTCAGGTCCTGGACGCTGCTCAGCTCGAGGCGCTCACCGTCGAGGTAGAACGTCGGGGTGCCCTGCACGCCGAGCGCCTGCCCGTCGTCGAGATCCTGCTGCACCCGCTCCTGGGTCGAGGGGTCCGCGATCGCGTCGTCGTAGGTGTCCAGGTCGAGCCCGAGGTCCTCGGCGAACGAGCGGAACAGGTCCGCCTGCGAGGTCTGCTGCTCGCCCCACTCGGCCTGGGTCTCGAACATCCGGTGGTACATGTCCTCGACCTGGCCCTGCTGCGCGGCGGCCTCGACGGCCAGCGCCGCGTTCATGGCGTTGGCGTGGCTCGCGATCGGGAAGTAGCGGATGACGTAGTTGATCCGACCGGCGTACTGCTCGCGGATCTGCTCCACGACGGGGTAGAAGGCGCCGCACGCCTCGCACTCGAAGTCCATGAACTCGACCAGCGTCGGTGCGTCCGGGCCCGCCTCGTCCAGCACGTGCGAGTCGGTGCGGGTCGCGGGCAGCGCGCCGTCCTGCTGCTCCGGTGCCAGCCCGCGCGGCCCGGTGGCGAGCGCGTAGACCAGCACGCCGGTGGTGGCGATGACTACCAGCGCGCCCGCGATCAGCGCGCTGCGCATGCGCGGGCTCAGCGGTGTCGGGGCGTTCGCGGCGGCGGCGTCGGTCCTCATGGCATCGCACGCTAGGCGAGCCCGTGGTGCCCATCCGCCGACCGAGATTGAGATTCGATGAAGACTCCCGATGGTCCTGGTCGGAGACCGCCCCTAGCCCGTAGCATCGCCACGTGACGATGACATCCCCGGTGGTCGATAATGAGAACGACGCCCGTTCCGCGGACGACGCCGCGCTCACGGCCCCGACCGCCGCGCTGTTCCGGGCGCTGGGGGAGCCGGCGCGGCTGACGATGCTGCGGCACCTGTTCACGGGGGAGCACTCGGTGCGCGAGCTCACCGACCACCTCGGCCTCGCTCAGTCCACGGTGAGCGTGCACCTGGCGTGCTTGCGGGACTGCGGGCTGGTGACGGTGCGGCAGCGGGGGCGGTCCTCGATCTACGCGATCGCCGACCCCGGCCGGCTGGCGACGCTGGTCGGCGCGGCGGAGGACCTGCTGCACGGCGGCTCGAGCCCCGACTCCTGCGCGCACCTGACGGGGGGCGAGCGGTGAGCCACGGCCACGACCACGCGCCCGCGGGGGCCGGCGCCCTCGCCGACCACCGGCGCCGGCTCGCGATCGCCTTCGGCCTGACCTCGACCGTGCTGGTCGCCCAGGCCGTGGGCGCGGTGCTCACGGGCAGCCTCGCGCTGCTCGTGGACACCGCGCACATGCTGACCGACGCCGCCGGGCTGGCGATGGCGCTGGTCGCCGCGCACCTGGCGCTGAAGCCCGCGACCTCGCGGCGGACCTGGGGCTACCGCCGCGCGGAGGTGCTGGGCGCCCTGGCGCAGTCCGCGGTGCTGCTGGCCGTCGGCGGGTACGTGCTGGTCGAGGGCGTCCGGCGGCTGTTCGCGCCGCCCGAGGTGCCCTCGACCGAGCTGATCGTGTTCGGCGTCATCGGCCTGGTCGCGAACGTGGCGGCGATCGCGGTGCTGGCGGGCGGCCGGAAGGCGAACTTCAACCTGCGCGCGGCGTTCCTCGAGGTCCTGAACGACGCGCTCGGCTCGGTCGGCGTGATCGCCGCGGCGATCGTGATCGCGACCACGGGCTGGTACCAGGCCGACGCCGTCGCGGGCCTGCTCATCGGGGCGCTGATCGTCCCCCGGGCGTTCAAACTGCTGCGGGAGACGAGCGCGGTGCTGCTGGAGTCCACCCCGGCGGGGCTCGACCTGGACGCGGTGCGGGAGCACCTGCTCGGCGTCGAGCACGTGCGCGCGGTGCACGACCTGCACGCGACGCTCGTCGCGACCGGCCTGCCGGTCGTCACCGCGCACATCACGGTCGACGATGAGTGCTTCTCCGACGGGCACACGGCCCGCATCCTCGACCAGCTGCAGTCCTGCCTTGCCACGCACTTCCCGATCTCAGTCGAGCACTCGACGTTCCAGATCGAGCCCGCGTCGCACCGCACGCACGAGCACCTGGGGCACGCGTGAGCCTCCGGACCGCGCCTGCACTCCCGCCGGTGGCCGTCGCCGCGGCCGCCGGCGCGCTCCAGCTCGCGGTCTCCCGGCGCACGAGGCCCACGCCCGGCTCGCTCGCCGCGGCCGCGCTCCCCGCCGCCGCGGCGGCCTGCCTGCTCGGCGACGCCCTGGTCCGGTTCCGGCGCGCCCGCACGACCGTCGACCCCACCGCCCCGGCGGCGGCCAGCGTCCTGGTGGTCTCCGGCGCCAACCGGGTCAGCCGGAACCCCATGTACCTGGGCATGGCCGCCGCGCTGCTCGCGCACGCCGTTGCCCGCCGGTCCGCCGTCGCGCTGGTACCGGTCGCCGGGTTCGTCGGGGTGCTGATCACCGGGCAGATCGCCGCCGAGGAGATGGCGCTCGACGCGCGGTTCGGCGAGCAGTACGCGCGGTACCGCGCCGAGGTGCCGCGCTGGGCGGACCTGCGCTCGGTACGAGCGCTCGTCGCGGCTGCCCGCGCGGTGAAGTTCCGATGAAGGCCGAGGTGGATCGCTGCCGCCTTGGCACGGATCGGGAACCGGCGCGTGCGACGGTGGACCATGCCCACTGAGACGGACCGCGTGCGCGTCCTGGTCGTCGAGGACGAGAGCGTGCTCGCCGCCGTCATCGGCGACTACCTGCGCGCCGACGGGTACGACGTGGCCGTGGTCGGCGACGGGGCCCGCGCGCTGGAGGCGGCCCGGTCGATCGCCCCGCACGTCGTCGTCCTCGACCTCGGGCTGCCCACGGTCGACGGCATCGAGGTCTGCCGGCAGCTGCGGGAGTTCTCCGACGCCTACGTCGTGATGCTCACCGCCCGCGCCGATGAGACCGAGGTGCTGCAGGGGCTGCGCTCAGGGGCGGACGACTACATGACCAAGCCGTTCCGGCCGCGTGAGCTCCTCGCGCGGGTCCGCACGCTGCTGCGTCGCGCCCGCACCCCCGGGCCGCTCGCCCCACCCACCCGCGAGGTGGGCGCCCTGGTGGTGGACCTGCGCAGCCGCGAGGTGACGCTGGCGGGGGCCCTGATCGATCTGACGCCGACCGAGTTCGACCTGCTGGCGTGCCTGCTCGACAACGCCGGGACCGCCATGACCCGGCGGGCGCTGATCGAGGCGCTGCGCGGGGAGAACTGGTTCGGCGACGAGAGCCTGATCGACGTGCACGTGCTGCATCTGCGCCGCAAGCTCGGCGACGACGCCGCCACCCAGCGGTTCGTGCGGACCGTGCGCGGCATCGGCTACCAGCTGGGCGACGGATGAGCCGCGCGCCCTGGCGCCGGTGGGGCGTCGCCCTCCGGCTGAGCGTCGCGCTCTGGGCGGTCATCGTGGTCACCGTCGCGACCGCCGGCGCGGTCGCGTGGGTGATCGGGCCGGGGATCTTCCACGAGAACCTGCTCCAGCACAACGAGGACGCGTCCGACGACGCGACCGAGCACGCCGAGGCCGCGTTCGGCACGGCCGGGAGCGTCTCGCTCGCGGCTGCCCTGCTGCTGGCCCTCCTCGTGTCGTCGGCCCTGAGCATCTGGATCGCCGGCCGGGTGACCCGCTCGCTGCAGCCGATCGTCACCGCGGCCGGGAGCGTGGCCCGTGGGGTGTACGACCGCCGGGTCCCGGTGCCGGGTCTGGGCGCCGAGTTCGACGACGTCGCGACCGCGATGAACGCGATGTCCGAGCGTCTCGAGCACGTCGACGGCACCCGCCGCCGGCTCCTGGCGGACCTGGCGCACGAGATGCGCACGCCGCTGGCGACCTTGACCGTGTACGTCGACTCGATCGAGGACGGACTGCGGGATCCGGACGCGGCGACGCTGCAGGTGCTGCGCGACCAGGTCGACCGCCTCAGCCGGCTCGCCGAGGACGTCTCGGCGGTCTCGCTGGCCGAGGAGCGACGCCTGCCCCTGCGGCTCGCCGACGCCGCACCCGAGGACCTGGTGCGGGCGGCGGCCGCGGCCGCGAACCCCGCGTTCGCCGCCAAGGGCGTCTACCTGCAGGTCGACGCCGCGGTCCGGGTCCCCGCCGTCAGCGTCGACCGTGACCGGATCGGGCAGGTCCTGGCGAATCTCCTCGACAACGCGCTGCGGCACAGCGACCGCGGGGCCGCCGTCGTCGTGCGCGTGCGCGCCGAGCGCGACGCCGTGGCCATCGCGGTGCACGACACCGGGGACGGCATCGCTGCGGAGCACCTGTCCCACGTGTTCGACCGGTTCTACCGCGCCGACACCGCCCGGGACCGCGACCACGGCGGGTCAGGGATCGGGCTGACCGTGAGCAAGGCATTCGCCGAGGCCCACGACGGCTCGCTGGACGCCGCCAGCCCCGGCACCGGGCAGGGCGCGACGTTCACCCTCCGACTCCCGGTCCGACGCAGCCGCAGCGCCGCGGCGAGCCCCAGATGAAGGAACGCTGAAGGCGCGCCCGCGCCCCGGTCGCACAGTGGCCGCCCCGACCTACGGTGGTCGCGCCCTCGTGCCCCACGACAGGAATCCCGCATGCGCCCCGCCCTCCGTCCCGTCCGCGCCTGGAGGCGCCTGATCGCCACGCTGGTCGCCGCCGCCGTGCTGGTCTCGGTCGCCCCGGTCACCGGGTCCGCCGACGACCTGGACGACCGGCGCCGGGCCGCGCAGGAACGCGCGGACGCCGCGCAGCAGCGCTCCGACGACCTGCAGGCGTCGGTCGAGGGGCTTTCCGCCGAGCTCGCCCAGGCGGTCAGCGACCTCGCGGCGACTGAGGCCCGGCTCCCGGCCGCGCAGGCCGAGCTGAAGGCCGCGCAGGACGAGCTGGCCGGTGCCGAGCGCGGGGCGGCGCTCGTCCAGGCCCGGCTCACGGACGCCATCGAGCAGCAGGAGCGCATCACCGCGCAGGTCGCCGAGTCCGCCACCCGCGGCGAGGAGGTGCGGGCCAGCGTCGGGCAGCTGGCGCGCCAGGCGTACCAGAACGGCGGCGAGGTGTCCCCCCTCGCCGTGGTCCTGGACGCCCAGGACCTGGACGACTTCAACCGCCGCTACCAGGCTGCCGCCGCCGCTCAACGGGCTCAGTCGGAGATGGTCGACGAGCTGGCGCGGCTCGCCGGGGAAGCTCGCCAGGCCGAGGCCCGGCTCGTCGCGGTCACCGACCGCATCGCCGACCTCAAGGTGGAGGCGGACGAGGAGGTCGCCGTCGCGGACCAGGCCCGAGCAGCAGCGGCCACCCGCGAGCAGGAGATCGAGCAGCTGATCACCGATCAGCGAGCGAGCCAGCAGCGGCTGGCCGGCATGAAGGCGCAGGCCGAGGCCGAGCAGGCGCAGGCGGAGCGTGAACGCGGCGCGCTGGAGAGCGAGCTCGCGGGGATCATCGCCGAGCAGCGCCGGCAGGCCGAGGCCGCGGCGGCGGCGAACCAGCCCGCGGCGCCCGGTCCCGCAGCCCCTCCTCCGCCCTCGTCGGGGTCCGGGGCGATCTTCGCCAACCCCACCTCGATCAACCCGATGTACGTCACCTCGAACTACGGCATGCGGCTGCACCCGATCCTGGGCTACACCCGCCTGCACGCCGGGATCGACCTGCGCACCTATTGCAACACCCCGCTCTACGCCCCCCGCGACGCGACCGTGCAGTGGGCGCAGTGGCGCAACGGGTTCGGCAACCAGGTGATGCTCAACTACGGCACCGTGAACGGGCAGCCCATGATGAGCAGCTCAAACCACATGACCCGGTCCGTCGTCTCCGCGGGCCAGCAGGTCCGCCAGGGCGACCTCATCGGCTACTCCGGCAACACCGGGCTGTCCGGGGCGTGCCACCTGCACTTCGAGGTCTACGTCAACGGCTCCACCGTCGACCCGGCACCGCTGCTGGGGAGGTGAACGGGGTGCGCGGCACATGCCGCGCCGCGGGGCTGATCGCGACCGCGGTGCTGGCCCTCGCCGCCTGCAGCCCGTCGTCGACGACGGGCGCGACCGTCCCCGGCCAGGGGTACGTCTCCGGCGACGGCAGCGTGCAGACGTGGGAGCGCGACGAGCGGGGCGAGCCTGTGGCGGTCACCGGCACGACCTACCAGGGCGACCAGGTCGACACCGCGGACTGGGCCGGCGATGTCGTCGTGCTCAACACCTGGTACGCAGCCTGCCCGCCGTGCCGCGTTGAGGCGCCGACCCTCGCGGCGCTCGCTCGAGACCGCGCGGACGAGGGAGTGCGGCTGCTGGGGATCAACGTCGAGGACGCCGCCGGCGCGGCACTGGCGTTCGAGCGCACCTTCGACATCCCGTACCCGTCGATCGACGACTCGACCGGCACCGCGGTGAGCGCCCTGTCAGGGACCGTGCCCCTGCAGGCTGTCCCCACCACCGTCGTCCTCGACCGTCAGGGGCGCGTCGCCGCCCGTATCGTCGGGCTCGCCGAAGACTCCACCCTGGACGCCGTGGTCGGTGACGTCGTCGACGAAGCCGGTGCGCCGTGAGACCAGCAGGCGACGCGTGATGTTGCCCGCCGACTTCTCCGGCCCGGCCCTGATCCCGACCGCGCCCCCGAGCCTGGCGACCTATCTCGCGCCGTGGATCCAGCCGGTCCCGGTGCTGCCGGTGGTCGCCGTCCTGCTCGGCGCCGCCTACGTGGTGGGCGTCGCCCGGCGTCACAGGCGGGGCCGGCGGTGGCCCTTCAGCCGGACGCTGGCGTTCCTGGGCGGTTGCGTCGTGCTGCTGGTCGTCACCGGGGCCGGTGTCGAGGGGTACGGGTACGAGATGTTCTCCGTGTTCATGTTCCAGCAGCTCACGCTCATGATGTTCGTCGCGCCCCTGCTGGTGCTCGGCCGCCCGGGCACGCTGCTGCTGCACACGGCTCCGCACCGCGGGCCGGGGCGGGTGCTCCTGGTCTCAGCGCGCCGTGCGCTGCGGTCACCGGTCGCGGCCGCAGCCCTGCATCCGGCGGTCACCGTGCCGCTGTTCCTGCTCGCCTTCTACGGCCTGTACCTGACCGACGCTGCCGGCCTGGTCCTGTCCTCGTGGGTCGGCCACACCGCGCTCGAGGTCGCCCTGCTCGTGGCGGGCGTGCTGTTCGCGGCACCGGTGCTCTCGCGCGACCCGCTGCCGAGACGCCAGGGGCACGCGGGTCGCGCGCTGGACGTCGCGGTCGAGATGCCCCTGCACGCGTTCTTCGGCGTCGTGCTCATGATGGCGACCACACCCGTCGTCGCCGCGTTCGGGCACCCGCCCGCGGGCTGGGGCGTCGACCTGGTCGCCGACCAGCAGACCGCAGGCGCGCTGGCCTGGTCCTACGGCGAGCTGCCCACCCTGATCGTGCTGCTGATCGTGCTGTCGCGCTGGCACCGCGAGGAGACGGTCAGCACGGCGCTGCGCGACCGTCGCGCCGACCGGGACGGCGACGCCGAGCTCGACGCCTACAACGTCTACCTGGCGGGGCTCGCCGAGCGCGACCGTCGCCCCACCTGACGCCCACCCGTCCCGCCGGGTCCGCGTTTCGAACCACCTCCACCAGCATCCGCACCACCCGAGAGGTCCGACATGTCCCACGCCCCCGCGCCGAACCGGCGACGGTCCTTGCTGTCCCGCCTGCTGCTCGTCCCGGTGCTGGCCACCGGTGCCCTGGCCCTGTCCGTGGCCCCTGCGTCGGCGCACTCCGGCATGACCGGGTCGGACCCCGCGGACGGCGCCACCGTCGACGTCGCGCCCGACGCCGTCACACTGACCTTCAACGAACCGCCGCAGGCGCTCGGCACGGAGGTCGCCGTCGTCGGGCCCGACGGGACGACCGTGAGCGAGGGTGCGACGACGGTCGCCGACACTGCCGTCATCCAGACCCTCGCCGCGGCGCGACCGGCAGGCGCCTACGTCATCCAGTGGCGGGTCACGTCCGCTGATGGGCACCCGCTGTCCGGCGAGCTCACGTTCACGGCCGCGACCGACACCGGGGTGGAAGAGACGGCCGGCGGATCGACCCACCCGGAGCCGGGGCCGATCGAGGAGACCACCGTTCCGAGCACCGAGGAGACCGTCGACTCCGCCGCGGCGCCGAGCGAGGCTCAGGAGGAGCAGGTCACTTGGCGGTGGGGACCGACATCGATCGGGGTCCTCATCGCGATCGCCGCAGCGGTCGGCGTGCTCGTCTTCGTAGCTCTGCGTCTGCGGCGGCGGAACCTCGGGGCGTCGAACGACGATCACGAGCGCCGCGAGCCGTGACGTCGAGCCGGGCTTAGCCGGATCTTCATCAGCAGGCGCTCACCGATAGCCGCCTACCGGACGATCCAGTCGCTGCACGACACGAGGTGCGAACCAGCGAGGAGGGGCGGATGCCCGAACAACGGATCGTCGGGTCCAGCAACAAGATCGGTGGCCAGCGCTCGTCGTCGACCCACACAGAGCCGGAGCCCGCGCCTGTACCGAAGAAGCGAGGCAGGCGTGGGCTGGTGGTCGTCGGGGCGCTTGTTGTTGCGGCCGGAGCCGGCTGGTTCCTGCTTCGGCCCGGTGCAGCGTCGGAGGCCGAGCCAATGAAGGTCGAGCTCGGTACCGTCCAGGCGGTTGAGCCGATCAGCATCAACCTTGCGGGCGGTCGCTACCTGCGTCTCGGGCTAGGACTACAGCTGACCGCCGAGGTCGCCGAGGACGTGGACACGGTCAAGGCGCTCGACCTCGCGATTGCGCTGTTCTCGCAGCGGCCCGTCGAGGAGATCAGCACGCCTGAGGGCAGGAATGCGCTCAAGCGCGAGCTCGCCGCTCAGCTGACCGAGGTGTACGAGGGCGAAGTCGTCGACGTCTACTTCAGCAACTTCGTCTATCAGTAACCATGGAGGACGCCCGGCCACGGATCTTCATCGAACCTCAACCGGCGGCGGCCGAACTCGGGATCCCAGGCGCTTACGTTGGACGCACCCCGTGGCGGCCCTCTCGATGGATCCGAGCGCTCGGCCGCCACGGGGACCACCGCACCCCGCCCTCGTGCGCATGAGCCGCGCGGGACCAGCCCGTCGTGCTCCCGGCCGCGACGGCGAACGCACGCGCTCGCCGGTCACGACTCCGTGGTGGGTGCGGTGTCGCACGATCGCGACCTGAGCCTCGACGACGCGGTGGCGATCGCGACTGCCTGGACCTGCCGCGCAAGGTGCTCGGCACGAAGGTACTGGTGCATAAGTCGAGGTGGGGCGAACAGCTGCAGCGCAAAGCAGCGCACTGCCGAGCGGGTGCTCGGGCACGTCTACTACGTGTCCACCTCGGCGGCGTCGGTCGAAAGGGGCTGAGCGACGAGACGTAGACCAAGGTCGCGGCGGACTAGGTGTACTCGGCCATCACGTTGGTGACAGTCGGCTGATCGGCGGTCGTCCGCCGAGTGCGATGTGTGGTCTGCGAGTGTTGTAGTGCTCGAGCCAGGGAGCAAGAGCGGCGGCGCGGTCGTCGTTGCTGGTGAAGATCTGCCGGTAGGCCCACTCGGTCGCCAGGGTCCGGTTGAGTCGTTCGACCTTGCCGTTCTGCCAGGGGCAGTGCGGCTTGATGAACACCTGGCGGGCGCCGAGCGCGGCCACGACGGCGCGCAGGTCGCCCGAGTACCTGTAGGCGTAGGCGTTGTCGGTCATGACCCGCTCGATGCGCTCGATGCCGCAGCCGCCGAAGTAGGCCGCGCCGCGCGCCAGGAAGCCCGCGCAGGTCGGGCCCTTCTCGTCGGGCAGGATCTCGCAGTAGGCCAGCCGGGAGCAGTCATCGATCAGGGCGTGCACGTAGTCGTAGCCGATCGGGGTCTTGTCCACGCGTGACTGGTGGTTGGCCAGGGTCCAGCCGCCGCCAGCGCGCCAGCCACCACCGGGCGGGATGCGGCCGATCTTCTTGACGTCCATGTGGACCAGCTCGCCGGGTCGTTCGCGTTCGTAGCGCAGCGTGGTCAGGCGGGTGGCTCGGATCGGTTGGCCGGTCAGCGGGTCGCAGTCGGCCAGGTGCGGGACTCGATGACGGGCCAGGATCCGCGAGACCGTGCGGGCCGGGACGCCGGTCTGCTCGGCCAGCCAGGCAGGCCCTCGACGGTGGGCGCGGCGCGCGAGGACTACCACCAGCTCGATCTCGGGATCGGTGCGGGTCGGTGAGCGGTGCGGGCGTGAGGACCTGTCGGCCAGCCCTGCCGGTCCCTCGCTGCGGAACCGATTGACCCACCGGTGGGCGCACTGGCGAGAGACGCCGAGTTCCTTGGCGACGTGGGCGACCGGGCGATGGCCCTCGATCACCCGCCGGACCAGCAGAGCTCGGCCATGGACAGTCAGACGCGCATTACCGTGAGACACGAGAACCTCCGGCGGGACGTGGGCCTTCGACAAGCCACACCCCAGCCGGAGGTTCTCCTCACGTCAACGGTCCCGCACCGTCATCAACGTCCCGGCCGAGTACAACTAGGTCGCGGCGATGCGGCTCGCCGACAAGGGTGTCGACTGAGCGTGGTGCCGGTCGTTGACGAGTTGCACGTGGTCTCGGCGAACGGCAACGACCAGGTGCACGTCGTGCTGAACCTGGTGCGCGAGGGAGGGGCGAGGGCTGACCTGCTCCGCGACTGGGCCCGGTCGTAGCGGATCATGAACGATGTCGAGCACCGCTACGGCTGACGGTCACCGAGACCCCGAAGTGGGAGGGCAAGGGACTGGGCGCGAACACGCGTGGCGAGATCGCCAGTGCCGAGCGCGAGCGGATGCCGGCTGCGGCGCGCGACGAGCTGAGGCTGCGGGTCAGCGCAGTCACCGTGGCGTCGAACGACGAGCGCGAGTTCCTCGACGGGCCGCGCGACGCGCGCGTGCCGGATGCACCGGCTTGGACGGTGCGGTGGAAGGGCCGCGAGGTCGCCGACCGGGTTAGGGCGCTTCGCGCCAGAGCCGGCGATCGCGGCGGTGCCAAAGCTTGACGAGTGGATGAGCGCTCGCCAGGCACATGTCGCGGCTGCAGGCATCGCCCGCCGGCGGGGGCGCGCCCGCACTTTTCATCGAACCTCAACCGGTTCCGGTGGATCGGGGTGTTCCGGCCTGCTTACGTTGAGGAGACCCCGCGGCGGCGTCCCACGGACCCAGGCACTGCCGCCGCGGGGGCCACTCACCCCCTCTCTCGTCCCGGGAGTCGTGCCACCCGTGTCCTCCTCGCTCCTGCTGGACGTGCCGAGCCCGCGGGTGGCTCTGGCGACGGAGGGGCGGACCCGGCCGGTGCTGCGGGTCGTCGTGGCCGGCTGGGGTGGCGCGCTCACCGCCGCGGCGTTCCCTGACCTCGGGTGGTGGCCGCTCGCGTTCGTCGGCATCACGGCCCTCGTGCTCGTCTCCCGCGGCCGTGGGGCGTTCGTCACCGCGCTGCTGTGGTCGGTGTGGGGTGCCGCCTTCTTCGTCCCGCACGTGGTCTGGGCATCCGAGGCCGCAGGGCCGGTCGCCTGGATCGCGCTGGCGGTGCTGCAGGCGCTGGTCGTCGCGGTCGTCGGGGCCGCGTGGTCGTTCGCTTCACGGGCGCCGTGGCTGCGGGGGCGACCGACGCTGCTGGGTCTGACGTTTGCGTCCGTGTGGGTCGCCGGCGAGCAGCTGCGGTCGGTCGTCCCGTTCGGCGGCTTCCCCTGGGGGCGGCTCGCGTTCTCCCAGGTGGACGGCCCGCTGCTCGCCCTAGCGTCGGTCGCCGGAGCGCCGGGGGTCTCGTTCGTGGTCGCCCTGGTCGGCTACGCCCTCGCAGCACCGTTCGACACGACCCGTGCACGGGTCCGGGCGCTGACGCCGCTCGCGCTCCTCGCCGGGCTCGCGCTCGCCGCCGGCCCGTTGATCCCGCTGCCCTCGCGGGCGGAGAGCGGCGTGATCGCCGTCGGGGTGGTCCAGGGCGACGTCCCGGATGACGGCGCACCCGACCGGGCGCGCCGGGTCCTGGACAACCACGTCGCCGGGACCCGGGACCTCGCCGCGGCCGGTACGCAGCTCGACGTCGTCGTGTGGCCGGAGAACGCCACTGACGTCGACCCCCGGACCGATGTCCAGACCCGCGCCGCGGTGCAGGACGCGGCCGACGCGGTGGGCGTCCCGGTGCTGGTCGGAGCGATGCGGTACCGGCCGGACGCGCGGTTCAACGACGTCCTGGTCTGGGACCCCGAGCGGGGCTTCCTCTCGTCCTATACCAAGCAGCGTCCGGCGCCGTTCGGTGAGTACGTGCCGCTGCGCTCGTTCGTCCGGCTGTTCTCCTCCGAGGTTGACCGGGTCCCGGTGGACATGGTGGCGGGGGAGGAGCCTGCGGTCCTTCGCGTTCCCGTCGACCGGCTGGGCCGCGACGTCCCGGTGGCGACCGTGATCTGCTTCGAGGTCGCGTACGACGACGTGGTGCGCGACGCCGTCCGGCGCGGGGCCGAGCTGCTCGTGGTCCCGACGAACAACGCTTCGTTCGGACGCACCGCGCAGTCGACGCAGCAGCTCGCGATGTCCCGGCTGCGTGCGGTCGAGCACGGCCGCGCCACGATCCAGGCGTCCACCGTCGGCGTCAGTGCGATCGTCGCCCCCGACGGCACCGTGCTGGACCGCACCGCGCTGTTCACCGCCGACACCCAGTCTGCGCGTCTTCCACTGCGCACGACGCTCACCCTTGCCGATCGCCTCAGCAACGCCCCCATGACCATTGCGGTGGTCCTCGCGCTCGGCGCGCTCGGTGCCGGCTTGCAGGCACCTGCCGGCGCACCCCGATCCCGAGGGCGCGACACCAAGGAAGGACCGACGTGAACCCCGCCCCCCGCCAGCGAGACCATGAACCCGCACACGACGAGGCCCTGCTGAACCGGAACACGATCCTGGCGTTGTCGATCGTCGCCGTCATCGCCGTCGCAGTCGTGGTCGTTGTGATCGTCGTGTCGTCCGGCGCCGGTAGCCGCCCCAAGGACGACACCACCAGTGCAGCACGCCCGCCTTCGGTCGCTGGGCTGCTGTTCGACCAGGCGATAGCGGTATGACCGTGGGCGGTGGCCCGCTAGACACACCGGCGGCGGCGAAGCCCCGCTCCGCCAACACCGTCAGCCCATGCAGGGTGAACGCTCCATGCATACGGGCACGGACAGCCCCTGCCCGTGAACATGCCTGTTATCGCCGTCTTCGCGGCCGCCACCGCAGCGATCGCCGCGACGACGTAGTTCGCTGGGCGGGCCACTCGCCGACCCATCATCGTCACGGTGACTGACCCCGAGTCTCGCCGCTCTCCGTGGTGATCAAGGACGTGAGGAGGGAAGTCGAGGGATCCTGCATGGAAGTAGTTCTGGAACACGGTTGAAGGACAAGGCAGGCGAGCAGCCGCCGAGCGACGGTCAGGAGCACCACGCGTGAGCGGTGCATCAGGGAAGGGAGCCTGGCCCGCTTCTCCGGACACCTGGTCTGAGGCGATGATCGTCTCGGAGAGGAGTCCTGGATGCCTGCAGCCAAGCCGCCGGAGTTCCGGCGTCGAGCAGTGGATCTGGCCCGCTCGGGTCGGCAGCCGGTCGCGAAGGTCGCGTCCGATCTCGGGATCAGCGAGTCGTGTCTGCGCCGGTGGATGGCCCAGGACGACGTCGATGCCGGTCGCCGTGAGGGCGTGAGCTCCGACGAGCGCCGCGAGCTGGTCGAGCTGCGGCGCCGCAACCGGGTGCTGGAGATGGAGGTCGAGATCCTCAAGCGGGCCTCGGCGTACTTCGCCCGGGAGAACGTCCTCCCAAAATGAGCGCCCGGCTGGTCCAAGAGCTGGCCGCTGACGGGGTGCCCGTCGCGGCGACCTGCCGGGTCCTCGGGATCTCCCGCTCCGGGCTCTACGACGCCATGAACCGACCGCCGAGCACCCGCGCGATCGCCGACCAGGCGCTGACCGCGACGATCACGGCGATCCATCACGGCTCGCGGGCGACCTACGGCGCCCCGCGAGTCCATGCCGAGCTGCGTCTCGGGCTCGGGGTCGCCTGCGGACGCAAACGCGTCGCGAGGCTGATGCGCGCGGCCGGGTTGATAGGGGTCTGCCACCGGCGCAAACGCTGCGGGCAACGACCGCTGCCAGCACCGCACGACGACCTCGTCCAGCGGCGGTTCACCGCCAACGGCCCGGACCGATTGTGGTGCACCGACATCACCGAGCACCCCACGGGCACCGGGAAGGTCTACTGCGCCGCGGTCCTGGACGTGTTCACCCGCAAGATCGTCGGGTGGTCCATCGCGGACCACATGCGCTCGGAGCTGGTCGTCGACGCCCTGCAGATGGCGATCTGGCGGCGCCACCCCGCACCAGGTGCGATCGTGCACGCGGACCGCGGAAGCCAGTACACGTCGTGGATCTTCGGGCACCGGCTGCGCGAGGCCGGCCTGCTCGGCTCGATGGGCCGAGTCGCGTCCTCGGTCGACAACACCATGATGGAGAGCTTCTGGTCGAGCATGCAGCGCGAGCTGCTCGACCGCCACGCCTGGTCCTCCCGCGAGGAGCTCGCCTCGGCGATCTTCGAGTGGATCGAGGGCTTCTACAACCCCGTCCGACGCCACTCCGGCCTCGGCTACCGGTCCCCGAACGACTTCGAGGACCTACACACCGCCGCCACCGCGGCGGCATGATCACCACACCGCAACTGTCCGGGAAACCGGGTCAGGCTCCAAGTCAAGCAAGGGCTGGCATCGCTTATGGGCAGCGCCGGCTGTCTTCTCGCACCAGTAGAGGCGAGCGAATCACGATCGTTGTCAGGCAACGCTCTCCGGGAGCAGCGCGCCGGCAGAGCGTCGGGCCGGTGGGTCGTCGTCTCACCGCGACCAACACGCAGCCCCACGCATCAGGTCCGGGCCGGGACACGCCGACAGCACCGACAAGGCCAGGGTCACCGCCGTCGAGCCGATATGCCGGTCATTGCGCTGACGACGTCGTCGGCCGACGACGACATCGCGCGGGCGTACGCCTCGCACCTGAGCGTTTAGGCCACCAAGCCCCTGAACTGGGACGATCTGTGTCCGGCGGTCAGGTGCATCGGAGATACGTCGACGGTCGCACGCCCTGCCGAACCGACTCACGAGTAGCGGCGCCATGGCACCGTCGAGCCAGCGCGCAAACCTCAGAAACCGAACTCGATGCCCGCCCGGTGAACTCGCTGACCGCTGAGCTTCTGATACAGCGCCATGCACTTTGCGTCGCTCAGGCTGCAGATGTAGTCGACGATGGCCCGGTTCGGCTCCCCGCGGGGCGCAGGCTCCATGAAGTCGTCGCCAGGCTCACGCTGTGCGAGATGGGCGTAGTACTCCTGTTCGTACTTGGCCCCTCCCTGCGTGGTCGCGAGCTTGATCTCCGCTGCGAGGCGCGGGGGCAGTCGAGACGGGTCATTCTGCGTCCACGAGTGCAACATGTCCACGAGGCCACCCAGCACGTGCTCCTGCCCGCGTTGCAGCAGGGCGAGTTCGGCGCCGTCGATCACGTAGCGCTTGGTGATCTCCTTGAGCACCTGCACCTGATGCCACTGCGGCCGGCTCAGCCCGATGTGAGGGCCGTTGACCCACAAGGGCGTGGCCGAGATGACCACGCTCGAGATAAAGCGGCCGATCAAGTCCGAGACACCGCTTCGAGCGAGCGCCTCGCGCAGATCGACGGCGGAGCGGGCACGGTCTGACAAGTAGCCCGCCAGGACGCTCTCGACCTCGACCAGCGCCTCAATGAACAACGCAGAATCTGCTGCCGTGTCCTGGGCGTCAGCAAGCCCGGCTACTACCGCTACCGCAACCGTGCCACGTCCCAGACCCAGCTACGCCGCCAGTGGCTCACGGGCCTCATCCGGGAGGTCCATGTCGCCTCGCGCGGCACCTACGGCTACCGGCGCGTGCACGCCGAACTGACCATGGCGATGGATGTGACGGTCTCCTCCCGACTGGTGTTCGCCCTGATGCACGATGCCGGGATCTACGGGCTGCCGGGCCCCGCCAGGGTCAAACGGCTGCGCGGTGTCGTCACGGCCGGTGACCTGGTCAACCGCAAGTTCCACCGGGTTCGACCGAACGAGCTGTGGGTCACCGACATCACCGAGCACGCCACCCGCGAGGGCAAGCTCTACTGCTGCTGCGTGCTGGACGCCTTCAGCCGCAAGATCATCGGCTGGTCGATCGACTCCACCCAGGACACCCGTCTGGTCATCAACGCCCTCGACATGGCGATCAGCAACCGCGACCCGGCCCCGGGAGGGATCGTGCATGCCGATCACGGGGCCCAGTTCACGTCGTGGGCGTTCGGCGACCGCATCCGCCGTGCTGGGCTCATGCCCTCGTTCGGGTCCGTCGGTGACGGTCTGGACAACGCGATGATGGAGTCGTTCTGGTCCTCGATGCAGATCGAGCTGCTCAACCGGCAACGCTGGAACACCCGAGTCGAGCTCGCGAACGCGATCTTCGAGTACATCGAGATCTTCCATAACCGTCGCCGCCGACACTCGAGCCTGGGCTACCTCAGCCCGATCGAGTTCGAGCTACGCTCCGAACTGCCACCCATCCCGGCCTGACCACCACACGCACCGTGGTAACCAAGCCGTAGGGCAGGTCACGCTGTCACCTCCTCGTGCAGCAGACCCCACCGCGAGCAACTCGCGTCCTCGGCAGGGCGCCAAGGGCGTCGGACCGCGGCGGCGCGTGGTGGATTGCCCGCGCCTCGCCGCAGGCGTTCAGTCGCAGAGACTCGGCCCGGAACCTGCGGCCGGTGGGGACCGCATCGTGGAACGCGGATCGACCACAACTGTGATGGACGCAGGCTCCTGAACCGGCGAAGGCCGGCGTTCGGCGTCCCGGCGCCTGGCGTCCAGAACTGTCTCCGCCGCTCGATCAGCGTCGGTTCGCTCGGACGTCCCGCCGATTGCCCATGCCATGACCGAGGCGGGCAGGAAGAGCGCAGCCTCGAGCACGATGAAGCCCAGCACGGTGAGCCGATCCAGGCGCAAAGCGCGGCTCTGGATGCTGTCGACCACAGCCATCGCTGAGACCGAGATCAGCACGATCCCGACGAGTACCAACCGGACCTCGAGGCGCCGGTCTGGATGGTCAGCGCGAATCCGACCCACAGGCTCGCTCCCGTCCGGTACCGCGCGATGGCGTCCCCGTCCTCCAGCCGGAAAGACACGCACGCGGCGCCGTACACGAGCAGCACCATCACCCACACGACGGGTGCCGCTGCGGCGAGCGTGTCGGTCAGTCTGCCGTCCAGCCAGCGCGCGAACGTGTGCGCCTCGATTGCGCGCAACCACGCCGCGATCTCGTCTAGCGGCGTCGTGCCGAGGTTGAGGGCGATCGCGGTGGCGATCGCGAGCAGCGACGTGACCACGCCGTAGACCCCGTCCAGGAGCCGACGATCGTTGATGATGCCGATGACGTCAGGCACGGATGGCCGAGGGAGAGCTCGCAGCTTCGGCCCCGCTGCCGATCGAGTCGTGCGCGTCGCTGCTGGTCACGACCTCCACGATCGGCAAGTGCTGTCCTTCCGTGCGCGCTCGGCGACGACGGTCAGATCCCTGGGCCTGGACGTGGATCTCGCTCTCCTATTCCGCACCCGTGGGGTTCGGAACGCTGGCATCCTCGGGGCATGACCGACCTCGCCGCCTGGCACCACGCGATCCGGTCCGCGTTCGAAAGCGACGGCCGTCCCGTCGTGGGGTCGCCGAGCGTCTCGGCCCCTGAGGGGGCCGGCGTCGTGGTCGTCCCGCTCGACGAGGACGCCACTGCGACGGCCATCCAGGTGGTCACCGCCCTCGACCCGCGCGTCGTGATCCTCGAGGTGCCCGACGACGAGGCGGAGGAGTTCGGTGCCCACCTCGCCGGTGCATCGTGGGTCCAGCTGCTGTTCGTCACCACCGACGCGCTCGCACGGTTCGAGGACACCGACGCCGATGACACGAGAGCGGAGTTCACAGAGGACGACCGGGCAGTAGTCGTCGCGGCTGTCGAGGACCTCGTGCGCGAGACACCGCTGTCCTCGCACGGAGGGCTGCGCGAGGCGCGTGCTCTCCTCCTCGGGTACCTCGGAGAGCGTCAGCCGCAGGTCGCCGCCGTGTTGTCGGAGGCGGGGTTTGTCACCGGTGAATTCGCCTCGATGCTGCATGACGGGTTACGAGACAGCCACGCGATGCTCCTACGTTCCGATGTGGCCGACCTTGCCGGGCGGATCCTCGCCGAGGAGGACCTGACGCCGGCAATGTCGCGGACGTTGATCCGGGATCGCGTCTACACCCGTCTGAAGCGGCAGGACCCCACGTGCGTGACGAAGTCCGCGGTCGAAGGTGTCGTGTTCGAGGTCGCAAGCCTGCTCTCGGAGGTGGTTCCCGGTGCGACTGCTGCGGCACGAGGTGTGCGCGTGAACCCCGAGCAAGGCGCGCTGCTCGACATCTGAGGGGGCGCTGGTACCTTCGCGCGGTCCGTTGACCCGTCACCGCGGCCGCGATGATCCTGTCGGGTGAGGTGCTCCGGACGATTGCCGGGGCGAACCCCGCGCTCGACCATTTGACGACGACGTCGTGGGATCTCTTGGACGGGGTGGTGCTCCGGCTTCACGCAGCGGAGGCTGGCACGCGTGTGTGACGCGTGTGCCTCACCCGGCGTGCGGCCGCCGAGCGCGCGTCGTGCGGCCGGCCGCGAGGCAGGTCAGGTCGTCGCGTTCAGGTAACCACGGACACGCTTGCGCCACGCCCGGATCCGGACGAGCTCTTCCTCGAGCTCGTCGGGCTCAGGAGCCTGGTACTGCGTCTCGGGTGCCTTGTCGTGCCGCCGACCCCACCGCGAGGTGGCGCCGTACCCGGTCTGCAGATCGACGTCGTCCGCGGCGGTGATCCGCGCGAGCACGCGAAACATGCGGACCCGGACCTCGGACGACCCGCGGTCGAACACCTCGTTGAGGATGTCGGTGACGATGCAGCGTTCCCAGGTCTCGGAGAGGAAGCCCGACCAGCTCGCGACCTGCTCTTCCCACAGGCTCTGCTCGAGGTCGGGGCGTGCCTTCCTCATCGCGGCCAGTCGAGTCTCGAGGAGGTTCGTGCGTTGGCCGAAGTCCTTCGCGTTCCACGGGAACGACGTCAAGCACACTCCCGGGTCGCTGCCGCGACGCTCGACGGCCCTGCTGGTGAGCGTGACGTCCTCGCGGGCGCACGCGGCGGAGAGGCTGGTCACGAACGCCACGTCGTGCGTGAAGACCACGACCTGACGGTTCTTCGCGAACTCGACCAGGCGTTCGGCGACCTTGGTCCGACGCCCGTGGTCGAGCGAGGTCACGGGGTCGTCCAGGATGATCGCCGACCGCGAGTCGTCGAAGACCGCCTCGGTGAAGAAGCCTGCGAGTCCGAGCGCCGTCTGCTCGCCCTCGCTCAGCACGGCGCTCGGTGTCGACCCCGCGCTCGCTCCCTGGAGCGCGAACTTCTGGCTGATCTGGCCCTTGGTGACCTTCACCTTCTGCCACGCCACACGGTCGAGCCGCAGGTTCACCGCCTCAGCGTGGAACTGGCGCTGGACCTGGTCGGCGGCGAACGTCTCCGCCAGCTCGGCCGCCTTCTTGCTGATCGCCGTGGTGTCCGCGCTCGACCGGGCGCCCGTGAGCGCGGAGAGGCGAGCGAGCCGTGCCACCTCGGCGTGCACTCGCGGTGCGGCCTCGGCGAGCTGGGAAGCAGCCTCGAGCTCGTGCCGGAGCCGAGATGCCGACGCGAGAGCAACCGCGAACGCGGCCGGGTCCAGCGACTCCGCCTGCTCGGAGAGCTGGGTCGCGAGCGCGGAGAGCCGCGCCGGAAGGTCGCCGGTCGTCGGTGGAGCCGGTGCGGCCGCAGCATCGGTGGTCGCCAGGTGGGCGGAGATCGCGTCGCGGTGCGCCTGCATCGCGTCGATCAGCGTGGCGGCCTGCGCGCTCAGTGCCGCATCGTGAGCGGCGAGCGCTGTCAGTGCCGCGGACTGAGCCGGCGTGGTGAACGCGAGGGCGCGCAGCTGCTCGACCGCCGTCGCGGCCGCGGTCTCCGCTGCGGCCGCGTCGCGCTCGGTCGTGTCGGTCATGTAGGCGTCGAACCGCCCCATGCGGGTACGTGCCTCGGCGGACAGCACCTGCTGGCACAGCACGCAGCGACTGTCGTCCTCGAGCGCCGGGAACGGATGCTCGTGGTCGACCTCCGCCGTCGAGTACGAGCGGGCGGTCTCCCACAAGGTGCGCCAGGTCTCGGAGCCGACCCCCGGGAGCGGGAGGTCGTCGAAGGACGCCCCTGCTGCGACCGCTGCCGTGGTGCGAGCAGTCCGCGCCTTGTCACGGAGTGCGACCCGGGTCAGGGTTCGCTCGACGGAGAGGACCTCGACGAGGGCCGCCAGGTCGGTGGCGAGTCGTGAGACGTGCCTCGCCAGGTCCCGCAGACGCTCCTGCTCCTTCGTGGGATCGGTCGATCGCAGCCGCGCTTCCTCGGTGATCGCGTCGGCGCGCCGCTGGTCGTGACCGGTCGGGAGCGTCGTCGCCGTCGTGATCTCGGCAGCGGAGGTGCTCGCGCGCAGCCCGCCGGTGAACGTCGCGGCCGGGGTTCCGGGCGCGAGGTCCAAGTCGAGCGCCGCCGCCTCGGTCGTGCTGATCCGGGTGGCGAGCTCCGCGCGAACCTGGTCGCAGACCCGGATGAGCGTGTCAATGACCGTCAGCGCCGACGGTCGGTACGACACGGAGGACTCCCGGGTCAGATAGGTGTCGCCGCAGTGCTCGTCGTAGAAGCGCATCTTCTCGAGCTCCGGCACGGTGTCGCCGGGGAACGCGAACGCACGCTCCTGACCTGCCACGTTGAACCGAAGTGTGCACGAGGGAGGAGTCGTCGTGGGAGTGAACACATTCGGCAGGATCGTCGGTCGGTGCCGTGCGCTGACGAGGGCCTTGACGAGCCGCGCGTACCCGGACTTGCCGCTGCCGTTGTCGCCGTAGACGACGGTGAGGCCCTTCATGCCGAAGTCGAGGGTCTGACCTTCGACGAGGGCGTTGACGCCCGACGTCTCCGAGATCGACGAGAGCCAGACCTGCTGGGGGGTCGCGGGGCGCAGCTCTATGGCCTTGGCCTCGTTCGTCGGAGCGGCGGCCGTGCCGGCGACGATCGTGTCGGCGAGCTCCACGACACCCTGCTCGTCGAGCTGCTCACCCTTGCTGGCCGCCACGAGGACGTCCTGCTGCCATCCGGGACGTGTGAGCGCCCACTCGACGATGCTCGCTTCGATGGACATGGTGCTCGCTCCTGCTCGGACGGGTCCGGACGCTCGCGCGGTGGGGACCTAGCGCACTCGCGAGACCGGGTGTGCCAGGACCCGCTTGCCGACCCGGCGCCACGGGTGCGGAAGGAGCATCTGCTGGTACAGGTCGGCGCTGACTCCGCGGTAGTCGTAGGTCCCTCCGCTGCGGAACTGCACGCGCATGGTCCGCGACGGCGGGTCGTACGCGACGGCCGCCACGTTCTCCGAGACGATCGCGATGAGCGGAGGCATCCGGTCAGGCCCCCTTCTGATCGAGTGGTCCGCTCACCGTGGCACGTCGCGGGTGCGGGGATGTCCGCTTTAGTGGTTCGTCCCGCACAAACACCCGTTCGGGTGAACTCGGGGCGGAAGGAACCGACGCACGCGCAGGTCAGAGGGGTCGGCCGCTCGGTCGCGCCAGGCCGCTCGCGTACGCCGCGATCACCAGGCGGGGGTCCGCTGCATGGGTAGGTGACACCCGATTTGCGTTGCCGAGAGTCACCTGGCTTCGTCGGTGACGCTCGTCCAGCCAGGGCACGGGCGAGCGTCGGCACGTGCGTTTCCTTGCAGCGCACGTCCAGGTATGTCACGCTTTCATCGGTAGGAGACGTGCGCCCAGACGGAGCCCCGGCATCGAAGGTGTCGGGGCTTTTCGCTGTCCTGGTGCGAAGCCGCGCCAAGCGGTGCCGAGCGTCGTGTTGCGATGTCACGTAGATAGAGTGACGAGATGCGAGTTCACGAGCTGGCGTGGGCGCTGGGCATCTCGTCCCGTGATCTCGTCGCGCGACTGCGCGCCGAGGGCGAATGGGTCAGCTCGCACCTGAGTTCTGTTCCCGCACCCGTCGTCCGTCGTTACCGGCCGCAGGCGGCTCTTGCAGATCGCGCTCGAGACGTCACCGCCCCGCCCACCGCACCCGCCACACGCGTTGTGGCGACGGAGCCGACCGCTCGCGCTGCACCGACGGAGTGGAGGCGTGGCCCGCACCGACGTGGTCCACGACCTCAGACGTTGCGCGAGTACCGCCGGTATGGCGATGAGTACGACGACATCTACGACACTCTGCGCTACCAGGACCGGCTCACTACGAGGGACGTAGCCGATCTTCTGGGTGTGACCGCCGCGACTGTCAGACAGTGGGTGCGTCGCGGGTATCTAGCCCCGGTCGCCAAGCAGGGGCCGTCTCACGTGTTCGCCGCAGTAGATGTCCGACGAGCCCACCAGCTGATCAGCGAACGGCACCGCGGGACGGGCATCCCGTCTCCTGACCCCTGGCACGCCCGAACCTTGCGCCCCATCGACCAAGTCCCGGGCCGATACCACGACAACCTCGTCACGACGCCGGACGCCGCGGTGCTCGCCGATGTAAGCCCGGCAACCATTCGCTCCTGGATCCACCGAGGGCACCTCACCCCGATCCGCATCGAAGGCAACTCACGCGTGCTGCTGCGCGTCGGGGACCTGATGCGCGTCGCGCGAGAGCGGCGACTCCCGCGCCGGCGGCCCCAAGCGTGGGTGCGAACGCCCACGTAGCAACACCCCTGTGAGTACGAGGGGAGGTCTCCCTTGCGACCTCCCTAGGCGGGGCCCTGCCCGCAGCCCTCCAAACCCAACCCCTTATCCCGTGAACCAAGCCCGCCTCGTGCGGGCTTTTTTCATGCCCGCAGGCAGGAGCTCACATGAACTTGACCAAGGTCGTCGGGGCGTGCAGTCTCGGCGCAGTAGCAACGTTCCACCCGGTGCTCGCGTTCGTCGTTCTCGGCGCGATAGTGACCGCAGCGTTCATGTTCACTTTGATGCTGAAATGGTTCGCCCGGCAGCCGCACCCGGTCCGCAAGGACGTCATCGCGTTGATCCAGGCGATGCGGGCGCGCCACTGAAGACGCCCTGCCCTGCTAGCCGAGCGCTGGCAGGGCAGGGTGCGTCCGGTGCGCCCTGACGCCGACACTGGCCGCTATCCCTCGACGGCGAGGTAGGTGAACGGGGGCAGAAGTAGGTGTGGGTCGAGGCGGGCGTCGAGCGCTCGATTTGGCGTCGTCGACTCCGTCCGCTGCGACGAGAGCTTCCGGGCCCGTGTTCGCCGTCTGAGGCAGAACGGTGAACACCGGTTGGGCGCCGTCGGCCCGTCGAGCACAGATCGGGGGCCGGTTCTGGCCCAGGCGTGTGCGTCTAGCGGGATGATCGGACACACAGCCCTCACGCGCTGTCTGTCCCTGCACGATGAAGTGGAGCGAACATGACACAGATCTACCTCGCCGGAAAGATCGCGAAGAGCGACTGGCGGCACCACGTCTCAGCCGAACTGCGCGACGCGAGCACCGACCGGAGCTACTCGAACAGCGTCGGTGATCTCCCGGACCAGATCGGCACACGCTACGACGGTGTCACGTACGTCGGACCGTTCTTCGCTGGCTGCGATCATGGGTGTGCGCACGGTGGCGACACCCATGCACGTGCAGGAGGCTGCACGAACGGGCACAGCAGGCCGAGGACCGCAGCGGACTGCTTGGCGCAGATCGATCGTGCCGACGTCGTCTTCGCCTGGCTGGACGAACTGGAACCCAGCGAGCACTGCACCGCCTACGGAACTCTCGTAGAGGTCGGCTACGCCCTCGCCCGCGGTAAGCACGTCGTCGTCGGCGCGTCGCGAGCACCGCAGGAGCCAGGTGACTCGGGGATCGCCGCCCGAAGCCCGATCGACGACGTCTGGTTCGCGTGGACAGTCGCGAGCCAGCGCGTGATCGCTCGGTCTCCCCTGGCGGCTCTGGACGAGATCGCGGTAGGGGGTCGCGCGTGGCGGTGAGCCCGAGGGCTGCACCCCGGTGGGGCTGAACACTCAGCCGTCAGTTATCTCGCGCAGGTAACACCGCTAAGACTCCGACGATGACATCTGCGCACTAGTCCGACCGGGCGAAGCTGGCCGGTCAGGGGCACCAGCTACCGACCTTAGGTGTTTTACTGCGCACGGATAAATCGACCTCAATGCCCAAAGGCTCTCATGGATCCCGTGCTCAACCCGTACACACCGAACGCCGGCGCGCGCCCCGACGTCCTCGTGGGCCGTGACGACCAGCTCGCGGCGTTCGATGTGCTCCTCAAGCGGATCGCTCGTGGTCGCACTGAGCAGTCGATGATCATCACGGGCCTGCGAGGCGTCGGGAAGACCGTGCTCTTGGGGCAATTCCGCGAGGTCGCGCTGAAGCAAGACTGGAGCGTCATCGAGTACGAGGTCGTCAAGCACGACGACAAGGCTTTCCGCATGGATATCGCTGCTCGACTGCGGATGGCGTTGCTCGAGCTGGAGCCGAGGGCGAGGTGGTCGGAGCGGTTCAAGAAGGAGGCCGCGGCTCTCGCGTCGTTCACGGTGTCGGTCGACGCTGAGGGCACGTGGCAGGCGGGTTTGAACGTGGACGCGATTGAGGGCCTCGCTGATCACGGCGACCTCTCAATGGACCTCACCGATGTGCTCCTGACCCTCGGCGAAGCAGCCCAGGACAAGGGCAAGGGTGTCGTCCTGCTACTCGACGAGATCCAGTTCCTCAGCAAGGGGCAGTTGGAGTCCCTGATCGTCGCGCTCCACAAGGTCGTCCAGCGTGCCCTGCCGATCACGCTCGTTGGTGCGGGTCTGCCGCAGATCGCCGAGCTTGCCGGTGACGCGAAGTCGTACGCCGAGCGGCTGTTCAAGTTCCCCCAGATCGGGAACCTCGAGGAGCAGGACGCCAGGCGCGCCCTGAATGAGCCCGCCACCGCGGAGGACGTCAGCTACGACAGCGACGCGCTCGACCTCGCGTTCGAGCTGACGGGTGGTTACCCGTACTTCATTCAGGAGCTCGGGCACGCCGCGTGGGGAGTCGCCGGCTCAACGCCGATCACCCGCCGTGACATCGAGGACGCATCCGAGCTCTACGAAGCCAAGCTCGATGCGTCGTTCTTCCGAGTCCGACTTGACCGGGCGACCGAGCTGCAGAGTGCGTACCTGCGGGCGATGGCCCAGCTCGGGCCTGAACCGCAGAAGGCTGGAGAGGTCGCTGCGGTGCTGGAACGAGAGTCGACCCAGCTGGGCCCGACCCGTGCTGAACTCATCGACATGGGGCTGCTGTACACGCCTCAGCACGGGTACGCCGCGTTCACGGTGCCGCACTTCGACAAGTTCATGCTCCGGGCGATGCCAGACCTTGTGATCCCGCCTCTGAAGCGCAGGCCGCGGTCCGCGGCGGGGTCCTGAGTGTCGCGCGAGGCAAGTTAAGGTTCTTAGCAACTTTATCCACCGTGGATAAAGTTGCTAATCGCGCGAACGCTCACAGGACCGCCGCGCTCACCCCAGTGCGCTGTCCGCCAATCACTCAGTGAAGAGAGTCGTCGTGACCAAGCCTGCCGTCTTCATCGGATCGTCGACGGAAGCACTCGACGTAGCGCGGCACTTCCAGATCGCCCTCGAGGGCGTCTTCGAGTGCGAAGCGACCGTGTGGGATCAGGACGTGTTCACTCCCGGGCTGTACGCGATGGAAGCGTTGGTCGAGCAGGCTGAGTCGAGCGACTTCGCCGTGCTGCTCGTGACACCCGACGACCTTGTCGAGGCCAGGGGACAGATCACCCCCGCTCCGCGCGACAACGTGCTGTTCGAGACTGGCCTGTTCATGGGAGCGCTCGGAGTGCGTCGCGTCTTCCTGCTCTGCCCGAATGGGGTAGATCGACTGAAGCTCCCCAGCGACCTACTCGGACTCAATCGGCTGCCGAACTACACACTCCGGGACGACGCCAACGTCACCGCGGCTATGGCCAGGCCGGCCATGTCCGCGAAGAAGACCATGGCACGTCTCGGGCCCAGACCCGCGCGCGCGCCGATTCCAGTCGTCGCCAGCGCCCCTTCCGCCCTCGAGGCGCAGCCGTTCCCGCGTCACGGGCTAGACCAGATGTTCGCCGGCTCGCGCCCGGGGCGCTTCGCGCACGCGAACCAGAACCGTACGAGCGTGCACCTGCGCGCGGTCTGGCGCCCGACGTCCCCCACCGGGGTTCCCGGGCGACTCGCCGACCCGAGGGCATTCCCGGCGCTCACTCCGACTTCCCTGCTGGACGTTTGGCACGACTACTACGCCTCGAACGGCGGGGTAGGCGGAACCCAACCATCGTGGCTCGACGCAGTGGCAACGAACGACACGTGCTTCGTCGCTCACCAGGACCTCGCACGAGCGGTAGGCGCCGCCCCCGAGGCGTCCGTGCGTGCCGCGGTAGCACTGCTCGACGGGGAACCGTCGCTGCGGTTCGTCGCCGACGTCAGCCTGTCCGTCCCGGGCGCCCCGCTGCCCTTGCATCTGGTGCTGCGCAGCCTGGCGGCGCTTGCCCGACACGCGACCCGCGACCTGCCGCAGTGGCTCGCAAGAGACCTGCCGGGTCCGCTACCCGACGAGGGCGTCTTGGAGTTGCACGCGCAAGGGCGGGGTGCGATGCGCGGGGCTGGCACCCGCGACTCGCTGGAGGAGTACATCGATCTCAACCTGCTCGGCCAGCGCTCCAAGGTGAGTCCAATCGCGGTGTCTCAGGCCGTTCCGGTTGACTTGCTGGATGACCAAGCGATCAACAATGCGATCACTAGCGCGTTCGGCAACTCCACCACCAACTGGGGTTACTTCGAACCGCCCGCCGATCTGGTTTCCCTGCTGGCCGTGCTGATGTCGAACAGTCGACCCTGACGCTACCGTCAGACAATCGGGGGCGAACGACTAGCGCGACGACGGAGTCAGCGCTTCCGACGCCGCGCGGTGACGAACAAGTACGCCGCGTCACGGCGGGCGTTTCTGCGGGCGCCGATCCACGGGACGATCCCGGCGACAGCGCCGATCGCGGCGCCCGCGAATCCAGGCACACCGCCAGCGGCGCCGATGACGAGACCTGCCGTTCCAAGGGCAGCCGGAGTGATCGCGGAGTAGGCGCGCTCGGTGCGCAACTTGCGATCCAGGATCGCGGACGAGTGATCGAGCTCGTCAGTTAGTTCCTGGATGGCTTTGGCCTGTCCTGCCAGGTCGCTCGCGCTCTTGACTGCCAGCTGCACCCTCCCTCGCAGGTCGTGCACGGCCTCATCCTCGTTGAGAATCTTCACTAGGTCTTTCGATTCGAGGCTGCGCAGGACGGGAACATCTGCCCAGACGCCCGCAGAAGCGGGACCTGGCGTGAAGGTTGGGTTTCGTCGGCGCAGCAGCCGGGCTTCGAACGGCGAGGCCGCTACGTACTCGGCTCCGACGAGGTCGGCAACGACGAGCCGATCAGCGGTGCGCTGCACGTAGGCGCGAACGGCGTCGTCGATGGTCTGTGCGATCCACGGTTGGTAGTCGTGCTGAGGGTCGAAGTGTCCGAGCATCCGTGTCTGGAAGTGGCCGTCCTCGTCGACGCTGCCGGGCACGAAGTGCGCGTAGAGCCACATGTGTGGTTCGTGCTCGAAGTCGTCCTTTGCGTTCACGAACAGTGCTTCTCGCGCGGTCGGACCCTCGATGACGAGCTGGTCTCGGATGAAGTCCGTCAGCTCAGCGTTGGTGAGGTCGAGGCGGGCGGCTTCGTAGGCGGCGTCGCCTCCGGTGGCCAGTGCTGGGCCGGACGGCACCGATATGACGCGGCCAGTTCGAATCAGACCTTCGCGGCGCAGCTCGGTGCGGGCGAGGTGACGCAGGGCGGCGTTCGTGGTGCGGTGGGAAGCGGCCGCGAGGATCCTGTCGGGTGTGAGGACGTGGTCGGCGAGCAGGATCGTCCGACCGATGAAGGTGGCGGGGTCGAGTTCCTCGTTCCACAGAAGCGTCGCGGGGGTCAAAGCGAGGGTTCCCACGGTCTGCCAGGCGAGTAGCGCCGCTTGTGCGACGCCCTCACGCAGTTCTAGCTGGACTTCGTCTGTGTTGTCGGGCAGGCGAGACAGTCGGTGCAGCAGGTCGACGCGCAGTCGCCCGAGGTCTCGGACCGACAAAGCGGGCTCTTCCGTCGGGAACGTCGCGATGGCGTGCTCGACGTAACTCAGGGGAGACGGCCGGGGCTCGGATGGCGCCGCGGGCATCGTGATCGGGGTGCCGGCTGGCATGGCGTTCGACAGGGCGCCTCTGGCGAGGCTCACCCGTGGGCTCAGGAAGATCGCGTCTTCGGGGTCGGGCGGCGTCGGATCGCCTGGCTGGGACTGCGGGGTCGCCCAACGCTTGTGGCACAGCCGGTACGTCTTGCCTGAACCGCACCAGCACGGTTCCTGACGTCCAAACGGAGCGAGTGGGTCCACACAGGCACGGTATCCGTCACGCCCGGGACAGGCAGTCAACTTCTGACGCAAGGTCGATCGAATTCCCGCGGACCGCGAGTACGCGGACGGGGGCATCTACGATCGGCACATCATCAAGACGGGGAGATGCCGATGTCACGACTCGCAACCCTGATCGACCAAGCAGCCGATGGATCGCGCTCGCTCTCCGACGTCATCCGTCAGGTCAAGATCCTTGCCGCCAGGATTGGTGACAACACGCTCGCCCGATGGGCGACCAACGAGCTCAACGGCTACGGACCCGATGAGGACCTTCCGGAGTACCGCGCTCGGCGGTCGCTGCCGGCTCGTGGCACCTGGTCTGGCCCGGGCGGCTTCAGCGTCCCTGGCCAGGTGTCACCCGCGGGCATCGCCGAGGACTTCCTCACGATGTTCACGGCAGAGTTTCGCGAGCCTGTCGCCGAGCTCGAACGGCTCAGCGCTGGCGACAGCGACCCCGTGCTCAGGTGGGAACCGCACCAGGTGAACGAGTACGACCGGCGCTCACGCAACGGAGAAGGCGGCGCTCGGATCGAGATGCTCGTGCTCTCGGAGGCGTGGCTCGTGGTGCCGCGCACGATGCTCACCGGAACGCTCGACAAGATCCGTACGCGAGTCCTGGATCTCGCGCTGGCCCTCGAAGATGTCGCGCCAGACGCCGGCGAACCAGGAGGGCCGACTGTCGAGGACCGCCAGCTCGGTTCCGTCGTCCAGAACTTCAACATCACCGTCAACGGCGACGGCGCGAACATCGCCACTGGCGATCGATCGCGGCAACGCTCCACCGTGAAGAAGAGCGACCTCGCTGACCTGGTTCGTGCCGCCCGCGAGCTTGGCCTGAGCACCGAGCACGCGACCGAGTTCGGTGCCGCCGTCGAAGCAGACGGCGGTGTCGCCGGGGAGCACACCAAGACGTTCGTCGAGCGTGTACGCGTCGGTGCGATCGCACTCGCTGGAGATGTGGCCGCGAACGTCGCGGCCACTGGACTCCTCGATCTCGTCGCCGGATTCACGGGCTAGCCGCCCAGCCTGTACACAAGCACACCTTCGGTCTGTACATGGCACCTGACCAGGCAAGACATACCGCCTGGTCGGAGAGTTGGCCGAACAAGCCACAGTGGGTGTGTTCGTCAGAACAGCCCGAGCAGCAGGTCACCCCCGGTCAGAGGTCCTCTGGCCGGGGGTTCGCCGCCTCCGGGCACGGCCCTCGCCGGAGCCGCGCCGTGAGCAGGAGCTGCAGCAGGCCGCGGCCGAACAGCACGGCGGGCGGGGAGTCGGCGTGCCCGTCGCACCACCGGGCGGGCGCCCCGTTGTCGACGGCGTCGGTCACGGCGTTGAGCTGGCCGCGGGCGGCGCAGGCGGTTGAGGGCGCGGCGCTGGGCTTCGGCGTCGGCAGCAGCCGTGGTCGTGCTCAGGAGCCGCGTGCGGACGAAGGCGCCTGCAACGGGGGAGTCTTCGGGTCGTGCGTGGCCGGAGCGGGGGGACCGGAGGCACGCGGGTGCGGCTCGATCGCCGATTCGTCCATGAAGTCCGTCCGAACACCCCTGCTGCCCGTCGTCCGCGTGGCGTTAGGTTCCCTCCGTGCTCGACGACGAGCGGGGCACGCGGGGACCGGGGGCGATCCGCGGAGGGGACCGGCGTCGTCCGAGCAGGCTCACCGGCCGAGCAGGCCGACCCGCACCACGACAGACAAGGCGATGACGATGAAGACATCCACGGACAAGGCGCGGGCCCGCGCGGCGGTCGGCGCCGTCGGCCTGGTGCTGGCGCTGGCCGCGTGCAGCTCCGGCCAGGAGCAGGGGGGCGGCGCGGCGCAGGCAGCCGGCGGCGGTTCCGACGGCGGCCCGATCGAGATCGTGTACCTGCAGAAGCAGGGCGACCAGCAGTACTTCGTCGACCAGGCCGACGGGGCCAAGGCGGCCGCGGCCGAGCTCGGTGACGTGACGGTGACGGTGGTCAACCTCGGGACCGACTCGAACAAGGCCATCTCCGAGCTCGACGCCGCGATCGCGCGCGGTGTGGACGGCATCATCATGGTCGCGCCCGACCAGGCGATCGGCCCGCAGGTCATCGAGAAGGCGGAGGCCGCCGGGATCCCGCTGCTGGCGTCGGACGACTCGCTGGAGGACGCGGACGGCGCACCGGCCCCGTTCGTGGGGTTCAACGGCACGGCGATGGGCAACTCGGTGGGTGAGAAGGCCGCGGAGCTCTACACCGACGCCGGCTGGGACGCCGGCGCGACCCGGATCATCGCCACCGGCAAGATGGACCTCTCGGTATGCGTGCAGCGCCTGGACGGCGCGACGGAGTCGTTCGGCGCCGCGGTGGACCCGATGCCCGAGGTCATCGAGCTGGGCAACGACAACTCGGCGACCGACGCGATGAACCGTGCCGGCGCGGTCATCACCGCGAACCAGGACGTCGACAACTGGGTCGTGGTGGGGTGCAACGACGAGACAGAGACCGGCGTGGTGACGGCCCTGCAGAACGCCGGCATCTCGCCGGACAACATCATCGGCGTCGGCCTCGGCGCGTACCTGACCTGCAAGGACTGGTCGGCGGGCCAGGAGACGGGCAACAAGGCCGCGCTGTTCATCTCCGGTCGCGACGTGGGCGCCGCCGCAGTGGACGCGATGGTGGCGCAGATCCGCGACGGCGTCGTGCTCCCGCCGGAGACCATCGCGGACACGCACATGGTCGACGCGTCCAACTGGGAGGCCGAGGGCGTCGTCTGCACGTGACCGGCCGGGGGGTGCGGGATCGTCGTCGGCGAGCCCGCACCCCACCGCGGCGCCACCTCGTACCCCCTCCGAGCGGACGGAACATCCATGACCACACTGACGACGGCCAGCGCGAGCCTCGCCGCGCGCGGCATCGCGAAGGGCTTCGCCGGGGTGCAGGCGCTCCAGGGCGTGGACCTGGACCTCCGCGCCGGGCACGTGACCGCGCTGATGGGGGAGAACGGCGCGGGCAAGTCCACGCTGCTGAAGATCCTCACCGGCGACTACCAGCCCGATGCCGGCACGATCGAGATCGGCGGTGAGCCCGTCGCGTTCTCCGGGCCGCTCGCCTCCCGCGCCGCCGGGGTGCGCGTGATCGCCCAGGAGCCGGAGATCGTGCCCTTCGTCAGCGTCGCCGAGAACATCTACCTCGGGGCCCTGCCCGGCCGGGCCGGGTTCGTCGACCAGCGGACGCTGCAGCAGCGCGCCACCGGCGACCTCGAGCGGTTCGGGCTGCTGCGCTACCTCGACCCGCGGCTGCGCGGCGACGCGCTGTCGCCTGCGCAGCGGCAGATGGTCGAGATCGTGCGCGCGCTGGTCGACGACCCCCGCGTCATCTGCTTCGACGAACCCACGTCCTCGCTGTCCGACGCCGAGACCGAGGTGCTGTTCCGCCTGATCGGCGAGCTGCGGGCGGCGGGGAAGGCGATCGCCTACGTGTCGCACCGCATGAACGAGATCTTCCAGATCGCCGACTCGGTGACCGTGCTGCGCGACGGTCGCCTGGTCGGCACCCGCGAGGTCGGCGACACGACCGTGGGGGAGATCGTGCGGATGATGGTGGGCCGCGACCTGTCCAGCATGTTCCACCGGACCCGGGTGACGCCCGGGGACGTGGCGCTCGAGCTGCGGCACGTCACCACCGACGACGTCGGCGACGTCTCGCTCACGCTGCGCCGGGGGGAGGTCGTCGCGCTGGCGGGCCTGGTGGGCGCGGGACGCAGCGAGCTGGCCCTCGCGATCGCCGGTGACCGGCCGGTGCGGTCCGGGCAGGTGCTGGTGCACGGGACGCGCCGGACCTTCCGGTCACCCGCCGACGCGATCGCCGCGGGCATCGGGCTGGCCCCCGAGGAGCGCAAGGCGGACGCGCTCGTGATGGTCCGCACGGTCCGGGACAACATCGCCCTGGCCGTCCTGGACCGCCTGAGCCGGTTCGGCTTCGTCCGGGCGCGTCAGGAGCGCGCGCTCGCGGAGCGTTACGTGCAGCAGCTCCGCGTGCGGACGCCGTCGCTCGAGCAGCGCGTCCAGAACCTGTCGGGCGGCAACCAGCAGAAGGTGGTGCTGGCCCGGTGGCTCGCGCGCCGCACCGACATCCTCGTGCTCGACGAGCCGACCCGCGGGGTCGACGTCGGCGCGAAGTCCGAGATCTACACGATCATCGACCAGCTCGTGGCCGAGGGTGCCGCGGTCCTGGTCGTCTCGTCCGAGCTGCCCGAGGTCCTCGGCCTGGCCGACCGCGTCGTCGTGATGCGCGACGGGCGGGTCGCCGGCGAGCTGACCCGCGAGGACGCCACCGAGGAGCGGATCCTCACCCTCGCCATCGCCGACCACACCGCCTCCGAGGAGCACACCCGATGAACGCCGCCCCCACGACCGCGCCCGCCGCGTCCTCCGCCGCCACCGCCCGGCCGGTCGCCCACCCGCTGCGTCGCGCGGTGCTGGCGATCGGCGTGCAGAACCTCTCGCTGATCCTCGCCATCGCGATCCTGGTGGCCGTCATCGGCTCGCAGAACTCCGCGTTCTTCCTGACCTCGAACCTCAAGACGATCGGCATGGCCGTCACCATCTCGGGCCTGCTGGCGCTGGTGCAGACGGTCGTGATCATCCTCGGCGGCATCGACCTGTCGGTCGGGTCCGTGGCCGGGTTGGCGTCGGTGACGTCGGCGATGCTCTTCACGACGACCGGCGGGGCCGCGGTCAGCATCGCCGGGGCGCTGGCCGTGGGCGCTGTGTGCGGTCTGCTCAACGCCTGCATCGTCGTGTTCGGGCGCGTCACGCCGATGATCGCCACGCTCGCGGGGCTCATCGCGTACAAGGGCGTCGCCCAGCTCGTGTCCGACGGGCGTGCCCAGGGGTACACCGGCGCCGACCCGGTGTTCATCTTCCTGGCCCGCGGCTCGCTGCTGGGCATCCCCACGCTGGTCTGGGTGCTGGCGCTCGTGGCCGTCGCGATCCACGTCATGCTGCGGTACTCGCGCTTCGGGCGGAACATCTACGCGGTGGGCGGGAACGACACCGCCGCCCGGCTCTCCGGCATCGACATCAACCGGTACATCCTCGGCGTGTTCGTCCTCGCCGGCGTGGTCGCCGCTCTCGCGGGCGTGCTCATCACCGCGCGCACCGGATCGGGCCAGCCGGTGTCCGGGTCCGAGGGGCTGGAGTTCCAGTCGATCACGGCGGCCGCGCTCGGCGGCGTCGCGCTCCGCGGCGGCAAGGGCTCGATCGGCGGGACGATCCTCGCGGTAATCCTGCTCGGCGTGCTGCTCAACGGCATGAGCCTGCTCGGGGTGAACGTCTTCTGGCAGAACGTCGCCCAGGGCACGCTGCTCGTGGCGGCCGTCGTCATCCAGCAGCTCCGGAACGGCGAGCGCCGGGTGGGCCTGCCCAAGTGACGCCGAGGCCGCCGGCCCGGCCCGAGCCCCGCGGGCCGGGCCGGGCCGTCTCACGTCGCGCGCCGGCGGAAGGCGCGGGGGGACTGGCCCTGGGTGCTCGCGAACTGCCGCGAGAAGTACAGAGGGTCGTCGTAGCCGCAGGCTCCGGCGACAGCCGTGACCGACAGGGTGGTGGTGTCGAGCAGCTCGCGGGCACGGGCCATCCGCAGGTCGGTCTGGTACCGCAGAGGCGACACCCCCACGTGCTCGCGGAAGAGCGTCCCGAACTGGGACGTCCCGAGCCCGACCATGGCGGCCAGGGCGGTGACGGACGTCCGCCGAGGGGTCGTCGCCCGCAGGTGCTCCACCGCGCGCTCCACCGGCCCGAGGGTCGGCCCCGGGGAGCGCCGGCCCGTGGCGATGATCTCGGTCAGCGCGTTCCAGGCGGTCCCGGTCGCCCGCGTGAGGCCGCCGGCTGTGCCGGTGTCCAGCTCGTCCAGGATCTGCGAGACGAGGCTCGCGACCGGCGCGGCGTCCCGCAGGTGCGTGACCGGGCCCCCGGCGGCGGCCCGGGCGGTGACGGCGAGCTCCGCCGCGTCGGATCCCGCGAAGTGGAACCACCACAGGGTCCACGGGTCCTCGTCGGAGGCCGCGTACTCGTGCTCGACGCCGGCGGGCAGCAGCACTGCGTCCCCGCGCTGGACCGGCTCCCGGCCGTCCGGGGTCCGGCACCACCCGGAGCCCTCCGTGCAGACCAGCAGGACGTGCTGCGCCGCACCCGCGGGACGGGCCCGGCCGTGCCGGGCCGCGTGGGGGAAGCACCCCGCGTCGGTGACCACGAGGCGGCCCGTGACCGGCCGCGCCAGTGCCGCGCGGGCGACGGGGCGGGCGACGACGAACATCCGCTGGCCGGCGAAGCCCTCGCGTCTCGAGTCCGCGGTGACGAGCGCTGGTTCATCCATACCCGGATCCAAGTGCCGGCGCGCTCGTGCGTCAAGGCGAGTCGGATCGCCGTGCCGCGCCGGGCGGCCGGCCCGGCTCGCATCGGCGGTTCCTCCATGATCTCCGTCGCTCAGCCCATGTACCCCCCGCTGGTCGCGCCCCTACGGTCGAGGCAGCCGGCGCACAGGAGCGCCGCCGCACAACGAGGAGGTCGGCGATGTCCACCGACGAGCGCACCGAGCCCGCCGCGACGAACGCCGCGCAGGAGCCCGTGGCAGTCCGGGAGCCCAGCCCGGCCGAGACCACGAGCCACCCGCACGCGACGATCACGCTGCCCGATGCGCCCGCCGACGAGGCGGTGGTGCTGGCGGCCGGCGGTGCCGTGGCGTGGAGCGAGCCGCTGACGATCCGGACCTACGAGGCGGGGACCCCGAGCCGGTACCCGATGTACCTCGACCGGCGCGTCTACCAGGGGTCGAGCGGCGCGGTCTACCCGCTGCCGTTCGTCGAGCACGTCGAGGACGAGGGGCACCCGCGGTCCTGGAGGGCGATCCACCTGGAGAACGCGTACGTGCGGCTCGTCGTCCTGCCGGAGCTCGGCGGCCGCATCCACATCGGGTACGACAAGACCACGGGCTACGACTTCTTCTACCGGAACAACGTCATCAAGCCCGCGCTGGTCGGGCTCGGCGGTCCGTGGATCAGCGGGGGCGTGGAATTCAACTGGCCCCAGCACCACCGGCCCGCCACGTACCTCCCCGTCGAGACCACGGTCGAGCGGGGCGAGGACGGGTCGGTGACGGTCTGGTGCCACGACCACGACCCGTTCGCGCGGATGTCGGCGCAGCACGGCGTCCGGCTGCGCCCGGAGAGCTCCGTGGTGGAGCTCGTCGTCCGGCTGCACAACCGGACCAGCGAGCGGCAGACGTTCCTGTGGTGGGCCAACGTGGCCGCCCGGGTGAACGACGACTACCAGTCGTTCTTCCCGGAGGACGTGCGCTACGTCGCGGACCACGCCCGGCGCGCTCTCACGTCGTTCCCGCACGCCGACCGCCCGTACTACGGCGTCGACTACGCGGCGCTGGCCGCGCAGGACCCCGGGGCGGACCGGATCGACTTCTACCGGAACATCCCGGTCCCGACGTCGTACATGATCGTCGACTCCCAGCAGGACTTCTTCGGGGGCTACGACCACGCCGCCGGCGCAGGCTTCGTGCACTGGGCCGAGCGACGGGTCTCGCCCGGCAAGAAGCAGTGGACGTGGGGGAACGCGCCGTTCGGTCACGCGTGGGACGCCCAGCTCACCGACGCGGACGGCCCGTACGTGGAGCTGATGGCGGGCGTGTACACCGACAACCAGCCCGACTTCACCTGGCTGCTCCCCGGCGAGACGAAGGTCTTCTCCCAGTACTGGTACCCGATCCCGGGCATCGGGGCCGCGCACCAGGCCACCCCGGACGCCGCCGTGCACGTCGACCGGGAGGGGCCGGTCACGGCGCGGTTCGCGGTGACGTCGGCCCGCGCCGGGGCGACGCTGCGCCTCGTGCAGGGCGACGCCGTGCTCGCGAGCCGTACCGTCGACCTCGTCCCGGGCGAGGTGGCGGAGCTCGCCACCGACACCCGCCCCGGCGAGGACCTCGCGGCCGAGCTGGTCGACGCCACCGGCCGGCTGCTGGTGCGGTGGACGCCCACGGCGGTCGACGACGAGGAGCCGTGGGTCGCCGAGGAGCCGCCGCTGCCCGAGGCCGTCGGCACCGTCGAGGAGCTGTACCTCACCGGTCTGCACCTGAGCCAATACCGGCACCCGACGAGGTCGCCGCTGCCGTACTGGCGCGAGGCGCTGCGCCGCGACCCCGGGGAGGTGCGCACCAACCTCGCGCTGGCCGACCGGGCCTACCGGGCGGGCCGCTACGACCGCGCGCTCGAGCTCGCCCGGACGGCGTTGCGGCGGCTCACCCGGCGCAACGCGAACCCGCTCGACGCGGAGGCGTTCTACCTGACCGGCCTCGCGCTCGCGCGTCTCGGGCGGACCGCGGAGGCGGAGCAGGCGTTCGGGAAGGCCGGGTGGGACGCCACGTGGGCGGCCGCCGCGGGCCTGGAGCTCGCCCGGTCGCTCGCGGCCCGCGGGCAGAACCGCGCGGCGCTGCGCGTGCTCGACTCCCTCGACGGCGTCGTCGGTCACGACACCCGCCGGACGGCGCTGCGCGCCGTCGTCCTGCGGCGGCACGGGGACGCGGGGCGAGCGGAGGCGCTGCTGGACGAGGCGCTGCGCGTGGACCCGCTCGACGCCACCCTGCGCGCGCTCGCCGGGCACGACGTCCCGACGGACCCGGGCATCCTGCTCGACGTCGCGGCGGATCTGCGCCGTGCGGGTGCCCTTGCCGACGCCGTGGTGCTCCTGGACCGTGCCGCGGCCGCGCCCGTCACCCCGGCCGGGAACGTCCGGCCCCTCGCGCTGTACACCACTGCCGCGGTGCTCGACGACCTCGGCCGGCGGGGCGAGGCCGCCCAGCGGCGCCTGCGTGCGCGGGTGACCGACACGACCTGGGCGTTCCCGCACGGCCTGGACGCGCACGACGTCCTGCACCGGGCAGTGGCCGCCGACCCGCAGGACGCCGTCGCGCGGTACCTGCTGGGCACGCTGCTGTACGCGCACGGTCGGCGCTCGGAGGCGCTGGACTGCTGGGAGGAGGCGATCGAGGGAGGTCTGGACGACCCGGTGCTGCTCCGCGACGCCGCCCTGGGCGCGTACAACGTCGCGCACGACGACCGGCGGGCGTGGCGGCGGTACGAGCAGGCCGTCGTGCTCGCGCCGGACGACGCCCGCCTGCGCTACGAGCAGGACCAGCTCGCGGTGCGTCTCGGGCACAGCGCCGCGGACCGCCTGGCGCGGCTCGCGCCGGTCGAGGAGCTCGTGCTCACGCGCGACGACCTGACCATCGAGTACGTCGGGCTGCTGGTCGACGCGGGACGCGCCGAGCGCGCGTACGAGATCCTCGTGACGCGGCCGTTCCACCCGTGGGAGGGCGGCGAGGGACGTGCGGTCGGGGCGTGGGACGCGACGCTCACGGCGCTGGGCCTGCCGCTGGCGGACCCCCCGGCGACGCTCGGCGAGGCGCGGGCGCACTACGTTCCGCCGGCCGCCGTCCGTGAGGACGGCGTGACGGACTACTTCGCCACGAGCCTGCCCGACCTGCTCCTGTTCGCCCGCGAGGAGTCCGAGGAGTGACCACCGTCCCGCGGGACGTCGCGCCCGCGCCGGCCGCCGGTACCACGACGGGCACCGACCGACCATGAGGCCGCTGTCGGGGGACCAGATCGTCATCCGCGCGCACGGGTACGAGGCCGGCGTGGCGAGCGTCGGCGCCACGCTGCGGTCGCTGCGCCACGACGACCGCGACCTCGTGCTCCCGTTCGACGAGGACGAGGTGCGTCCGGGCATGCGGGGCGCAGTGCTGGCCCCGTGGCCGAACCGGGTCGGTGACGCCCGGTACCAGTTCGCCGGGCGCACGCACCAGCTCCCCGTCGACGAGCCCGCGTCCGGCACCGCCCTGCACGGCCTCGCCGCGTGGGTCGACTTCCGGCTGGTGGAGGCCGGCAGCGCGCGGGTGGTGCTGGCCGGGACGGTCCAGCCGCGGTCCGGCTACCCGTGGCGCGTGCGGCTCGACGTCGAGCACGCGCTCGGCGCCGACGGCCTCACCCAGCGTGTCACCGCCACGAACGAGAGCCCGACCGCCGCGCCCTGCGGCCTCGGCGGGCACCCGTACCTCGTCGCGGCCGCGGGAGGCGCGGTCGACGACTGGACCCTCGAGCTCCCTGCGGAGTCCGTGCTGCTCGCCGACCCGCGCGGGCTCCCGGTCCGTGACGTCGCGGTGGCCGAGCACGACGGCGGGGCGCTGGACTTCCGTCGCCCGCGGCGGATCGGGGAGACCGTGCTGAACCATGCGTACACGGCCCTGCGTCCCGGTGCGGACGGCCTGGTGCGGACGCGCCTGACGAGCCCCGGGGGCCGCGGGGTGGAGCTCGCGAGCGACGCCGGCTGCCGCTGGCTGCAGCTGTACTCCGCCGATCGGGAGGACGGACCCGGCAGGCGCGCGGGCCTGGCCGTGGAGCCGATGACCTGCCCGCCGGACGCCCTGCGCTCGGGTCGGGACCTCACCGTGCTGGCGCCCGGCGCGTCCGTGTCCGCCGGATGGACCATCCGTGCCGTCCACGTCTGACCCGCGCCGGGCGGTGCGGGGTCAGGTCAGCCCGGCTGCCGGGCCGCCCGCACCCGCGTCGTGAAGTAGTCCGCCTCCACCTGGGCCATCGCGAGCCGGACCGCGCCGCGTGCGACGTGGTCGCTGCCCATGCTGGACACCCGCACCTCGGGCATCCGGATGACGCTGCGGCCGACGGCGGCGCCGAGCTCGGGCACCCACAGGTCGGCCCACGGGGTGCTGCCGCCGCCGAGGACGAGCAGCTCGGGGTCGAGGGTCAGCACGAGGGCGGACGCGCCGGTGGCGACGTCGCGGGCGTACTTCCGCACGCGCTTGCGGGCCTCGGCGTCGCCCCGGCGGGCGCGCTCGAACGTCCACGCGGCGAACCCGCTGCCCTGCGCGGACTCCGGCATGCCGGGCGCGTGCTCGAGGCGGTCGACGGCGCGCAGCCAGCGGACCGCGGGCAGCGCGCCGATCTCGCCCGCGGCGCCGGCGTGGCCGATGACGAGGCGGCCGTTGACCAGGGCGGCGGCGCCGGTGCGCAGGCCGGCGAGGATGTAGACGACGTCGCGCGCGCCCCGGGCGACGCCCCACTCGCTCTCGGCCAGGAGCGCGAGCTTCACGTCGTTCTCGACGCGGACGGGGCAGGCGAAGGTCCCCTTGAGGTGCGCCACGAGGTCGACCTCGGTCCACCCGGGCAGGGGGCTGAACAGCGACGTGCGGCCCGTGGAGTCGACCGGGCCGGTGACGGCGGCGGCGACCCCCCACATCTGCTCGGGGGCGAGACCCGCGGCGTCGAGCGCGTCCCGCAGCACCTCGTCCACCCGCGCGAGGCGGGCGGCGGGGGGCGCCGCGGCGTCCACCTCGAGCTCCCGGCCGGCGAGGACGGTGCCGGCCAGGTCGGACACCACGGCGGTGACCCGGTGCACCCCGATGTCGAGGCCGGCGAGGTGGCCGGCGTCGGCCCGGTACCGGAAGCGCTGCGGCGGGCGGCCGCCGAGGCCGTCGGGCACGGGCTCGACGACGTCCACCCAGCCGAGGTCGACCAGCTCGGTGACCAGGGAGTTCACGCTGGGCCGGGACAGGCCGGTCGCGCGGCTGAGCCCGGCCGTGGTCGCGCCGTCGCCCGCGCGGATCTCCCGGAAGGTCCGCAGGAGGTTGAGCTCCCGCACCCCGCTCTCGCGCGCCACCACCGCGTCGTCGCCTCCCGCCCCTGCTCGTCCGTCGTGAATGTACGGCAGCACGCGCGCGTCCCGGGGTGGTTCGCGGTCACTCCGGGTGCGCGGGTTCTGCAACGTCCTTGACAGAACCCTACAGCACTGCTTGCCTAACCCCTGGCCGCAGCCCGGAAGGACGTCAGACGGCCCACCAGGGAGGTTCTCGATGTCGAGAGTGACCGCGGTCGACGCGCAGGCGCGCCGGCCGATCAGCGACGACCCGCCGCCCGGCGCCGGCGCGTCCCGGTCGCGGGTCCGGCGCAGGGAGGCGTGGGCCGCCGCGGTGCTGCTGCTGCCGGCGCTGCTGGGGTTCGCGGTGTTCTACCTGTACCCGACCGTCCGGGGCGCCTGGTACTCGGTGACGGACTTCAACCTGCTGAACGAGCCGTCCTTCGTCGGCGCCGACAACTTCCGCGAGGTGCTGGACGACCCGCAGGTGTGGGCGTCGCTGCGGATCACGGCCGTGTTCGCCGTCGTGAACATCGTCGTCGTCATGGTGCTGGCGCTCGTGCTCGCCGCCCTGATGCAGCGGCTCCAGCTGCGGACCTGGGTGCGCTCGCTGCTCCTGCTGCCCTGGCTGGTGCCGAACGTGGCCATCGCGCTGATCTGGGGCTGGCTGCTCGACGCGAACGTCGGGTTCCTCAAGAACCTGCTCGACTCGATCGGCATCCACGGCGTGACGTTCTACAACTCGGGCGCCGCGCTGTGGATCGTCGTCGCGATCTCCGTCTGGTCCGGCCTCGGGTACACCGCGCTGCTGCTGTACGCCGGGATGCTGCAGGTCCCCGGCGAGCTCTACGAGGCCGGCGCGCTGGACGGCGCGGGGGAGACCCGGATGTTCGCCCGGATCACGCTGCCGCTGATCCGCCCGGTGCTCGCGCTGGTGGTCGTGGTCTCGCTGATCGGCTCGTTCCAGGTGTTCGACCTGGTGCAGGTCGGCTACGGGAACAACCCGATCCCCGAGGTCCGGGTCATCTACTACTACATCTACCAGCAGGCCTTCGCGTTCTACCGGATGGGCTACGCCTCGGCGGTCTCGCTGATCCTCGTCGTGATCCTCGGCGCCCTCACCTTCGCCCAGATGCGTCTCATGCGCGCGAACCGATCGGACCTGTCATGACCGCGCCCGCAGCGCCGCGCCCCGCCCGTGCCGGCCGCCGCCGGGCCGTCCGCCCCGGCCGCGCCGCCGCCTGGGTCGTCGTCGGCGCCGTCGTCCTGGCCACGGTGTTCCCGTTCTACTGGATGGTCCGCACCGCGCTCACCCCGGCCGCCGGCCTGATCGGGGACGCGAGCCGCCTGTGGCCGACCGACCCCACGCTGATCAACTTCCAGCGCGTGCTGGGCCTGACCAGCATCGAGGAGGCCGTCGCCGCGGGTGGCACGGGCGCGACGATCGACTTCGCCCGGTACACCGTGAACTCGGTCCTGTACGCCGGGTCGGTCGCCGTGCTCCAGACCCTGTCCTGCGCGGCCGCCGCCTACGCCCTCGCGCGGCTGCGGTTCCGCGGCCGGGACGCGCTGTTCGCGGTGATCCTGGCCGGCCTCATGATCCCGGGGATCTTCACGCTGCTGCCGAACTTCGCGCTGATGCGCCAGGCCGGTCTGCTCAACACCATGGTCGGCCTGGTGGCCCCGGCCATCCTCACCAGCCCCTTCGCGATCTTCTTCCTCCGGCAGTTCTTCCTGTCCCTGCCGCGGGAGGTGGAGGAGGCCGCGATGATCGACGGCGTCGGCGCGCTGGGCCGGTTCTGGCGGATCGCGCTGCCGATGAGCCGCGGGCCGATCGCCACGATGATGCTGATCACGCTCGTGGGGATGTGGAAGGACTACCTGTGGCCGCTGGTCGCGGGGAACTCCGAGGGCACCCGCGTGCTCACCGTCGCGCTGGGCGTGTTCCAGCAGCAGTCGCCGAACACGTCGCCGGACTGGACGGGTCTGATGGCCGGCTCGACGCTCTCCGTCATCCCCGTGCTGCTGATCCTCGTGTTCCTGGGGAAGCAGCTCGTGCAGTCCCTCAACTTCTCGGGCGGCAAGTAGCCGTCCGGCTCCCGCACGCCCGCTCGCCCGCAGTTCCCACACGAGAGGAAGACCCATGAAGAGGACCACCGCCGTCGCGCTCCTGGCGACAGCATCGGTGCTGGCGCTGAGCGCGTGCTCCTCCGCGGGCGGCGACGACGCCGCCGGCGGCGAGGTCACGCTCGACTACTGGCTCTGGGACGACACGCAGCTGCCGCTGTACCAGGGCTGCGCCGACGCGTTCCACGAGGCGAACCCCGAGATCACCGTGAAGCTCACGCAGACCGGGTGGGCGCAGTACTGGCAGAACCTCAGCACGCAGATCACGGCGGGCACCGCGCCCGACGTGTTCACCAACCAGATCTCGTACTTCCTGCAGTTCGTCGAGACGAACCAGCTGCTCGACCTCACGGACCGGGTCGAGGCGTCGGACATCGACTTCGCCGACTTCAAGGAGGGCCTCGCGGACCGCTGGGTGTACGAGGGCAAGCGCTACGGCCTGCCGAAGGACTGGGACACCGTCGCGTACCTGTACGACGTGCCGGCGGCCGAGGCCGCGGGGTACTCCGCCGGGGACGTGGCCGCGCTGACCTGGAACCCGCAGGACGGCGGCACGTTCGGGGAGTTCGTCAAGGCCCTGACGCTGGACTCCGCGGGCCGCACCGGGCTGGACCCGGCCTTCGACAAGGGCAGCGTCGTCCGGTACGGCTACTACCCCGAGTGGGGCGACGGGGCGACGGGCCAGAACGGCTGGGGCAACTTCGCGCACTCGAACGGCTTCACGTACAGCGACGAGGACGTCGCCCCGACGACGTTCAACTTCGACTCGGCGCCGCTGGTCGAGACCATGACGTGGATCCAGCAGATGATCGACGGCGGCTACATGCCGGCGTTCGACTCGCAGTCCACCCTCGGCACCGAGGCCGTCATGACCAGCGGGACCGCGGCGTCGACGATCGCCGGGTCCTGGATGGCGTCCACGTACGTCGGCCCGGACGCCACGGTCGACCTCGCGTTCGCGCCGGTGCCGGAGGGCCCCGAGGGTCGCACGGCCGCCACGAACGGCCTGTCGGACGTGATCTGGTCGGGCACGAAGCATCCCGACGAGGCGTACCGCTGGGTCGAGTACCTGGCCTCCGCCGAGTGCCAGGACGCGGTCGGCAGCGCCGGCCTGATCTTCCCGGCGCGCAGCTCCGGCACGGACGCGGCCATGGCGGCGCGCGAGGAGGCCGGCATCGACTCCACCGCCTTCGTGTCCGTGGCGGACGACGGCGAGACGTTCATGCTCCCGGCCTTCAACCGCGCCGCGGAGGTGAACACGGCCGTCCAGGACGCGATGCAGGCGATCGCGCAGGGCGCCGACCCGCAGCAGCGGCTGACCGAGGCGAACGACGCCGTCGAGGCCCTGTTCCAGTAAGCCCCCACCCGGCGGGGGCGGTGCCGTGCGCGCCGCCCCCGCCGCCCTTGAGGAGGACCCGCATGGTTGTCAGCACGCCGACCGCTCTCCCGCTGCACCCGCCCGGTGCCGCCGACCCGGTCCGCCCGGACTGGGCCCGGCCCGCCGGCGACGTCGAGGAGACGTTCCTGCGGTCAGCGCGCGTGTCGCTGCTGCACGGCGCCGGCGACGGCACCGTGTACCGGCACGGCCAGAACTCCTGGTCGCCGACCGGGTGGCGCCGGATGTCCGACGCGCCGCTGCGGGTGGCGAACCCCGTGCGCCGGCAGACGGCCGACGACGCGTCGTGGGACGACCCGGCGCGGCACCACTCCTCCTGGCTGATCGCCGTCGACCGCGGGGCCGACGTGCTGCTGCTCGGCTGCCTGGAGGGCGAGACCCCGCGGCTGCACGCCGACCGGGACGTGCTCGCGGCCTGGACCGAGACCGGCCGGGAGGCGCTGTGGGTGCTGCTCGTCGGCCCCGAGCGCGACGTGTTCGCGCGGTACCGCGACCTGCTCGCGGACCGCTGGGGCGTGCTGCCCGCGCACCCCGGCACGGTGTGGTCCTCCTGGTACTCCCTGTACGAGACGGTGTCCCGCGCGGACCTCGACCGGATCGTGCCGCAGCTGCCCGCGCTGGGCTTCGACACCGTGCAGCTCGACGACGGGTGGGAGGAGGTCGTCGGGGACTGGCACCCCAACGGGAAGTTCGCGGCGGGGATGGCGGACACCGCGGCGTCGATCCGCGACCGCGGGATGCGGCCCGGGCTGTGGATCGCCCCGTTCATCGCCCTGCCGTCGTCGCGCACCGCGCAGCGGCACGCGGCGATGCTGCTGCGGGACGCCGACGGCGCCCCGGTGGCGGCGGGCACGAACTGGGGCAGCCCGTACTGGACGTTCGACTTCACCCGGGCGGACGCCCGGGAGCTGCTGGCCGAGACCATCGGCCGGGCGGTGCACGACTGGGGCTTCACGTACCTCAAGCTCGACTTCGTCAACGCCGGCGCAGTGGCGGGGGCGCGCGGCGCCGACGTCGACCGCGAGGCCGCCTACCGGCTGGCGGTCGAGACCGTCCGGGAGGCCGCCGGGCCCGACGCGTACCTGCTCGGCTCGGGCGCGCCGGTGTTCCCCTCCCTGGGCGTGCTGAACGCGGTGCGCACCGGCCCTGACGTCGCGCCGATGTGGGACAACTACGCCACCGACGACCCGTCCGACGCCACCGCCCGGAACGCCCTCACGAACGCGGTGCACCGGCTGTGGCTGCGCGGGCTGATCGGCCTGGACCCGGACGCGGCGTACTTCCGGCGGCGGCGGAACCTGCTCGGGGACGAGCAGATGCAGTGGCTGCGGGACTGCGCGACGCTCTCGGGCTTCAAGGCGGTGTCCGACCCGCCCGAGTGGGTCGAGCCCGCGGACCTGGACGCCCTGCGCGCGTTCCTCGCCGAGGACCCGGCGACCGAGCAGGTCGACCGGTACCGGTGGCGGGTCGGGGACCGGCTGGTGGACTTCCGGCCGGCCGTCGAGGGCGAGGCGGGGCACTACCCGCTCTGACTCAGACCCAGTAGCCCGACGAGGACGAGAACGCGCCCCGGTACGTCCCGGTGCGCAGCCGGATCAGGTTCCGCTTCACGTCGTAGGGCAGCATCCGCCACTCGGGGACCACCCACCGGCGGACCACGGCGCCCGTCGCCCGCACGCGCTCGACCGCGGGGACGGGCGCCGAGGCCGCCTCGGTGAGCATCCGGAACGTCAGGTACCACTGCGGGAACGCGACCGGCCGGCGGAACGACGGGTCGTAGCTGCGGACCTGCACGGTCGGGTCGGCGCCGACGGCCTTGCTGTTCTGGTTGTCGTGCCGGCGGCAGAAGAAGTGCTGCTCCGGGATCACGACCCACTCGCCGCGCAGCGCGGACCGGATGGCCAGCACGATGTCCCCGCCGAAGAACCGCGGGTGGCCGCCGAGCGCGCGCAGCCGCTCCGTGCGGTGCACGCCGCCCCACGCGATCGACTGGTACACCGACCGGCGCAGCAGCACGTCGACGCGCGCCGACGGCGAGAGGCCGGTGAAGGTCAGCCCCTCGTCGTCCATCCGGCCGACCGGGTCGCCCGCCGCGTCGATGAGCGTGACCAGCGGGAACGCGATGTCGGACCGGGGATGGGCGGCGAGGGCGTCCCGGCAGGCGGCGAGGTGGCCCGGACCCACGCGGTCGTCCGCGGCGTGCCACATGAACAGCGGGGCGCGGGCGAGCGCCAGCGTGCGGTTGAAGTTCCGCGCCACGCCCTGGTTCACCGCGGAGCGCACCAGCCGGAACCGCGGATCGGCGTCGGCGAACTTCTGCGCGATCTTGGGGCTCGCGTCGGTCGAGCCGTTGTCCGACACGACGACCTCGATGTCCTCGAGGTCCTGGTCGCGGAGCGCGGTCAGGGCCTCCTCGAGGAACAGGGCGCCGTTGTACACGGGCACGCCGACCGACAGCTGCGGGACGTGCGTGGTTCGGGCACGGGGCATGGCGGGAACCTCTCGCTCCGACGCTGGGGTTGTCCGCCGCCTGCCCGCCCCTGCCTGGCCCGGTATGCGGCGATTTGTCCGGAATCGTAGGACACGTGGGCGCAGATGGCGCGCGGAGGGGTCCGCGGGACACCGGCGTGGCCCCGCTGCGGGACGTCGTACCCGCCGGTTACCGTGACCCGCGGCGGCCCGAGCCGCCGACCCCCGACGGAAGGACGGACGTGCCCAGCAGCACCGGCGCCCCCCTGGCGCTCCTCCGCCTCGACCCCGGCGCCCGCGGCGAGGTCGCCGGCACGTACGACCCGGCGACGGGCGTGCTGTCGCCGGCCCGGACGTCGTGGCGGATCCGCCCGGTCGCGGCCGAGCGCCGCGCCTACCTCATGCTCGGCAGCCGCCGCGACGGCGTCGACCTGGCGCTCGAGCGGTTCAACGGCTGGCGCCGCGCCGCGGTCCCGCTGCTGGTTCTCACGCGGCAGCACGAGGCCTGCCAGCCGGCACCGACGCTCCGCGCGCTGGCCGACGACCTGGCACGCCGCGGGCCGCGGGACGTCGAGGGCGTCGTGGGCCTGCTGCGCGCCCAGGCCGACCACCTGGACCGCGGCGGCGACCTGCGCTCGTCGCCGTTGTCCCGCAAGATCGGTGGCGGCGGCAGCCTCGGCGGGCTCGCCACGGGCTGACCGGCGGGCGGTTCGGCAGGACGACGACGAAGAGGGGGTCCCGGCGATGAGCGTCGCCGTCGAGACATCGGCACTGGACACCGCCGCGGCGGAGCTGGAGGAGGCCGCCGCCGCGCTGCAGGCCGCGGACGTGGCGGGGCCGTTCGCCCCGGTGCCCGACGCGCTGCCCGGGTCCGCGACGGGCGAGGCGGCAGTCTGGGTGTCCACCCGGGTGGCGGCCGCCGTGCAGGTCCTCGGGGAGAACGTGCGCGGCATGGCGGCGAGCGCCTCGGGCACCGCCGACGGGTACCGCGGCGCGGAGGCGTCCACCTCCGGCCGGTTCGCCGGGATGGTGCCGCAGTGACCGCGCTGACCCTCGAGGTGGTCCGCGGCTGGCGCCCGGGGGCGCTCGCGGACGCCGCCGCGGGCGTCGAGGAGGCCCGCGCCACGGTCGAGGCGCAGGTCCAGGCCGCGAAGGCGACGATGGCCCGCCTCGCCGAGCGCTGGGAGGGCGAGGCCGCCCAGGCCGCCGCGGAGCGGATCGCGCGCGAGTCGGCGACCGGGTTCGAGCTCGCGGACGCCCTGGAGTCCGCCCGCTCCGCGCTGCAGGCGGGGGCAGCCGACCTCGGCAGCGCCCGGGACGCGCTGCTCGCGACCGTCGAGAGCGTGCGGTCCGCGGGCTTCACCGTGGCCGACGACGGCCGGGTCACCGCGCCGACGCTCCCGCCGGTGCTGACCGAGGTCGGCGACCCCACGGGCGCCGGCGCGCGCCGGGACGCCGAGCAGCGCGCGCTCAACGAGCAGGCGGCCGACCACGCCGCGCAGATCACGGCCGCGCTGGAGCAGGTCGCCGCGACGGACGTGCAGGTCGCGGGCACGCTGTCGGCGGTGCCCGTCCCGCAGACGCTCTCCTCGGCGGTCGACGCCTACCTCCAGCGGGCGATCGACTCCGGCGACGTCGTCGGTGCCCTGGGGGCCGTCGGCGCGGGCGGGGTCGCGCTGGCGCAGGTCATCAAGAAGTTCGTCGGGACGGCCACCAAGGGCACGACGTACCTGAACTACCTGCGGGCGGCCTTCGCGCCGATCACGGACTACCAGACGATGCTCCGGAACTTCGACGCCGCGGACAACGCGCTCGCCGCGTTCAAGAACGGGCCGGCGAACGGCGGCGTCCTGCGCTTCGTCATGGGCAGCCGGGCGGCGGGGCTGGTCGGCAAGGCGTTCCTGCCGGTCACCATCGCGACCGGCGCGGTCGACGTGGTGACCGGCGGCGGGTACGAGGGCGCCCGCGGCTGGGCGACCCGCGGGTTCGCGCTCGGCGGCGTGGCCGGCGCGGGGACGCTCCTGCTCGCGGGCAGCGCGCTCGGGCCGGTCGGGGTGGCTGTCGCGGGCGGCGCGGTCCTCGCCTACGGCGCGTGGAGCCTCGGCAACATGATCTGGGACAACCGCGAGGCCATCGGCGACTTCGTCTCCTCCGCCGCCGGGCACGTGGCCGACGCGGCGAGCACGGCGTGGAACGCGACGACGGGCGCCGTGTCGGACGCGGTCGACTGGGCCGGGGACACCGTGCGCGACGCGGGGGAGAACCTCCGCGACCTGGGCAAGGGCGCACTCGACGTGCTGTCCTTCGGACTGCTGTGACGACGGGAGGCGGCGACGTGACCGCGGTGCCGGTGGAGACCCTGACGGACGAGGAGCTCGCGATCCTCGCGGGCCCGGGCGGCCTGGTGGTCGCGCCGTACCTCGCGACGCTCGGCGACGCGGAGCGCGAGACGGCCGTGCGGACGGCGTACCGCGGGCTGCAGGCCCGGGGGATCGTGGACCCGCCGACCCCGCGGGCGCTCGCCGACGCAGTCGGTGAGCCGTCCGTCGAGGTGCAGGTGCGGCAGGACGTCCTCTCGCTGATCACGCTGCGCCGGGCGGCCCGGGTGGTCGTCGCGGTCGGCCGGACGACCCTGGCCACGCAGGACTACTGGTACGCGCACGTGGTGGACGACGTCGTGGTGGTGGAGCAGGTCGGGTCGGACGGCCTGCACCGCTTCGCCCTGGCCGATGCGGACGCGCTGGTCGGCCTGGTCACGGCGGCGAGCGTGCACCCGGAGTGCGGCGACTCCGCCGGCGAGCCCGTCGCCCTGCCCGGCGACGGGTCCGAGCCGCCGCTCGAGGTGGCCGAGGCCCTCGGCGCCGCGCTGCTGCGCACCGACGTGGTGGTCCGGCACGCCGACGACCGGCACCCCCCGCTGCTGGGGCTGTTCACGGGCCCCGGCGGCGCCTGGGTCGTCGAGGCACGGGAGGGCACGGGGACGCCGCCGGTCGCCCGGCCGGCCGCGCGGGCCGAGGTCGAGGACCTGGTCCGGACGACCGTGCTCGACGCGGTCGCGGCCGTGGCGGGGGCCTGAGGCGTGGCCGCGCCGCTCGCGATCCCGGGGCTGACCTCGCGCGGGTGGTGGGGGTGGGTCGTCGCGACCGCGGTGCTGACGCTGGGCGCGCTCGGCTGGCTGTTCGTGACCGAGCCGCGCTACCGGGTCGGCGTCGTCGCCGTCCTCGCCCTGCTGGCCGTCGGGACGGTGGTGCTGCGGCGGTCGTCGACCACGCTCGACGCCGAGGCCGGCGAGGTCGTGGTGACCCGGTTCGGGCGGACGCGGCGGATCAGCCTCGCGCCGAGCACGAGCGCCGGCCTGGTGGCGAACGGGGGCGGCGGGCTGCTGCTCGGCCTGCGCCCCGCGGGGTCCCGGCGGCGGTCGTTCGTCCCCGTCCTCGCCGTCACGGACCACCTGGAGGCGTCGCAGGAGGCCCCGGTGCTCCGCGCCCTGGCCGACGCCCTCGAGCGGCACCGCACCGGCGGGTCCCGCGACGCGGTGCTCGCGCTGCGCGCGCAGGCCGACCACGTGGCCGCGGGCGGCTCCGCGCGCACCTCGCCGCTGGCGACCCGGCTGACCTACGGCGCGCTGAACGCCGCGAAGCTCGGGGGCGCCGGCGGGATCGCCGGTCACCTGGACTGAGTCACCGCACGCGGAACCGCGCCACCAGGTCGTCCATCACCGCGTCGAGCCGCGCGTCCACCACGCGGCGCGCCGGGTCGGCGTCGTGCCAGGCGACGATCTGCCGCGCGCCCTCCTCGAACGTGACCGTCGTCCGGAAGTCCGGGACCAGCGTCCGCAGCTTCGTCGTGTCGAACACCATCGAGTGCGCCTTGTCGCCGAGCAGCCCGGCGCCCCACTCGGGGTCGGCCGCCGCGATGGCGTCCGACGGCACGTGCACGACCCGCGGCTCGACGCCCGCGGCCGCGGCCAGGGCGCGCACCACCTGGTTCCAGGTCAGCACGTCGTCGGAGGTGATGTGGAACGCCTCCCCGAGCGTGCGCGGGTGGCCGAGCAGCGGCACGAACCCGCGTGCGAAGTCCTCGTGGTGGGTGAGCGTCCACAGCGAGGTGCCGTCGCCGTGCACGACGACCTCCCGGCCCTGCCGCATCCGCTCGACCGCGGTCCAGCCGCCGTCCAGCGGGACGGAGGTGCGGTCGTAGGTGTGCGACGGGCGGACGATCGTCACCGGGAAGCCGGAGTCGCGGTACGCGCGCACCAGCAGGTCCTCGCAGGCGATCTTGTCCCGGGAGTACTGCCAGTGCGGGTTGCGCAGCGGGGTCGACTCCGTGACGGGCAGCCGCTCGGGCGGGGTCTGGTACGCCGACGCGGAGCTGATGAACACGTACTGCCCGGTCCGGCCCGCGAACAGCTCGACGTCGGTGGCGACGTGCCGGGGCGTGAAGGCCACCCAGTCGACGACGGCGTCGAACTCGCGCTCGCCGAGGGCGGCGCGGACGGAGGCCGGGTCGCGGACGTCGGCGTGGAGCACCTCGACGCCGTCCGGGACCGGACGGGCGGGGCTGGACCCGCGGTTCAGGAGGGTGACGTCGAGGCCGCGCTCGACGGCCAGACGGGTGCATGCGGAGCTGATGATGCCGGTGCCGCCGACGAGGAGGACGCGAAGGGCCATGGGGCACGGTAGCGTCGGCGGACGGGCCGCGGCGACACGCCGGGACCCGGTGATCCGGCCGGTCGATCGGCGCCGTCGCGACCAGGGCGGACCCGGCGGCGTGGGACCTTCGGCCCACCCCCGTCCAACCCCCAGATCTAGTGTTGCACCGCTGTGATTCGCACTAGATGTAGTGCGGCGGTGGGACTGGAGGGGAGCGGCGGAGATGACGACGACCGAGCTGGACGGGGCCGGGCAGCCGGTGGCGCTCACCCTCGAGGAAGCCGCGCTCACGGTCCGCAAGCGGGACGGCCGCGCCCTCCCGTTCGACCCGTCCCGCATCCGCGCCGCCGTCGCCAAGGCCTTCGTCGAGGTGCACGGCGAGCTCGGTGCCCTGCACGAGCTGGTGCTCGACGACCTCGTGGAGCAGGTGGTCGGGGAGCTCACCACGCGGTTCGACGGCGAGGTGAAGATCTACGAGATCCAGAACGTCGTCGAGCACACCCTGCTGGAGTCGCACCAGTACGACGTCGCCCGGGTCTACATCGACTACCGCGTGCAGCGGGACATGGCCCGGTCCAAGGCGCTCGACGTCAACCACTCGATCGGCCAGCTCGTCGGCAAGGACCAGTCCGTCGTCCACGAGAACGCCAACAAGGACGCCGACGTCTTCAACACCCAGCGCGACCTCACCGCCGGCGCCGTGGGCAAGGCCATCGGCCTGAAGATGCTGCCGCCGCACGTCGCGAACGCCCACGCGAAGGGCGACATCCACTACCACGACCTCGACTACCACCCGTACGCCCCGATGACGAACTGCTGCCTCATCGACTTCCGGACGATGCTGTCCGAGGGCTTCCGGATCGGGAACGCCCAGGTCGACCCGCCGCGCTCCATCCAGACCGCCACCGCGCAGATCTCGCAGATCATCGCGAACGTCTCCTCGTCGCAGTACGGCGGGTGCTCGGTCAACCGGATCGACGAGCTCCTGGCCCCGTACGCCGAGCGGAACTTCGCCAAGCACCTGGCGGATGCCGAGCGCTGGATCGACGACCCCGACCGGCGCCGGGCCTTCGCGGAGGAGAAGACCCGCAAGGACATCTACGACGCGATGCAGTCGCTCGAGTACGAGATCAACACCCTGTTCACCTCGAACGGGCAGACCCCGTTCACGTCGGTCGGGTTCGGCCTCGGCACGGGCTGGTTCGAGCGCGAGATCCAGCGGGCGATCCTGCAGATCCGCATCCTCGGCCTCGGCAAGGAGCGCCGGACCGCGATCTTCCCGAAGCTCATCTTCACGCTGCGCCGCGGGGTGAACCTGCGGGCCGAGGACCCGAACTACGACATCAAGACGCTCGCCGTGGAGTGCGCCACCAAGCGCATGTACCCGGACATCCTCAGCTACGACAAGATCGTCGAGATCACCGGCTCGTTCAAGGTGCCCATGGGCTGCCGGTCGTTCCTGCAGGGGTGGAGCGACGAGGACGGCAACGACGTCGTCGAGGGCCGGATGAACCTCGGCGTCGTCACCCTCAACGTCCCGCGCATCGCGTTGGAGACCCGCGGTGACCTCGACGCGTTCTGGGCCCTGCTGGAGCAGCGGCTCGAGACCGTGCACGACGCCCTGCTGTACCGCGTCGAGCGGTGCAAGGAGGCCGTGCCGGCGAACGCCCCGATCCTCTACGTGCACGGCGCGTTCGGGCAGCGGCTCGCCCCGGACGACGACGTCGACGCGCTCTTCCGGAACGGCCGCGCCACGGTGTCGCTGGGCTACATCGGGCTGTACGAGGCCGCGGCGGCGTTCTTCGGCGGCGCGTGGGAGAGCGACCCGGAGGCCAAGGAGTTCACGCTGCGCGTCCTGCGCACCCTGGCCACCCGCGCGAAGGAGTGGACCGCGCAGCACGGCTACCAGTTCTCGGTCTACTCCACGCCGTCGGAGTCGCTGACCGACCGGTTCTGCCGCCTGGACAAGAAGAAGTTCGGCTCGGTGCCCGACATCACCGACAAGGACTACTACACGAACTCCTTCCACTACGACGTCCGCAAGGCCCCGACGCCGTTCGAGAAGCTCGACTTCGAGGCGGAGTACCCGCAGTACGCCTCCGGCGGGTTCATCCACTACTGCGAGTACCCCGTGCTGCAGCAGAACCCGAAGGCGCTCGAGGCCGTGTGGGACTACGCGTACGACCGGGTCGGCTACCTCGGCACGAACACCCCGATCGACCACTGCCTGGAGTGCGGGTTCTCCGGCGACTTCACGCCCACCGAGCGCGGGTTCGCCTGCCCCGGCTGCGGGAACGCCGACCCCCGCACCTGCGACGTCGTCAAGCGGACCTGCGGCTACCTCGGCAACCCGCAGCAGCGGCCGATGGTGCACGGGCGCCACGTCGAGATCTCGTCGCGGGTCAAGCACCTGGCGGGCAGCACGGGGTCGATGCCCGCCGACGCGGTCTGATGGCCCGGGACCCGCGGCCCGGTCAGTGGCGCGCGGCGAGCCTCAGCCAGGACCGCGTCGCCGACTACAAGCCGTTCGTCATGGTCGACGGCGAGGGCGTCCGGTGCAGCCTCTACGTCAGCGGCTGCCCGTTCGCCTGCGCCGGCTGCTTCAACGAGGCGGCGTGGTCGTTCCGGTACGGGACGGAGCTCGGGCCGGAGCTGGAGGACCGGATCGCCGCCGACCTCGGGCACGAGGCCGTCCAGGGGCTGTCCCTGCTCGGCGGCGAGCCGTTCCTCAACACCGGCGTGTGCCTGCGGGTGGTCCGCCGGCTGCGCGCCGTCCACGGGCGGGCCAAGGACGTGTGGTGCTGGACGGGGTACACGTTCGAGGAGCTGCTCGCGGAGGCCGAGGCCGGGCAGGACGACAAGCGCGAGCTGCTCGGGGAGGTCGACGTGCTGGTGGACGGGCGGTTCGAGCTCGCCCAGCGGGACCTGACCCTGGCGTTCCGGGGGAGCCGCAACCAGCGGGTCTTGGACGTGCCGGCGTCCCTGGCGGCCGGCCACGCGGTCGCGTGGCAGGGCACCCTGCGCGCCTCGGACGGCGCGGAGCAGATCGACCGCCGCTCCCTGATCTGACCCCGCACCACCCGCACCGGCACACCCGCGCGCCCGCGCATCGTGCGGCGCCGACGGGGCATGTCGCGGTCAGATGGGGTGTGTCGCGCGGTGCCCCGGGTGCGCGTTCGGTGCCCCATGGTCGTCGCCGCCGAACCCGCCCTGGCGCATCACGCGGATCGGCTCCGCGCGCGCAGGCGGACGGGGGGTGCCACGCTCGGTCCATGAGCGGGGACGTGCGGGCGGCGGCGGCGAGCGCGGGGGATCATCCGCTGGTCGAGAAGGGGGCGCGGCTGGGGTACGCCGCCAGCGGGGTGCTGCACCTGCTGCTCGCCTGGGTGACCGTGCAGCTGGCGTGGACCTCCGGCGGGGAGCAGGCCGATCAGCAGGGCGCGCTGCGGCAGCTCGCCGGCAACGGGGTCGGCCAGGCGCTGCTGTGGCTGGTGCTCGCGGGCTTCGTGCTGCTGGCGCTGTGGCAGGTCACCGAGGCCGTCGCCTGGGGCGAGGCGACGGACCGGGCGAAGGCCGCGGCGAAGGCGGTCGTGTACGCGGTGCTGGCCGCGACGACCGTGACGGTGCTGGCCGGTGCCGGGTCGGGCTCGGGCTCGGGGGCCGGCGGGTCGGGCGGAGCGACGGCGGGGCTGATGGCCAGCGGCGTGGGCCGGCTGCTCGTCGGGCTGGTGGGCGTGGGCGTCGTCGTGGTCGGCGGCTACCACGTGGTCAAGGGGTGGCGGGAGAAGTTCCTCGAGGACCTCGAGGGCAGCCCGTCGCCGTGGGTCCGGACGGCCGGGCGCATCGGGTACGTCGGCAAGGGGGTGGCGCTCGCGGTCGTCGGGGTGCTGCTCGTGGTCGCCGCCGTGCAGAGCGACCCGGAGAAGGCGCAGGGCCTGGACGCGGCGCTGCACGCGCTGGCCGGGCTGCCGTTCGGGCCGGTGCTGCTCACGCTGGTCGCGCTCGGGTTCGCCGCGTACGGGGTGTACGCATTCGGCCGCGCCCGGCACGCGAAGGTGTGACCTCCGGGTCTACCGTCGGGCCATGGGTCAGGTCGTCGTCGCCGCCACCATGTCCCTCGACGGGTTCGTCGCCCGCGAGGACGACACCGTCGCCGAGCTGTTCGAGTGGTACGAGAACGGCGACGTCGTCGTCGAGAACCACGGCGACCTGCCGCCCTTCCGGCTGACCGAGGCGTCCGCGGGGTACTGGCTCGGCTTCCGGGAGTCGCTCGGCGCGCTGGTCGTCGGGCGCCGGACGTTCGACCTCACGGACGGCTGGCGCGGGGAGCACCCGCTCGGCGTGCCGTACGTGCTGCTCACGCACCGGCCGGTCACCGGGTCCGCGGCCGCGGGGTCGCCGAACCTGGTCGTGTGCCACGAGGGCGTCGAGGCGGCGGTCGCGGCGGCGCAGGAGCTCGCGGGCGACCGCACCGTCGGGGTGTCCGCGGGGTCGATCGGCACGCAGGCGCTGCGCGCTGGGCTGGTCGACACCGTGCAGGTCGACCTCGTGCCGGTGGTGCTCGGGTCGGGGCGGCCCTACTTCACGGGGGACGAGGGGTGGCCGGCGATGCTGGGCGACCCCACGGCCGTCGTGCCCGGCCGGCGGGTCACGCACCTCACGTTCCCGGCGCGGCGCTGACCGCCGACGCCGCCCCGCCGCGTCAGGCCGCCCGCACCCGGTGGTGCAGGTGCGCGACGCCGCCCGCGAACTGCCGGACGCCGGCCAGCTCGAGGTCCAGCCGCACGTCCCGGGGCAGCGCGCGGATCCCGCCGCCCACGATCACCGGCGACACGAACAGGTGCACCTCGCCGACCAGCCCCGCCCGGAACGCCTGCGCGGCGAGGTGGGGCCCGCCGATCAGCACGTCGTGCGCCGACGAGGCCAGCAGCCGCCGCACGGCCTCCGGGTCGAACGCGGGCTCGACCTGCGTGCGGGCGCTGCGCGGCTCGGTGAGCGTCGTGGAGTAGACGACCTTGTGGGCCGCGCGCCACAGGTCCGCGTAGTCGCGCACGGCGGGCGGCTCGTCGGTGGTGTCCATCGACTCCCACGCCACCATGACGTCGTACAGCCGCCGCCCGTACAGGTACGTGCCGATGCCCCGGTGCAGGTCGTTCACGGCGGCGTGCACCTCCTCGTCCGGCATGCTCCAGTCGAACCGGCCGTCCCGGTCGGCGACGAAGCCGTCGAGCGACGTGATCGCGGAGTACACGAGCGTGGCCATGCCGACCTCCCGGACCCGGCCCCGCCACGGCGCGGGACGTCGGGACCAGCAGAGCACACCCGCCTCGTGCCGGCGCGGGGGCGACCGGAGCCGCCCCCGCGCCGACGCCGCTGGTCCGCGGCTCAGCCCTGCGCGACCGCCGCGACGAACCGGGCGGAGCGCTCCTGCAGGCCGGCGACCCGGCGGGCGACCACGGCGGCCGCGTCGTCCCCGGCCTCGACGATCGTCGGGCGCCGCCGCGCGTTCTGCGAGCACGCGAAGTCCGCGCAGATCAGCGTGCCGACCGTGTTGCCGTTGCGGCCGGCGGACCCGGCGCGCTTCGCGACGAACAGGCTGACCTCGTTCGTGGCGATGACGTCCTCGCACCACACGCACACGGCGCTGCGCCTGGTGGCGCCGTCGGAGGCCCGCAGCACCATGCCGACGGGCCGGTCCTCCAGCCAGGTCACGACGTAGGCGCGGCGGGGGTTCTTCGGGTCGGTCCAGCCCAGGTAGTCCAGGCGGTCCCAGTCGCGGGACGCGAGGTCCGGCGGGAGGACGGCCTGCGCGGCCTCGCGGCGGGAGCAGTTGACGAAGGACGCGCGGATCTGGGGCTCGGTGACGGGACGCATGACGGACTCGCTCTCAGGGGTGTCGGGACGCCCGGGCGCGGGGCACGGGCGGGTGGGGACACCCGTCGCGGGGGTCGACGGCAGGGACCCGGCGTCCCCGGCCGCGCGGTCGGCGGCGGGGTGCGGGTGCGTCGGTGCGGCGCGACGGGCAGGGCCCGTCACGCAAGGTGGCCGTGGCGGCCGACCCCGCTCCCTGCGGACATCCGCGTGTCTCCCGTTCCTGCGACGGCCGCGGCGATCCCGCGGCACCCGACGGCCGACCATCCTGCACCCGGCGGGGCCGATCTGTCGCATCCTTTCCCCGGGACGTGCCCCGGCGGCGGCCGTCGGCCGGCTCGGGTCGCGCCGCCGGTCGCCGAGATCGGTCCCCCGCGCCGAGATCGGTCGCCCGGGGGACCGATCTCGGTCGCAGGTGCCGATCTCGGCGGGGCGGGGGCGCGGGCGTTGGGGGCGGTGGGTGTGGGTGGAGCGGGCGAGGTCGGGAGGACGGCCGGCGTGCGGCGAGCGGGGGAGGTCGGGAGGACCGGCGGCGTGCGGCGAGCGGGTGAGGTCGGGAGGACCGGCGGCGAGCGGCGAGCGGGTGAGGTCGGGAGGACCGGCGGCGTGCGGGAAGCGGGTGTGCGGGGAGCGGGTGTGCGGGAACGCGGGCGGGTGCCGGCGGCGCTGGTCGCGCTCGTGGCCGGGGTGGCGCTCGCGGCCGGCGGGTGCGCGCCCGGCGACTCCGCGCCCGGCGACCCCGCGCCCGGCGGCTCGACGCCCGGCGCCCGGGCGTCCGCCCCCGCCCCCGCCCCCGCCCCCTCGCACCCCGGCGTCCCGCCCGCGGGTGTCGTCGTCGACTACCAGCTCGGCGGCGGCTACCCGCCCGCCGAGGGCGTCGGCGGCGTCGTCCGGGACGTGACCGACGTCCCGGCGCCGGGCCTCTGGTCCGGCTGCTACGTCAACGGGTTCCAGACCCAGCCGGCGGAGCGCGACACGTGGCTGCGCGACCACCCCGACCTGGTGCTCCGCGACGCGGCCGGCGAGCCCGTGGCGGACGCCGGATGGCCGGACGAGCTGCTGCTGGACACCCGCACCGCCGCGGCCCGGGCCGCCGTCGCGGAGGTCGTCGGCGCGCAGGTCCGGGCGTGCGCGGCGCGGGGTTTCGGCGCGGTCGAGCTGGACAACCTCGACTCGTGGACCCGGTCGGGCGGCCTGCTGACCGAGGAGGGCGCGCTGGACCTCGCGGCGCGGCTCGTCGCGGTCGCGCACGAGGTGGGCCTCGCGGCCGGGCAGAAGAACGCCCCGGACCTCGGGGCGCGCGGCCGGGACGAGGCGGGGTTCGACTTCGCCGTGTCGGAGGAGTGCCTGGCGAACGAGGAGTGCGGGGCGTACACCGACGTCTACGGCGCCGCGGTGCTCGACGTGGAGTACGCGGGGTCGGCTCCGGCGGACGACTGGGCGGCGGCGTGCGCGGACCCGTCGCGCCCGCCGTCCACCGTGCTGCGGGACCACGACCTCGGCGCGCCCGGCGACGCCGGGTACGTGTTCGACGCCTGCTGAACGACGACGGCCCCCGGCCTCGCGGGGAGGTCGGGGGCCGTCGGGGGTGCTGGCGTCAGCGGGCGATCCGCGCCCGTCGTGCCAGGACCACCAGGCCGCCGCCGACGAGCAGCAGCGCCCACGCCGCCGTGGCGGCCAGGCCGCCGGAGGCGCCGGTGGTGGCGAGCTCGTCCGCCGGCGTCGCGGCGGGTGCCGCGGCCGGGACGGCGAGCTCGACCGCGAGGGTCGCCCAGCGCCCGGAGGTGCCGCCAGTGGCGTACACGGTGTGCGCGCCGGCCGGGACGTCCGCCGGGATCGTCACGGTGAGCCGCGCGACGCCGTCGGCGCCGGCGACGGCGGTGCCGAGGAACACCGGCTCGGAGTGCAGGTAGAACGCGACGGTCTCCCCGGGCTCGAAGCCCTCGGCGACCAGCACCATCTCCTGGCCCGGCGCGGTGGCCTTCTCGGGCGACGCGAGGTCCGCGGTGGGCACGAGGCCGTCGCGGGCCGGCTCGCCGGTGACCGTCACGGTCAGGGTCCGGGTGACCGCCGCCGTGGTGGCCGTGGCCGGCAGCTCGAAGGTGAGCGTGTGCGTGCCGGGGGTGAGCGCCGGGACCTGCAGGTCGACGACGCCGGTGCCCGGGACCTCGCCCTGGGCGAGGACGGTGCCGCCCTCGCTCAGGGCGTACTGCGCGGGCAGGCGCGAACCCGCGACGGCCGCCCGCACGTCGGCGGGCGTGGCGACCGCGACGGTGAGCGTCGCCGGCAGCGTGACCGTCGGGATGACCTTCGTGACCGTCACGGTGCCCGAGCCGGTCGCCGCCGTGTACGGGCCGCCCGTGATCGGCGTCGCGCGCATCGAGTACGCCGCGTGCGAGCCGGACGCCGGGACGTAGCGCACGCCGACGGTGTACGCGCCGACGGCCGTGCCCGGCACGGTCACCGAGGCGGAGCCCCGGCCGTCGAGCGCCAGGGTGCCGAGCGAGGTGCCGGTCGCCGAGCCGACCGGGGTCAGCGTGACCTCGACCGAGCCGGTGGGGGTGGGGCCGCCGGCGGGGCCGGAGACGGTCACCGGGACCGCGGCGTCGGTGCCGACCGTGACGGTCCGCGAGCCGACGGTGACGGTGGGCTCGGCCGTCGCGGGCATCAGGTAGACGCTCCGGGAGATCGTCGTCCGGCCGGGCGCCGTGATGGTGGCGCGCATCCGGATCATCCGGCCGAGGTCGGCGGCGGTGGGGGTGTAGGTGTCGGCGCGGGTCGAGAACTCGTCGTCGCCGACGAACCACTCGTACGCGTACGAGGCGTCGGTGCCGAAGCCGGACGGCTGCGGCGTGAGGGTCCGGCCGAGCACGGCCTGGTCGCCCGCGGCACCGTCGAGCACGAAGCCGCCCTCCGGGATCGTGCCCGGAGCGACCGTGATGCCCTCCGGGGTCCACCGGGTGACCGCGGGGAGCGGGGCGCGGGTGCCGGTCACGGCGACCTGGATCGTCTTGCCCAGGTCCGTGGCGGCCGGGGTGTAGGTCGGGCCGGTGCCGGCCGGCTCGCCCCCGACGACCCACTGGTAGGACAGCGCGGTGTCCGCCGGGCTCCACGAGCCGGTGGTGACGGACAGCGGGACGCCGACGGCCGGGGTGGTCGCGAGCTCGGGCGTGCCCGGGGTGATGGCCGTGACGACGGTGACCGTCGTGGCCGAGGAGGAGGCCTTCGAGGTCTCCGTCCCCGCGTACTGGGCGGTGTAGGTCTGCGTGGTCTCCGGGTGCACCACGAGCCGGGCCGTGCCGTCGGTGAGCGGGACGGTCTCGATCTCGTGCTCGCCGGTGGAGAACGTCACGGCGCCCTCGGTCACGCCGCTGACGGTGGCGGTGAGGGTGACGGCGTCATCGACGACGACCGACGCAGGGGACGCGGCCAGGGACGTCGACGTCGTCACGCGCGGGTCCTCCAGCGTGAACGTGTGCGTCGGCTGGCCGACCGTGTTCTCGGTGTTGCTGCACTGGACGACCATGCTGTACCGGCCGAACGAGGCGTCGGTGAGGTCGTACGTGAACGACCCCGAGGTGGTCGACCCGTTCACGCTGTACTGGGCGATGCCGGCGTAGTCCTGCTGGCCGCTCGGGTTCCAGATGCGGCGGATCGGCGCGATCGGCGAGCCGTGGTTGTCGCAGTCGAAGTCGTACGTGACGACGGCGCCGGCCCGCTCGGGCTCGCGCGGACCGAGGCCCACGGCCGCCGCCGTCGCCGTGGTGACGGGGACCAGCGTCCCCAGGACGGCCAGCGCGGCCGCCGCCGCGAGCGGCCGCCGCACGCGGCCCCCTCGCGTCTCTCGAACTCTCTGCACGTGAACCCCCGGATCTGCCCAGGGGTGCTGCCCCCGGATGCTGGTGTGGACGGGGGCCAGATCGGCGGGGTCCGACGACGCGTCAGGAAAACTGAGCGTCCGGCGCACGGCTCTGGGTCGTACCACCCAGCGGCCGACGATGGCAGGGTCCGAGGTCCCGACGTACCGTGGGGCCGATGGTGATCCCCGACCCGCTCCGCCCCGACGACGACCGGGTGCTGCGGCGCGGCGACCTCGTGGTGGAGGTCCCCGCGCGGTGCGTGCGCGTCGCGGGACGGCAGGTGCCCCTGACCCGCAGCGAGTTCGAGATCCTCGTGGCGCTCGCCGAGCGCGCCGGCCAGCCGGTGTCCAAGGACGAGCTGGTGCACGCCGTCGCCGTGCACGGCCCGCACGCCGTCCCGGTGCCCACCGACGCGGACCGGCGCAGCATCGAGGTGCACATGGCCAACCTGCGGCGGAAGCTCGCGGACGGCACCGGGGACCGCGGCGCGATCAGCACGGTCCGGGGGCTCGGCTACCGGCTGGAGCCCGAGGTGCGGGCCTCCGGGGAGGACGACGGCGACAGCGCGGCACCGCCCGCCTAGGGTGGCCGGATGGGAGCCGTGCGGCAGGTCCAGGTCACGTTCGACTGCGCCGACCCGGAGCGGGTCGCGCTCTTCTGGTGCGAGGTGCTCGGCTACGTCGTCCCGCCGCCACCGCCGGGGTTCGACTCGTGGGACGCGTTCGACCGCTCCCTGCCGCCCGAGCACCAGGGCTCCGCGTTCGCCTGCCAGGACCCCACCGGGGCCGGGCCGCGGCTGTTCTTCCAGCGCGTCCCCGAGGGCAAGGTCGTGAAGAACCGCCTGCACCTGGACGTCCGGGTCGGCACCGGGCTGGCCGGCGCGGAGCGGCTCGCCGCCCTCGAGGCCGAGTCCGCCCGGCTGAGCGCGCTCGGCGCGCGGCAGGTGCGGGTCATGCCGGCGGACGGCGTCGACGAGTCCTGCATCGTGATGCAGGACGTCGAGGGGAACGAGTTCTGCCTGGACTGAGCCCGGGGGATCAGCGCTGCGCCTGTGCGAGCGCCTCCCGCAGCCCGTCCGCGTCCAGGTCCGGCCCGTACGCCGGCATGTCCCGCTGGAACCGCCAGCCCTCCGCGAGCGGCCCGGCGTCGACCACGTCGAACCCCCACCGGTCGATGAGCCCGGCGACGACCGCCTTGGCCTCGGCGTCGTCCCCCGCGATGGCGAGCGCCCGGCGCCCGGGCGTCCCCGCGGGGGTCCCGCGCGAGCCGAGGTCCGCGGAGGTGATGTGGTTGAACGCCTTGACGACGCGCGCGCCCCCGAGGTGGTCCGCGAGCAGCTCGGCGCTGGTCGTCGCCCCCTCGTCGAGCTCGGCCACGTGGCCGTCGCGCTCCCAGTAGTAGTTGTTCGTGTCGATGACGACCTTGCCGGCGAGCGGGGCCGCCGGGACGTCCCGGTAGGCCTTGAACGGGACGGTCACGACGACCACGTCGCCGTCCGCCGCCGCCTCGTCCGCGGTGCCGGCACGGGCGCCGTCGCCGAGGTCCGCCACCAGGTCGACCAGGGTGTGCGGGCCGCGCGAGTTGCTGACGACCGCCGCGTGGCCGTGCTCCACGGCCAGCCGCGCGAGGGTGCCGCCGACGTGGCCGGAGCCGATGAATCCGATCGTGGTCATGCCCGGCGCAACCGGGTCCGGGGCGTCGTTGTTCCGGCCGCGCACGCCGTCGGCGAAATTCGGTGGCCGGCCCCGCGCGGCGGACGTACGGTCGAGGAACACGGGAAGGAGGTGGTCCGAGACATGAAGTCTTTCCGGACGCGTGAGGTGACTGTCCGCTAGTCGCCCGAGCACATCGGACGGATTGCTCGATCCGTTCGCCTGCTCCGCCGGTCCCACCGGCAGGGCGACGAGCGAATCTCCGGCAGTCACCGCAGCCCGTGGGAGCCGCGACCTCGTCCTTCGCGGCAGGGCCCCCGACAGGGGACCCGGCCCACGGGCTGTTCCCTGCCCGCGCCCCGCCGCCGCCCGCCGCTCGCTCGCCCGGCCGGCCCCGCGCCGCGCGGCGCCCGCCCCGGCCGCTCCCGCCCCGGCCGCTGGCGCGCCGAGATCGGTCAGGAGCGGGCGCCCGCCAGCCGCGCGACCAGGGCGTCGCGGACCGCCGGCCACTCCTCCGGCAGGATCGAGAAGTACGCCGTGTCCCCGCGGGTGCCGTCGGGGACCAGGCGGTGGTTCCGCAGCACGCCCTCCGGCGCGGCGCCGAGTCGCGTGATCGCCCCGATCGACCGGGTGTTCCGGCTGTCCGCCCGCAGCGCCACCCGGGCGCAGCCCCAGGTCTGGAAGGCGTGGCGCAGCATGAGCAGCTTGCAGGCCGGGTTGTTGTCGGTCCCCCACCAGCGCGGCGCGAAGTAGGTGTGCCCGATCTCGACCCGCCGGATCCGCGGGTCCCAGTCGTAGAACGACGTGCTGCCCCGGACCTCCCCGGTCGCGGCGTCGAGCGCGGCGAACGCCAGCCGACCGGGCGCGGCGCGCGCGGACTCCACCTCGGCCAGCCACGCGTCGTCGCCGACCGGGAGCGCGGAGGACATCCCGGCCCAGACCCGGGCGTCGACGAACGCGGCGAGGCCGGGCGCGTGCTCGGGGGCGAGGGGGACGAGGCGGACGCCGTGGCCGGTCAGCGTGAGGTCGTGCTGCACGTCGCCGAGCATCGCAGACCCCGGGTCTTGCCGGCGATGGCTAATAGCATTAGCCTGACGGCTATGGACACATCGGCTGCACGGCAGACGCACCACCTGCGGCGTCCGGAGGGCGCGCTGGCGTACGACGACGCGGGCTCCGGTCCCCTGGTCGTGGCGGTCCCCGGCATGGGCGACCTCCGCTCCACCTACGACGAGCTCCGCGCGGCCCTGCTCGCCGCCGGGTACCGCGTCGTCACCACCGACCTCCGCGGGCACGGCGACTCCTCGGCGGGCTTCACCACCTCCGGCGACGAGGCCACCGCCGCGGACGTCGCCGCCCTGGTCGAGCACCTCGGCGCCGGGCCCGCGGTCGTCGTGGGGAACTCGATGGGCGCGTCGGCCGCCGCGGTGCTCGCGGCCGACCGGCCGGACCTCGTCCGCGCGCTCGTGCTGCTCAGCCCCTTCCTGCGCGACCCCGCGGGCGGTGCGGGGCAGCGGGCGCTGCTCGGCGTCGTCTACCGGGTGCTGCTCGCCCGGCCGTGGGGCGCCACCGCGTGGGCCTGGTACTACACGACGCTGAACAGGGGCCGCCGGTCCGGCCGGCTCGGCGCGCACGCCGCCGCGATCCGCGCGAGCCTGCGCCGCCCCGGGTACCTCCGGGCGTTCCGCCGGCTCACGCTCCAGCTGACGCACGCGGTCGTCGAGCCGCGGCTCCCGCGGGTGCAGGCGCCCGCGCTCGCCGTCGTCGGCGCGCTCGACCCGGACTGGCGCGACCCCGCGGCCGAGCTCGCCTGGATCGGCGAGACCCTCGGCGCCCGGACGCTGCTGGTCCCGGACGCCGGGCACTACCCGCAGCACCAGACCCCCGAGGTCGTCGCTGACGCGGTGCTCGCGCACCTGGCCCGCGTCGCCCCGGCGGACGCCCGTGGCTAGGGCCGGGCTGTCCGCCGAGGCGGTGACCCGGATCGCCCTCGACCTGGTCGACGCCGGCGGCCCCACCGGGTTCGCCGACCTCACGCTGGCGAAGGTCGCCGCCGAGGCCGGCGTCGCGACGCCCAGCCTCTACAAGCACGTCGGCTCGCTCGCCGCCCTGCGCCGGGAGGTGGCCGTCCTCGCGGTGCGCGACCTCACGGAGGCGGTGGTCCGGGCGTCGCTCGGGCGGTCCGGCCCCGAGGCCGTGCGGGCGCTGGCCAGCGCGATGCGGGACTTCGCGCACGCGCACCCCGGCCGCTACGCCGCCGTGCAGGTCGCCGCCGACCCGGCCGACCCCGCCGACGCGGACCTCGCCGCCGCCGGCGCGGAGGTCGTGGGCGTCATGGCCGCGGTGCTCCGCGGGTTCGACCTGCCGGAGGACCGCGCCGTCGACGCCGTCCGGGCGGTGCGCGCGGGCGTGCACGGGTTCGTGACGCTCGAGCTCGGCGGGGGCTTCCGGCTGCCGCAGGACCTCGACCGGTCGTTCGCGGTGCTCGTCGACATGCTGGTCGCCGGGGTCGAGGCGCTCGCGCGCGCTTAGGGTGTGCGGGTGGTCGAGCTGAAGACACCCCGCGAGATCGATGCGATGCGGGCGGCGGGCGCGTTCGTCGCCCGCGTGCTGAGCAGCCTGCAGGACGTCGCCCGCGTGGGCATGACCCTGAAGGACCTGGACGCGCACGCGCACCGGATGATCGACGAGGCCGGGGCGCACTCCGTGTACCTCGGGTACCACCCGTCGTTCGGCGCCATGCCGTACCCCGGCGTCCTGTGCACCAGCGTGAACGACGCCGCCCTGCACGGTCTGCCGTCCGACCGGGTGCTCGCCGACGGCGACGTGCTGAGCATCGACTTCGCCGCGCAGGTGAACGGCTGGGTCGCGGACTCGGCGCTGACGTTCCAGCTCGGCACGCCGGACCCCGAGTCGCAGCGGCTGATCCGGGTCACCGAGGAGGCGCTCGCGGCCGGCATCGCGCAGGCCCGGCCGGGGAACCGGATGGGCGACATCTCCGCGGCGATCGGCGAGGTCGGCCGCGCCGCCGGGCTCGGGATCAACGCGGACTTCGGCGGGCACGGGGTCGGCCGGACGATGCACGAGGACCCGCACGTCCCGAACCTCGGGCGGCGGCGCTCCGGCCTCAAGCTCCGGCCGGGGCTGGTGATCGCGATCGAGCCGTGGTTCATGGCGGGCGGCGACGGCTACGTCATCGACCCCGACGGCTGGACCATCCGCACCGCCGACGGCTCCCGGGCCGCGCACGCCGAGCACACCGTCGCGATCACCGCCGACGGCCCCCTGGTGCTGACGGCCCGCAAGGGCTGAGGCGCGGGCGGTCGTCGCCTGTCCGCCGGGGGTTCACCGGCGCGACGCCGCGGCGTCGCCACCCGGCCACGTCGGCGCCGCATCCTGGGACCCGGCCAGCGGCCGGACCGGCGGGGGCGGCGGGCGCTCGGGGGAGGTCGTGCGTCGCCCTCGCCCACCCGCGCGTCGCGCGGACCCCGCCGGCCAGCGCGGCGTCGTCGCCGAGGTCGACGGTTCCGCACGCGGTCCCGGCGTGTCGCATCGGCGTGTCGCGCGAAACCGTCGACCTCGCGCCCCGGCGTCCGCGCGCGCTCACGCCCGCAGGTGCGCCCACTCGCCCGGGTTGACCGTCAGCCACTCCTGGAACGACTGCGCGGGGCGGCCCGACAGGCGGCGGACCGTGGGGGACGTGGCGGCGAGCTCGCCGGTGGCGATCGCCTCGTATGACGTCACCCATCCCTCGACCTCCCACGGCTCCGCGTCGTACCGCGCGCGCGACGCGTACGCCTCGGTCGGCGTCTCCGGCTCGTACCGGATCTCCCGGCCGGTCGCGCCGGACAGCACCTGCGCCGCCTCGGTCAGCGTGTACGCGGTGGGCCCGGTGACGTCGTACGCCTGGCCGTCGTGCGCGCGCTCCCGGGCGTCCAGCAGCACGGCCGTCGCGACGTCCGCGACGTCGTCGTGGGCCACGGCCGCGACCGCCCCGTCGCCCGCCGGCCCGCGGATCACCCCGTCCTCGCCGACGAACCGCACGATCGCGTCGTGGTAGAGGCAGTCGCGCAGGAACGTGAACCGCAGCCCGGACGCGCGGATGTGCTCCTCGGTGGCCCAGTGGTCGCGCGCGAAGGTGAACGTCGCGTCCGGTGCGGCACCCATGAAGGACAGGTAGACGATCCGCTCGACCCCGGCGTCCACCGCCGCGTCGACGGCCGCGCGGTGCTCGGTCACCCGGTCCGCGGACTCCCGGCCCGACACGAGGAACACCGTCCCCGCGCCGGCGAACGCCGCCCGCATCGACGCGACGTCGGCGTAGCCGGGGCTGAGGGCGACCTCGGTCTCCGTGCCGGGCAGCGCGGGCGCGCGGTCGGCTGACCGGACGACGAGGCGCTGGTGCGCTCCCTCGGCCGCCAGCCGGACGGCGAGCCGCCGGCCGATCCGCCCGGAGGCGCCGGTCACCACGATCAGCTCGTCGTCCATGCCTCGCTCCTCGGTCGCGGGTGGGGTGCGGCTGGCAGCGACGGTAGTCGCCGGACGGCGGCGCGGCAGGTCAGCCGCGGTCCTCCCCGCCGACGATCTCCGCGAGCGGCGTGCCGCACGCGTCGCCGTTCCACGCCTCGAGGCCCTCCCGGACCGCGAACCCCGCGATGACCAGCGCCGCGACCGGGTCCGCCCACCACCAGCCGAGCGCGCCGTTCAGCACGAGCCCGGCCAGGAGCGCCGCCGACAGGTACGAGCAGATGAGCGTCTGGTGCGAGTCGGCGACGGCGGACGCGGACCCGAGCTCCCGTCCCGTGCGCCGCTCGAACCACGACAGCCCGGGCATCACCAGCAGGCTGACGGCGGCCAGCACGATGCCGACGGTCGAGTGCTCCGGCTCGGCGCCGACCAGCAGGGCGCGGCCGGCGTCGACGGTGACGAACGCGGCCAGCCCGAGGAACGACACGGCGATCAACCGCATCGCCGTGCGCTCGCGGGCCTCAGGGTCGGGCGCCGCGAACTGCCAGGCGACCGCGGCGGCGGACAGCACCTCGACGAGGGAGTCCAGCCCGAAGCCGATCAGCGCGGACGACGACGCCGCCCGCCCGGCCGCCAGTGCGACGACGGCCTCCACGACGTTGTAGCCGATGGTCGCCGCGACGACCCAGCGGATGCGCCGCCGCAGCACGGCCCGGCGGTCGGCCGCGAGCCCGGTCACGCGCACCCGCAGTCGGGGCCGCAGCACTCCGGGTCGACCGCGAGGACCAGGGTGAGCAGGTCGCCGAGCGCCGGGGCCAGGTGCCCGTCCGCGAGCCGGTACCAGGTGCGCCGGCCCTCGCGGACCGACTCGACCAGCCCGCAGCCGCGCAGGCAGGCGAGCTGGTTCGACATCACCTGGCGGGAGACGCCGAGCGCGTCGGCCAGGTCGGACGGGCACGCGGGCGCCTCGCGCAGGGCGAGCAGGACGCGGGCGCGGGTCTCGTCGGACAGTGCGTGGCCGAGCCGGGCGAGCGCCGCGGTGTGCGTGAGGGTGACCGTCTCCACGCCCCGGACGGTACACGGTGTCGTGTACTGACGGAACGGGCCGTCGTCGGTGCCACGATGGCGCCGTGCCCCTGTTCGCCGCCCCCGACCCCGCCGCGCACGGCACGCCCGACCCCGCCGTGCGCGTCCGGGCGGCCCGCACCGCGGACGTCCCCGGCGTCGCCGCCGTGGCCGCCACCCGGGGCGCGCTGCCCGGCGGGTTCGCCGACCGCGTCGCCGCGTGGGCGGCCGACCCCGGGCGCACCGTCCTGGTCGCGGACCGCGGCGGGGTCGTCGTCGGCTGGGCGATGCTGGCACGCTGGTCCGGGTACGACGACGCCCCGGACGGCACCTACGTGTCCGCGCTGACCGTGCACCCCGCGCGGTGGCGCACCGGCACCGGGTCGCGGCTGCTGGCCGGCCTGCTGGACCGGGCCGACGGCGACGTGCGGAGCGTGGTGAACGCGCGCAACGCCCCGTCGCTCGCCCTGCACGCGCGGCACGGGTTCCGTGAGGCCGGGCGGGCGGCGACGTACGCGGGCATCGAGTTCGACGGCGGCACGGGCGTGCTGCTGCACCGGGAGGAGACGGCATGACGGACACGCGGTACCGCGTGATGACGGTGTGCACCGGCAACATCTGCCGGTCGCCGATGGCGGAGGTCGTGCTGCGCGACCGGCTCGAGTCGGCCGGCCTCGGCGACCGCGTCGAGGTCGACTCGACCGGCGTCAGCGACGAGGAGCACGGCAACCCGATCGACCGCCGGGCCCGGGCCGCCCTCGCCGCCCGCGGGTACCCCGTCCCGCACCGCGCCGCCCGGCAGGTGCGCCCCGGCGACCTCGCCGAGCGGGACCTCGTGCTGGCCATGACCGCCTCGCACGCCCGGGCGCTGCGCCGGATCGCCGGCGACCCGGAGGCCGCGGACCGCGTCGTCATGTTCCGGACGTTCGACCCCGCCGCGCCGCGGGTCGCCGGCCGGGACGACGAGCACCTCCTGGACGTCGACGACCCCTGGTACGGGGGGCCGGAGAACTTCGAGCACTGCCTGGACGAGATCGAGGCCGCCGCGGACGGCGTGGTGGACGCGGTCCGCGCCGCGCTGGCCGCCCACGACGCCACCCCGGCCTGACCCGCCCGCACACCCGCGCCCGCACCCCCCGCCCCGGCCGGCGGGGGAGGATGTCCCGCATGAAGGTCTCCGCGCGCTCGCACGTGCCGCCGTTCGCCGTCATGGACATCGTCGCCGCCGCGAACGCCCGGCGCGCCGCGGGGCAGTCGGTGCTCAACCTCTGCGTCGGGGAGCCGTCGACGGGGGCGTCCGACGTCGTCCGCGAGCGGGCGGTGCAGCTGCTGGCCGGCGGCGACCTCGGGTACACCGAGGCGCTCGGGTCCCCGGCGCTGCGCGCGGCGATCGCCGGGCACTACCGGTCCTGGTACGGCGTCGACGTCGACCCGGCCCGGGTGGCCGTGACCACGGGCTCGTCCGGCGGGTTCATGCTGGCGTTCCTCGCCGCGTTCGACGTCGGCGACCGGGTCGCGCTCGCCCGCCCGGGCTACCCGGCGTACCAGAACATCCTCGCGTCGCTGGGCTGCGAGGTCGTCGAGCTGCCGTGCGGCCCGGGGACCCGGTACCAGCCGACGGTCGAGCAGCTGGAGGCCCTGGACGCCCCGATCGACGGCCTGGTGGTCGCCGGCCCGGCCAACCCGACCGGCACGCTCATCGACCGGGTGGCGCTGGACGCCCTGGCCACCTGGTGCGCCGAGCACGGCGTCCGCCTGGTGTCCGACGAGATCTACCACGGCATCACCTACCCCGACGCGCCCGCCGCCGAGCCCGGTCCGGCGGGCGCCCCGACGGCGGCGACCGCCCTGGACGGCGGGGTCGTGGTGGTCAACTCGTTCTCGAAGTACTGGGCGATGACCGGCTGGCGCCTCGGGTGGCTGGTGCTGCCGGACGACCTCGTGCAGCCCGTCGACGCGCTCGCCGGCAACGTCGCGCTGTGCCCGCCGGCGCTCGCGCAGCACGCCGGGGTCGCCGCGTTCACGCCCGAGGGGTACGCGGCGGCCGAGGCGAACGTCGCGCAGTACGCGGCCTCGCGGCGCTCGGTGCTGGACCGGCTGCCCGAGCTCGGCTGGGCGCGGGTCGCCCCCGCGGACGGGGCCTTCTACGTGTACGCCGACGTCTCGCCGACCGGTCTCGACTCGCGGACCTGGTGCGCCCGGCTGCTGGACGAGGCCGGCGTCGCGCTCACCCCGGGCACCGACTTCGACCGCGTCGACGGGCACGACTGGGTCCGGCTGTCGTTCGCGTCCGCGCCGCACGTGGTGGCCGAGGCCGTCGACCGGATCGCCGCCTGGCAGGCGCGGCTCTGAGGAACCCGTGCCGGACCCCGTTCGTTCGGCCGGGCAGACGACGCGCGCCGGGCGGCGTGCGGGTGAGGAGGGCGACATGAGGTGTCCCACGGACGGGGCCGAGCTGGTCATGGCGGAGCGGCAGGGCGTCGAGATCGACTACTGCCCGTCGTGCCGCGGCATCTGGCTCGACCGCGGCGAGCTGGACAAGATCCTCGACCGCGCGGCCGGTGCCCCGGCGTCGTCGGCCCCGGACCCCGCCCCCGCGCCGGCCCCCGGCTACGGCGGCTACCCGCCCGCCCCCGCGCCCGCTGCGCCGTCCGGCTACGGCGACGACCGCTACCGGGACGACCGCCGCTACGACGACCGGTACCGCGACGACCGCCGGTACGACGACCGCCGCGACCCGCGCTACCCGTACGGCAAGAAGAAGCGCCGCGAGTCCTGGCTGGGCGACCTCCTCGACTTCGACTGACCGGACGCGACCCTCCGGCGCCCCTGGCTCGCGGCCCGCCCCGGTGAGTGGAGGTCTCCGCCGGGACACGCCGGGCGTGTCGGGCAGAGCTCTCCACCCGGCGCCGGCGAGGGCGGGGCGCGGGGCGGGGCGCGCGGGGGCCGGGTCACCCGGCGCAACGCGCCGGACACGCGCCTGACCTACCCTCGGGCGCGTGGACGTGGCGGTGCTCGGTGCGACGGGGGACGTGGGGCGACAGGTGTGCGCCCAGCTCATCGAGCGGCGGGTGCTGCCGACGACGTCGCGGCTGCAGCTCGTCGGGCGGCCCGGCGGGGGGTCGGGCCGGGCGTCGTACGGGCTGCGCGCCGACCTGGTCGACGCGTACGACGAGCACGCCCCGCTGATCGACGTGGCCCTCGACCCGGACGACGTGGTCGCGGACGTCGTCGTGCTCACCGCGGGCCGGACGGCCCCGGCGCGGGCGGGCGCGGTCGCCGACCGGGCGGCGCTCGCGGCGGAGAACCACGCGGTGTTCGAGTCGTACGCGCGGGCGATCGCGCGCAACGGCTCCGGCCACGAGGTCGTCGTCGTGGTGTCGAACCCGGTCGAGCTCGGGGTCGCCGTCGTGGCCCGCGAGCTGGGGCGGCACCGGGTGATCGGGATGGGCGCCTGGTTGGACACGCTGCGGTTCCGGCGGGAGGTCGCGGTGTCCCTCGGGGTGCGCCGGCACCGGGTCGGCGGGTTCGTCGCCGGGCAGCACGGGGACGACCTGGTCCCGCTGTGGTCGACCGTGCGGATCAGCGGGCTCGACGCGGACGAGCGGCGCCGGGCGGTCGCGGGGCTGCGGGGCGGCCGGTCGCTGGACGCGTTCGGCGGCGAGATCGAGGACGCGAAGCGCACCCTGGGCGACCTCATGGCCGACGGCGACGTCGCGGCGGCGTTCGACCTGGTCGAGACGTGGCCGCCCGACCTGCGCGGCGTGTCCCGGCCGTGGCTGACCCACCAGAGCGGGGCCAAGACGGCCGCCGCCACCGCGAACGCGACGGTCGACCTGGTGGACACGGTCCTGGACGGCCGCGACATCGTGGTCGCCGGGCAGGTGGCGCTGGACGGGGAGGCGTCGGTCGGCGGCGAGCCGCTGCGCGGGGTGCTCGGGGTGCCCGTCGTGCTCGGGCCGGAGGGCTGGACCCGGGTGCTGCTCGACGAGCCGGCGCCCGACGAGGCGCGCCGGCTGCGCGCGACGGCCGCCCGGATCGACGCGACGCTGCAGCCGTGGGGCCTGGGCGCGGGGGTGGCCCGGTGACCGCGCCGACCGACCGCCGGTGGGTGGCCTTCGTGCACGGCGCCGACGCGACCGGGACGCTGACGGCGCTCGCGAGCGTGTTCTCCACCCGCGGGGTCTCGTTCGGCTCGCTGAGCACGGGCGACGTCGCGGACGGCGACGGCGTCGGGCTGATCGTCGTGACGTTCACCGCGACGGAGCGCCGGCAGCGCCTGCTGATGCGGACCGTCCGGCGGCTCGCGGCCGTGCGCGCGGCGGAGGTGCGGGCCGCGGACGACCCGGCCGTCCGCGCCGCCGCCGTCGTCCACCTGCCCGTGACCGCCGGCGGGTTCGCGCCGCCGCCGGACGCCCCGGTGCGCTGGTCCGGCGACCCCGCCGCGGGGCAGCCGGTGCTGGTCGAGGGGGCGCTCGCGGACGTCGAGCGGGTGGTGGCGGACGCCCGGGCCCGCGGGGCGGTGGCCGCCGCGACCGTCGTGCTGCCGCCCGCCGAGCCCGGACCCGCGGACGCGGCCTTCACCCGGCCGTAGCGCACGCGCCGGCCCCGGGGGGAGCGACGCACGCCCCGGCCGCGGTTAGGCTGGCGCGCAGACAACTCAACACGCTGCTCGAACCGCGGCGGGAGAGCCCTCCCGCACGGCCGCCCCTCCGGCGGCCGGACGCGAGGCGCCGAAGGAGCAACCCTCCCCGGGAATCTCTCAGGCCCCCGTACCGCCGCGGCGAGGCAACTCTGGAAAGCGACCGTCCCACCCGGGCCGGTCCACCGACGGTGCAAGTCGGCGCGCCCCGGCCCTCGCGGCATGGCGGACCGGCAAAACTCTCAGGTCGCACGACCCGCGCTGCGGGCCGGCGGATGACAGAGCGGGGAGGCCGCGCCCGACCCCCGCACGTCCGCCCTCGCCCGCCCGCCCGACCGGAGCAGCCGCGTGACCCCTCTCGAGTCCCTCCCGTCCGACGTCCGCACGCGCGACGCCGGCCCCGACGCCCCGACGGACGCCGCGCGCGGCTTCGCGGACCGGCACGTCGGCCCCCGCCCCGCCGACCTGCACCCGATGCTCGCGCACGTGGGCGACGGCTGGCCGTCCGTGGACGCGCTGATCGACGCCGCGGTCCCGGCGAGCATCCGCACCGGCCGGCCGCTGGCGCTGCCGGAGGCGCGCGGCGAGTCCGAGGTGCTGGCCGCCCTGCGCGCGATCGCGGACAAGAACACCGTGCTCACGCAGATGATCGGCCTCGGGTACCACGACACGGTGACGCCCCCGGTGATCCGCCGGAACGTCCTGGAGTCCCCCGCCTGGTACACCGCGTACACGCCGTACCAGCCGGAGATCTCCCAGGGCCGGCTCGAGGCGCTGCTCAACTTCCAGACCGTCGTCGCCGACCTCACCGCGCTGCCGGTCGCGAACGCGTCGCTGCTCGACGAGGCCACGGCCGTCGCCGAGGCGGTCGCCCTCATGCACCGGGCCGCGAAGGGCCGCACCGGGGTCGTCGTCCTGGACGCGGACTGCCTGCCGCAGACGCTCGCCGTGACCCTCGGCCGCGCGGAGGCCGCCGGGCTGGGCGTGCGGGTCGCCGACCTGTCCGCGGGGCTGCCGGAGCTCGGGGACGACGCCCTGGTCGGCCTGGTGCTCCAGGCGCCCGGCGCGTCCGGCGCCGTCCGCGACCTCGCCCCGCTCGTCGCCGCCGCGAAGGAGGCCGGCGCCCTGGTGACCGTCGCCGCCGACCTGCTGTCCCTCACGCTGCTCACCCCGCCCGGCGAGCTCGGCGCGGACATCGCGGTCGGCTCGGCCCAGCGGTTCGGCGTCCCGCTGTTCTACGGCGGCCCGCACGCCGCCTACATGGCGGTCCGCACCGGGCTCGAGCGCTCGCTGCCGGGCAGGCTGGTCGGCGTCTCGGTCGACGCGGACGGCGCCCCCGCCTACCGCCTGGCGCTGCAGACCCGCGAGCAGCACATCCGCCGCGAGAAGGCCACGAGCAACATCTGCACCGCGCAGGCCCTGCTCGCGATCGTCGCCTCCATGTACGCCGTGCACCACGGCCCCGACGGGCTGCGGGAGATCGCGGAGCGGGTGCACGCCCGCGCGGTCGCCCTGGCCGACGGCCTGCGCGTGGCGGGGGTCGAGGTCGCGCACGCGCAGTTCTTCGACACCGTCCGCGCGGTCGTCCCGGGTCGTGCCCGCGCGGTGGTCGCCGCCGCGGCCGCCCGGGGCATCAACGTGTGGGCGCCGGACGACGACCACGTCCAGGTCGCGTGCGACGAGGTGACGACCGAGGCCCACGTCGCCGCGGTGCTGGACGCGTTCGGGGCTGCCGCCGACCCGGCGCCCGCGGCGACCCCCGGGACGGGCGCCCCGGCGATCCCGGCCGCCCTGCGCCGCACCAGCGCCTACCTCACGCACCCGGTGTTCCACCGGTACCGGTCCGAGACCGCGATGCTGCGCTACCTGCGCGCGCTGTCCGACAAGGACCTCGCGCTCGACCGGACGATGATCCCCCTGGGCTCCTGCACGATGAAGCTCAACGCCACCGTCGAGATGGAGGCGATCTCCTGGCCCGGGTTCGCGGGCCTGCACCCGTTCGTGCCGGCCGACCAGGCCGCCGGGTACGCCGAGCTCATCGCGGACCTCGCGGGCTGGCTCGCCGAGATCACCGGGTACGCCGCGGTCTCGGTCCAGCCGAACGCCGGCTCGCAGGGGGAGTTCGCCGGCCTGCTGGCGATCCGCGGGTACCACGAGGGCCGCCGAGCGGAGGCGCTGGCCGCGGGCGCCGACCCGGCCGCGGTCCCGGTGCGGGACGTCTGCCTCATCCCCGCCTCGGCGCACGGCACCAACGCCGCGTCGGCCGCCCTGGCCGGCATGCGGGTCGTCGTCGTCGCCACCGCCGAGGACGGCTCGGTGCAGCTCGACGACCTGCGCGCGAAGCTCGACCAGCACGGGCCGAGCGTCGCGGCGATCATGATCACGTACCCCTCGACGCACGGCGTCTACGAGGAGGACGTCCGCGAGGTGTGCGACCTGGTGCACGCCGCGGGCGGCCAGGTCTACATCGACGGCGCGAACCTCAACGCGCTGGTGGGGCTCGCGCGGCCGGGCGAGTTCGGCGGTGACGTCTCGCACCTGAACCTGCACAAGACGTTCTGCATCCCGCACGGCGGCGGCGGTCCCGGCGTCGGGCCGATCGGGGTCGCGGCGCACCTCGTGCCGTACCTGCCGGCGACCGACGTCGTGCTGCCCGCCGGACCCGGGGTGGCCGGCGGCGCGGCCCCGGCGGTGTCGGCCGCGCCGTTCGGGTCGGCGGGCATCCTGCCGATCTCCTGGGCCTACGTCGCGCTGATGGGCGGCGACGGCCTGCGCCGGGCGACCGAGACCGCCGTGCTGTCCGCGAACTACCTCGCGTCCCGCCTGGCCCCGCACTTCCCCGTGCTCTACACCGGCCCGGCCGGGCTGGTCGCGCACGAGTGCATCCTGGACCTGCGCGGGATCACCAAGCAGACCGGCGTCACGGCCGAGGACGTCGCCAAGCGGCTGATGGACTACGGGTTCCACGCCCCGACGCTGTCCTTCCCGGTGGCCGGCACCCTCATGGTGGAGCCGACCGAGAGCGAGGACCTGGCCGAGCTCGACCGGTTCGTCGCCGCCATGGTCGCGATCCGCGGCGAGATCGACGCCGTCGCCGCGGGCCGGTGGCCGGTCGCCGACTCGCCGCTGCGCGGCGCCCCGCACACCGCGGCCGCCGTGACCGCCGACGCCTGGGACAAGCCGTACGGCCGGGAGCTGGCCGCCTACCCGGTCGCGAGCCTGCGGTCCGGGAAGTACTGGCCGCCGGTCCGGCGGATCGACGGCGCGCACGGGGACCGCAACCTCGTGTGCGCCTGCCCGCCGATCGAGGCCTACGCCGAGGGAGCCGCGCTGTGACCGACCCGACCACCGAGACCGTCCTGTCGCCGCTGCACGCGGAGCACGAGGCGCTCGGCGCGACGATGACCCCGTTCGCCGGCTGGCTGATGCCGCTGCGGTACGCGGGCGACCTGGCCGAGCACCAGGCGGTGCGCGCCGCGGCCGGGCTGTTCGACCTGTCGCACATGGGCGAGCTGCACGTCGACGGCCCGGGCGCCGGGGCCGGACTGGACCGGGCGCTGGTGGGGAACATCTCCGGCCTCGCCGTGGGCCGCGCCCGCTACACCATGATCGTGCAGGAGGACGGCGGGATCCTCGACGACCTCATCGTCTACCGGCTCGCCGACGCGTCCTTCCTCGTGGTGGCCAACGCGTCGAACGTCGCCGTCGTGCGCGACGCGCTGGCCGTGCGGCTCGCGGACGCCGACGCCTCGCTGACCGACCGGTCGCTGGAGACGGCGCTGGTCGCGGTGCAGGGGCCGCGGGCGGCCGGGATCGTCACCGGGCTGGTCGCCGACCCCGGCGAGGCCGCCGCGGTGCGGGACGTGCGGTACTACGCCGCGGTCCCCGCGACCGTCGCCGGCGTCGAGGCGCTCGTCGCCCGGACGGGGTACACCGGCGAGGACGGGTTCGAGCTGTTCGTGCCGGCCGACGCCGCGCCCGGGCTGTGGCGCGCGCTGCTGGCGGCCGGGGAGCCGCTGGGCCTGGTCCCCGCGGGCCTGTCCGCGCGGGACAGCCTGCGGCTCGAGGCCGGGATGCCGCTGTACGGCAACGAGCTCGACCGCACGACCACGCCGCACGACGCCGGGCTCGGCCGGGTCGTCCGCCTGGACAAGGCCGGGGCCGACGGCGAGCCGCTGCCGTTCGTCGGCCGGGACGCCCTGGCGGCCCGCGCGCACGCGACGCCCTCGCGGGTGCTGGTGGGCCTGGTCGGCCTCGGTCGCCGCGCCGCCCGGCACGGCTACGAGGTCCTCACCTCCGCGGAGCCGGACGCGGCGACCGTCGGCCGGGTGACCTCCGGCGCGCCGTCGCCGACCCTGGGCACGCCGATCGCGATGGCGTACGTGACGCCGGAGGTGTCCGCGCCGGGCACCGAGCTCGCCGTGGACGTCCGCGGCCGGCGGGAGCCCGTCCGCGTCGTCGAGCTGCCGTTCTACCGCCGGTCCTGACCGGCTGCTGCCCCCGTCCCCGCCCGAACCCCGCCCCGACCCGGCCCGAACCCCCTGGAGAGACCCCATGAGCGACGTCCCGAACCACCTGCAGTACACCGCCGAGCACGAGTGGATCGACGGCGCGGAGCCCGCCACGGTCGGCATCACGAAGAACGCGGCCGACGCGCTCGGCGACATCGTCTACCTGGAGCTGCCGACGGTCGGCAGCGAGATCGCCGCGGGCGCGGTCGTCGGCGAGGTCGAGTCCACCAAGTCGGTCTCCGAGCTGTTCTCCCCGGTGTCCGGCACGGTGGTCGAGGTGAACCAGGACGCGGTCGACGAGCCGTCCGTCGTGAACGCCGACCCGTACGGCGCGGGGTGGCTGTTCAAGGTCGACGTGACCTCGACCGGGGCGCTGCTGTCGCCCGAGGAGTACGCGGCGACGATCACGGACTGAGACGCGCGGGGAGGGGCACTAGGCCGTTCGGGTGGTTCTCAGGCGACGTGGAGGACACCGCTTCCCGGCGGGTGACCTGGGACTTCGGTCCTAGCACACTACCCATTAGTACGTATTTGTCCGGCGCGCCGCGCGGGCGGGTGAGATCGCAACTGCGATGGGGGCCGCCATAGTTGCCGATCAACCGGGAGTCGGCGGCCGGAGACCCCCAGCCGCCGGAACTCGTCCATCGCACGGAGGTCACCATGGCCACTCTGGAGCTCGCCCCCTCCCCCTCCAGCAGCATCCTCGGCGAGCCGCTCACCACCCGTGAGCGCGTCGTGCTGGCGGAGCTCGGCGAGGACGTCACGCTCGAGGACATCGCGCGTCGGCTCTTCGTCACCCGCAACACCGTGAAGTCGCAGGTCCGCTCGGTCTACCGCAAGATCGGCGTCTCGACGCGATCCGAGGCGGTCGCCTGGGCCAAGGCCGCCGGCATCCGCTGACTCCGTCGGCCCGGCTCGCCCCGGGTCGCGACGACTCCGGGCCGCCGTCCCCTCGCCGGGGCGGCGGCCTCGTCGTGTGCCGGGCCCTCAGCGGCCGTGCTCGCGCAGGACGTGCTCCGCGAGCTCCCGGACCGCGGGAGCCGGCCGCCGGCCCCGGGCCCACACCACCCGGAGCGTCCGGCGCAGGTCCACGTCCTCGACCGGCACCACGCGCAGGTCCCCGCGCGCGACCTCGTCCGCGACGGTCAGCCGGGACAGCACGGCGGCGGCCGTCCCCCCGCGCACCACGTTCTTCACCGCCGACGTCGAGCCCAGCTGGGCCGGCGACCCGGCGAGCGGCGACCCCGCCGCGGCCAGCGCCCGCTCCAGCACCGCACGCGTGCCGGAGCCCGCCTCCCGCACCGCGAGCGGCGCTGCCGACAGCTCCGCCGCGGTGAGCGTCCGGCGGCGGCGGGCCCACGGGTGGCCGGGCGCGACCACGACCACGAGCTCGTCGGCGCCGACGTCGCGCGCGTGCAGCCCGTCGGCCACGTCCGGGCCCTCGACGAAGCCCAGGTCGGCGCGCCCGTGCAGCACCGCGTCCATGACGTCCCGGGAGTTCGCGACCACGAGGTCGACCACCGCCGCACCCGCCGGCCGGGACGCCAGCCAGCCCGGCACGAGGTACTCCGCCACGCTCAGGCTGGCGGCGACCCGGACGCGGCCCTGCTGCGCCGTCCGGAGCGCCGCCGCCTCCCGCTCCAGCGCGTCCGAGGCTGCCAGCACGTCCCGCGCCCGGGTGAGCAGTGCCGTCCCGGCCGGGGTCAGCCGGGTGCCGGACGCCGCTCGGGTCACGAGCGTCAGCCCGGTCTGCCGCTCCAGCCGGCGCAGCCCGGTGCTCACCGACGGCTGCGCGAGGCCGAGCGAGCGGGCGGCGGCGGACAACGAGCCGTGCGCGTCGACGGCGTCGAGGAGCTCGAGCGCGCCGAGCGGGATCCGGCGGCCCGCCGGGGGGACGTCAGCCATAGCCTCAGGCTAGATCCTGCGAGGCGACCGGGCGTTCCGCGCTCGGGGTCGCGCGGCCGAGGGTGGAGTCGTGCCCCTCCTCACGCCCACCCGGACCGCCGGCGTGCGCGAGCTCGCGCCCGGCGTGGCCGCGGCCGTCGCGGTCGCCGCGCTGTGCGTCGGCCTCACCGCCGTCGTGCCCGTGCTGCCCGGCCTGCTCGTCGCGATCGTCCTCGGCGCCGCCGCCCGGTCGGCCGGCCTCGTGCCCGTCGCGCTCGACCCCGGCCTCGCGTGGGCCGGCCGGCGGCTGCTCCGCGCCGGGGTGGTGCTGCTCGGGCTCCAGCTGTCGCTCGGCGACCTGCTCGGCCTCGGCCTCCGGGAGGTGGCCGTCCTGCTCGCGACCGTCGCGGCGACGTTCGCGGCGACGCTGTGGCTCGGCCCGCGGCTCGGCGTCGGGCGGGCCCTGACGCTCCTGGTCGCGACCGGGTTCTCCATCTGCGGCGCCGCGGCCGTCGCGGGCATGAGCCCCGTGGCCGACGCCGACGAGGAGGATGTCGCCACCGCCGTCGCGCTCGTCACCGTCTACGGGAGCGTCGCGCTGGTCGCGCTGCCGCTCGTCGCCGGCGCGCTCGGCCTGTCCGACCGGACCGCCGGGCTGTGGGCCGGGATGTCGGTGCACGAGGTGGCGCAGGTGGTGGCGGCCGCGGGGACGGTGTCGGCGGCGGCGCTGACCGTGGCGGTCGTCGCGAAGCTCGCGCGGGTGCTGCTGCTGGCACCGCTGGTCGCGGGGGTGGGGGTCGCGCGGCGGCGGGGGCGGTCGGCGGGTGCGGGGGGCGGCCGGGGAACCGGCCGGCGGGCGCCGCTCGTCCCGCTGTTCGTCGCCGGGTTCGTGGCGGCGGTGCTGGTCCGGTCCGCCGGCCTGGTGCCGGACGCGGTGCTGCCCGCGGTGAAGCCGGTGACCACGCTGGCGCTGGCCGCGGCGATGACGGCGCTCGGGACGCAGATCCACGTCGGCCGGCTGGTCCGGACCGGCGGCCGGCCGCTGGCCCTCGGGGCGGTGGCGACCGTGGTCGCGGCGGGCGTCAGCCTCGGGGGCCTGGTGCTGGCGACCTGAGCCGGCCTCGGCGGGCGCCGGGTCGACCTCCCGGAGTCCGGCGCCCCGGGCTCACGACGACCCGTCCGGCGGGGGCGCGGTGGACTCGCGCACCACGAGCCGGGTCGCCAGCTCGATGTGGTGCGAGTCGGGGAGCTCGCCGTCGGCCATGCGCAGCACGGTGCGCAGCGCGACCCGGCCGATCTCCTCGACGGGCTGGCGCACGCTGGTGAGCGCGGGCGTCGTCCAGGCGGCGAGGTACGTGTCGTCGTACCCGACGACGGACAGGTCGTCGGGGATGCGGAGCCGCAGTCGCCGTGCCGCCTCCATCACCCCGAGGGCCTGGGTGTCGCTGGACGCGGCGACGGCGGTCGGGCGGTCGGGGCGGGCGAGGACGCGCGCGGCGACGGCGAGGGCGGCGTCCCGGTCGAAGCGCGCGTGCTGCACCACCACCGACCCGGGCGGCAGGCCGGCGCGTGCGCAGGCGGAGCGGAACCCCTCGACCCGCGCGACCGCGCTCATGGAGGTCTCGGGGCCGGCGATGAGGGCCATCCGGCGGTGTCCCAGCCCGATCAGGTGCCCTGCCGCCGCGCGGCCGCCGTCCCAGTTGGTCGACCCGACCGAGACGAGCTCCGGGGTCGTGAGGTCGAGGGGGTCGACGACGACCACGGGCAGCCGGGCCCGCGCGATGTTGGCGTAGGTGTCCTCGGTGACCTGTGCCGTGACGACGATCGCGCCCGTGCGCCGCGCCGCGATCAGCCGGCGGGTCCAGGTGACGGCGGACTCGGCGCGGCTGTCGCCGGCCCGGGGTCGCACGCGGCCGAGGACGACGTCCGCCCCCGCCTCCTCCGCGGCGACGGTGACGCCGCGGAGCAGCTCGGTGATGTAGGGGTTGTCGAGCTTGTCGACGAGCAGCTCCACCGCGCGCCGGCGCGGGCTGTTGCGCGCCCCCGGCGTGTGGTAGCCCAGCGCAGCCGCGGCGTCGAGCACCCGCGCGGTGGTGGTGGCGGCGACGCCGTCGTGGCCGTTGAGCGCCTTGGACGCGGTGGCGGGGGACACCCCGGCCCGGTCCGCGACCTCGTTCAGGGTGGGGCGGGGGGTCGTGCGTGCCATGGGCCTGCTCTCGTCGTGCGGTCGTGCCGGTCAGTGGGCGAAAAGATTTCTTTCGAGATCCGCCCCGGACACTACCGGTGGGGACCGGGAAAATCGAGTGTTGACACCCATATGGGGCGTCGATACGTTGTTGAACGACGCAAGAGAACTGAAACATTTCCGCGAGGACGCCGACGCACGTCGCTGTGCGCCGCGCCGCTCGTCCTGTCGTCCCGCCCCGGAGCCCAGCCGCCTCCGACCGTGCGGGTCCTCGTCCCCGCATCCGGGTGCCGAGGACCCGCCGCGCCGAAAGAGGTGACTGCCGTCATGCGCCCCGTCGTCCGGTTGCTCTACTCCCAACGGCTCGCGCCGTACCTGTTCATCCTGCCGTTCCTCGTGACCCTCGCGGTGTTCTGGTTCATCCCCGTGGCGCGCTCGTTCGTCATGTCGACCCAGGAGGTGCTGTACGGCCAGACGACCTCCGTGGGGATGGACAACTACGCCCGGCTCTGGAACGACAGCGTCTTCTGGACCGCGATGCGCAACAGCGCCCGGTACATGGTCCTGACGCTGCTGCTGCTCATCCCGATCCCGATGATGCTCGCCGCCGTCGTGAGCTCGCGCATCGGCAGCCGCCGGGTCAAGGCGTTCTTCAAGGCGTCGATGTTCGTCCCGGCCCTCACGTCCGTGGTGGTCTCGGGCCTGGTGTTCCGGCTCATGTTCTCCGAGTCCGACAGCGCGCTCATGAACCAGGTCGTCCAGTTCTTCGGCTTCGGGCCGGTCCGCTGGCTCCGCGAGGACCTGACCGGGCTGGCCGCGCTGCTGGCGCTCGCGGTGTGGCGGTGGACGGGCGTGAACACCATGTACTTCATCGCCGGTATGCAGTCGATCCCGGCGGAGTACTACGAGGCGGCCGCGATCGACGGCGCGAACAAGCGGCAGCAGTTCCTGCGCATCACCGTCCCCAACCTCAGGCCGACGATCGTGTACGTCACGACGATCAGCGTCTACGGCGGCCTGGCCATGTTCCTGGAGAGCTTCATGCTCTACGGCGGGAACGCCTCCCCGAACAACCAGGCGCTGACGGTCGTCGGCTACCTGTACCGCAAGGGCATCGAGCAGAACGACCTCGGCTTCGCGTCCGCGGTGGGGATCGTGCTGCTGGTGGTCGTCATGACCATCAACATCACGCAGCTCACCCTGTCCGGCACCTTCAGGAAGGAGAACGTCCGGTGACCGCGCTCACGGGCCGCCGGCGCACCGGGACGCCGCCGTCGAGCCGGTCCGACGGCCAGGAGCCCGGCACCCGCCGGGTCCTCTCCGTCGGGCAGTCGGTCGTGCTGGTCGCGATCGCGCTCACCGCGCTCGTCCCCCTGGCCGCCATCTTCATCGCCACGTTCCAGGACGGCGCCGACGTCATGCGCGGCGGCGTCAGCCTCGGCGTCGACACCTCGACGCTGAGCCTGGACAACTGGACCATGCTCTTCACCGACTCCGGCCCGTACTTCCGGTGGTTCGCCAACTCCCTGGTCCTCACCACCGTCCAGGTCGCCGGCACGCTGCTGGTCAGCTCCTTCGTCGCCTACGGGTTCGCCATGTACGAGTTCCGGGGGCGCACGCCGTTGTTCATCGCGGTGCTGGCGATCATGGCCGTCCCGTTCGAGATGGTCATGCTCCCGCTGTACGTCCAGGTCAACGAGATGGGGCTGGCGGACACCTACACGGTGATCGTGATCCCGTTCCTCGCGGCGGCGGTGACCATCTTCTTCTTCCGCCAGTACTTCCTGGGAGTGCCGAAGGAGATCCTCGAGGCGGGCCGCGTCGACGGCGTCACCGAGTTCGGCATCTTCTTCCGCCTGGTGCTGCCGATCGCCCGGCCGGCCATCGCGGCGATGGCCATCCTCAACGGGATGATGTGCTGGAACAACCTGCTCTGGCCGCTGCTCGTCCTGCGCTCGTCGGAGAAGTTCACGCTGCCGATCGGCCTGAACACGCTGATCACCCCGTACGCGAACAACTACGGGCTGCTCCTCGTCGGGTCGTTCTTCTCCCTCGTCCCGATCCTCATCCTCTTCCTCACGTTCCAGCGGTTCTTCGTCGAGGGAATGACCGCGGGCGCCGTCAAGGGCTGACCCGCGCACGTACAAGAAGGAGACAAAGAAATGTCCAGAAGCAGGACGACGGCGTCCGTGGTCGTGGCCGCGATGGTGCTCTCCGCGACCCTGGCGTGCTCGAGCGGCGGCGCGCAGCAGGAGCCGACGGTGAACGCCGACGGGTCGACCCCGATGGAGATGTGGATCTTCGGCGAGCTGCACGGTGCGCTGTACGAGCAGATGGCCGACCGCTGGAACGAGCTCAACCCCGACCGGCAGATCGACCTCGAGCTCACGGTCTACCCGTACCAGGACATGCACAACAAGCTGCAGCTGGCCGCGAACTCCGGGGCGGGGATGCCGGATCTCGCCGACATCGAGGTCACCAAGTTCGCGAACTTCGTGCGGGGCGACAACCCGCCGCTGATGGACCTGTCGCAGGCGGCGGAGCCGTACCGCGACGACATCGTGGAGGCGCGCCTCGAGCTGTACAGCCGCGACGACGCGCTCTACGGCTACCCGACGCACGTGGGCGCGTTCGTGACCTTCTACAACACCGAGCTCCTCGAGGCCGCCGGCATCGACTACACGACGATCGAGACCTGGGACGACTTCGCCGCGGCCGGGGCCGAGTACAGCGCCGCGACGGGCAAGGCGTTCGGCACGGCCAACACCGACGTCTTCTTCGTGGAGCCGCTGGTGATCGCCCAGAACGGCGGTTCGCTGTTCGCGGAGGACGGCACCGTCCAGGTCGACAGCGCGGAGGTGGTGTCGTCCATGGAGATGATGCAGGACATGGTCGAGTCCGGGGCGATCTCGCCGATCCCCGGCTCGAGCCCGGACGACGAGGAGGCCTACGGCGCGATCGGACGGGGCGACTTCGCGGCCATCGTCTACCCGGCCTGGTACACGTCGCGGTTCGTCGACTACATGCCCGACCTGGCGGGGAAGATCGCGATCGCGCCCGCGCCCGTCGTCGCCGGATCGGACACGGCGACCATCGGCGGCGGCGGCACGGGCACGGCGGTGTCGGCGAGCTCGCCGGTGAAGGACCTGGCGGCGGAGTGGCTCGCCTTCGCCAAGCTGTCCCCGGAGGCGAACGTCGCCGTCTGGGAGATCCTCGGCTTCGACCCGGTCAACATGTCCGTCTGGGACGACGACGCCGTGACCAAGAACCCCGACAACGCGTTCAACCAGTACTTCACGACGAACCTGTTCGACGTGCTGAACGAGGTCAAGGACGGCATCGGGCACTTCGACTCGTTCAGCAGCCCCGACCTGCCCCCGGTGAACAGCCGGTTCGGCACGGTCACGCTGGCCGAGATCTACGAGGGCGGCGTGCCGGCCCGCGAGGCCCTGGAGCAGGCGCAGCAGGAGCTGCAGAACGAGCTGCGACAGGGCTGACCGGCGCGGCCCGTCCCGGCCCGACGCCTTCGAGTGGAGGGTTCGCGCACGACACGCCCGGCGTGTCGCGTTCAAACCCTCCACTCGGCGGGACCGGTCCCCGGGCGCGGAGGCGGGCCGGGTCGTGGCGCTGGCAGACTTCCCGCATGACCCCGCCCGTCCTCGTCGTCGCCGCGGCGCTGGTCGACGACCTCGACGCCCCGACCGCCCTGCTGGCCGCCCGCCGGCGGCAGCCCGTGAGCCTGGCGGGCCGGTGGGAGTTCCCCGGCGGGAAGGTCGAGCCGGGCGAGGACCCGGAGGCGGCGCTGCACCGGGAGATCCGGGAGGAGCTCGGCGTCGGGCTGACGCTCGGGACGGAGCTCCCCGGGCCCGACGACGGGTGCTGGCGGCTGAGCGACCGGTACGTGATGCGGCTCTGGCTGGCCGCCGTCGCGGAGGGCGAGCCGGAGCCGCTGGTCGAGCACGACGCCCTGCTGTGGCTGCCCCGCGGGGAGTGGCTGACGGTGCCGTGGCTGGACGCGGACGTGCGGATCGTGTCGGCCCTGGCGGCCGCGACGGAGACCGGCGACCGCCTGCCGGACCCACGCTGACCAGCGCGTTCTGCTCTCGGCGAACGCCCTGGACGACCGTTAGCACTCGACACCCGAGAGTGCTAGAACATGTCTCGTAGCCCTTCCGGTGCGGGGCCGCCGCACCGGAGCAGACCACGGTCCCGGAGCGGCCGGGACCTCGAGGGAGGTGACGGGCTGTGGCTACGCGTTTCGACCCGTTCCAGGAGATGGACCGGCTCATGGGCCAGGTGCTCGGCTCGCAGCGGGCGGCGGCGTCCATGCCGATGGACCTGTACCGCGCGGGCGACCACTACGTCCTGCACGTCGACCTGCCGGGTGCGGACCCGGGGTCGATCGACGTGAACGTGGACGACCGCACGCTGACCATCCGGGCGCAGCGCACCGCGCGCACCGAGGACGGGCAGCAGTGGCTCGCCAAGGAGCGCCCGGTCGGCACCTACGCCCGGCAGCTGACCGTCGGGCGGGGGCTCGACCTGGACGCCATCCACGCCTCGTACGCCGACGGCGTGCTCACCCTGACCATCCCGGTGGCCGAGGAGGCCAAGCCGCGCCGCATCGAGGTCCAGACCGGTGGGACGCCGGCGACCATCGAGGCCGGGGCCGACGCGACGCAGGAGCGCGCGGACGCCTGACGCCGGCGGCCGGCAGACCGACGCCCCGGTCCCCCGCGCGGGGGACCGGGGCGTCGTCGCGTGCGGCGCAGCTCAGGCCGTCGGCACCGCCAGGGACGCCCGCACCGTGCGGGTCGCGGCGAGCACGTGCTCGAGCGACGGGGTGACCTCGGCGTAGCGGCGGGTCTTCAGGCCGCAGTCCGGGTTGACCCACAGCTGCTCCGGGTCGATCGCCCGGACCGCCTCGGTGAGCAGCTCGGTGACCTCGGCCTCGCTCGGCACCCGCGGGGAGTGGATGTCGTAGACGCCCGGGCCGATGCCGCGCGGGTACCCCTCGGCGGCGATGTCGGCCAGGATCTCCATCTTCGACCGGGCGGCCTCGATGGACGTCACGTCGGCGTCCAGGCCGTCGATCGCGCCGATGACCTCGCCGAACTCCGAGTAGCACAGGTGCGTGTGGATCTGGGTGTCCGGCCGGACACCCGACGTCGCGAGGCGGAAGGACCGGACCGACCACTCCAGGTAGGCCGCGTGGTCCTCGGCCCGCAGCGGCAGCAGCTCGCGGAGCGCGGGCTCGTCCACCTGCACGATCGCCGTGCCGGCGGCCTCGAGGTCGGCGACCTCGTCGCGCAGCGCCAGCGCCACCTGGTTCGCGGTGTCGCCGAGCGGCTGGTCGTCGCGGACGAACGACCACGCGAGGATCGTCACCGGCCCGGTCAGCATGCCCTTCACCGGCTTCGGGGTGAGCGACTGCGTGTAGGTCGTCCACGGCACGGTGATCGGCGCCGGGCGCGCGACGTCGCCCCAGAGGATGGACGGGCGGGTGCACCGCGAGCCGTAGGACTGGACCCAGCCGTTCTGGGTGACCGCGAAGCCGTCCAGGTTCTCGGCGAAGTACTGCACCATGTCGTTCCGCTCGGGCTCGCCGTGCACGAGCACGTCGAGGCCGATCTGCTCCTGGAGCTCGACGACCTGGCGGATCTCCGCCTTCATCGCGTCCTCGTACTGGGCCGCGGTGAGCTCGCCCCGGCCGAACGCGGTGCGGGCCGCGCGGATCTCCGGCGTCTGCGGGAACGAGCCGATCGTGGTCGTCGGCAGCGCCGGCAGCCGCAGCCGGGAGGTCTGCGCGGCGCGCCGCTCGGCGAAGTCCCCGCGGTGGAACGCGCCCTCCGGGAGGGCGGCCAGGCGCTCGCGGACGTCGGGACGGACCACGCCGGGCGCCTCCGCGCGGGAGCGGCGCGCGTCGGCCGCGGCGAGGAGCTCCGCGTGCACGGCCTCCCGGCCCTCGGTCAGACCGGTCGCGAGGGTCACCACCTCGCCGATCTTCTGGTCGGCGAACGCGAGCCACGAGCGCAGGGTCGGGTCGAGCTCCGGCTCGTCCTCGACGTCGTGCGGCAGGTGGAACAGCGAGGTCGACGACGACACCGCGACCTGCGCGGCACCGAGGGACTCCAGGTGCTCCAGGGACCCGAGCGCGGCGTCCAGGTCGGCGCGCCAGATGTTGTGGCCGTCCACGACGCCCCCGACCAGCACCTTCGAGGCCAGCCCGGGCACGGGGGACGCCGGGGCGGAGCCGCGGACCAGGTCGATCGCCAGGCCCTCGACGTCGGAGGCCGCGAGCACCGGCAGCGCGTCCCGGAGGTCGCCGTAGGGGGCCGCGACCAGGATGGACGGGCGCTCGGCCGTGGGCAGGTCGGCGGCCAGCGCGCGGTACGCCTCGGCGGCCGCGGCCAGCAGCCGGTCGGCGGGCACGCCCGTCGAGTCGGACACCAGGGCGGGCTCGTCGAGCTGCACCCACGTCGCGCCCGCGCGGGCCAGGTCGCGGAGCAGCTCCGCGTACACCGGCAGCACGTCGGCGAGCCGGTCGATCGGGAGGAAGTCCGCCGGGGAACCCTCGGCGGCCTTCGCCAGGGCGAGGAACGTCACCGGCCCGACGAGCACCGGGCGGGTCAGCACGCCGTCGGCCAGCCCCTCGGCGAACTCGCGCACCGGGCGGTCGCTCGCGTACCGGAACGCCGTCGCCGGGCCGATCTCCGGCACCAGGTAGTGGTAGTTCGAGTCGAACCACTTGGTCATCTCGAGCGGCAGGTCGTCCCCGCGGCCGCGCGCCACGGTCGAGTAGCCGGCCAGGTCCAGCCCGCCGTCGGCGGTCGCGAGGTCGGCGAACCGCTCGGGCACCGCGCCGAGCACGGTCGCGGCGTCCAGCACGTGGTCGTAGAACGAGAAGGCGCTCGGGATTGCGGGCAGCCGGGTGTCCAGGCCGAGCTCCGCGAGCCGGGCGCGCGTGCGGCGGCGCAGCTCCGCGGCGGTCGCCTCGACCTCCTCGGCGGTCGAGCGGCCGGCCCAGAACGCCTCGACGGCCTTCTTGAGCTCGCGGCGCGGACCGATCCGGGGGTAGCCCAGGACGGTGCCGGAGGGGAACGGGTGGGTCAGGTCGGTCATCTCTCGCCTCAGCTGGTCGGAACGGGGGTCGGGGTGGTCGTGGGGGCGGACGTCACCTGGCTGTGCGTCCGCGGGGCGTCGCCGCCCAGGCCGGCGCCCTCGAGCAGGTCGAGGGCCGGGCCGTGCTGGTTGAACGTGTAGAGGTGCACGCCGGGGGCACCGCCGTCGAGGACGCCGTTCACCAGGTCGACGCCCAGCCGGGTGCCGGCGCGCAGGCGGCGGGCCGCGTCCGCGGGGTCGTCCGGGTCGAACGCGTCCAGCACGTCGAGCACCGCCTGCGGCACCGGCACGCCGGTGAGCTGCTGCACGCGGCGGAGCCGCGACGGGTCCGTCATCGGGATGATCCCGGGCACGATCGGGATGGTGACCCCGGCGTCGCGGGCCAGCGTGACGAGCTCGCAGTACGACTCGACGTCGTAGAACACCTGGGTGATCGCGAAGTCGGCGCCCGCGCGCTGCTTGGACAGCAGGGCCGCGACGTCCTGCTCGCGGGTGCTGCCCGAGCCGGCGTTGCCCCGGGGGAACGCGGCGACCGCCACGGACAGCGGCCGCGTCGCCGCGCGCACCGCCTGCGCCGGGCTCGACGCGCACCGGCGGGCCTCGACCTCGCGCAGCAGGGCGACCAGGGCGCTGGCGGTCGGCAGCCCGTCCGGGTGCGGGGCCCAGGAGCCGTCGGCGGGCGGGTCGCCGCGCAGGGCGAGGAACGCCCGGACGCCCTCGTCGAGGAACTCCTCGACGGTACGGGCCAGGTCGTCGCGGGACGTGGCGACGCAGGTCAGGTGCGCGATCGGGGTCAGCGAGGTCTCGCGGAGCAGCCGCCGGACCAGGGCCCGGGTCGTGCTGCGCGTGCTGCCGGAGGCGCCGTAGGTCACGGACACGAAGTCCGGGCGCGCGGCCGCGAGCCGCTCGACCGTGGTCCACAGCCGCGGGGCCGCCTCTGGGTTCCGCGGGGGGAACAGCTCGAAGGACACGGTGGGTCGGTCCACGGCACCGAGGCCGTCGGTGACGTGGTCGGTCGCGGGTGCGGCCCCCTCGGCGGGGACGCGTGCGCCGGTGCTGCTCATCGCTCGCTCCATCGATCCTGGCGGAAGCACCCGCACCCTCCGCGAGGAGGGGGGTTGCTGCGACGTCGACGAGCCAGGTCTCTCGGTCGCTCTGGATGGGTGTGGCCACAGTAGGGCCAGCGGGCGGGTGCGTCCAGTGCCCCTGATGCGTCATGGAACGACCCGCGGTCCCCGGGGTCGCCCCCGGCGGGGCGTCCTCGGCAGGCCGGCCGGGCGGCCTCCGGGACGGCGTCGGGGTGCTCGACGCACTCGTCCGCGGCGATCCCGGCCTAGGCGGTCGGGCGCACGCCGGCCAGCACCACCGGGCAGTCCGCCAGGTGGTCGTCCACCATCCCGCAGGCCTGCATCGCCGCGTAGGCGGTCGTCGGCCCGACGAACCGGAAGCCCAGCCGCTTCAGCTCCTTCGCGAGGGCGATCGACTCGGGCGTCCGCGCCGGGACGTCGGCGAACGTGCGGGGTCGGGGCCGCGCCCCCGGGTCCGGCGCGTGCGACCAGAACACCGCGTCCAGCGACCCGCCGCGCCCGTGCAGGTCCAGCAGCGCCTGGGCGTTCGCGATCGCGGCGGTGATCTTCGCGCGGTTGCGGATGATCCCGGCGTCGCCCATCAGCCGCTCGACGTCGTGGTCGTCGTACCCGGCGACCACCGCGGGGTCGAAGTCGGCGAACGCGGCGCGGAACCCCTCGCGCTTCCGCAGGACCGTGATCCAGGCGAGGCCGGACTGGAACGCCTCGAGCGTCATGCGCTCGTAGAGCTCCCGCTCGCCGTGGACCGGCCGGCCCCACTCCTCGTCGTGGTACCGCTCGTAGAGCGGGTCGCCGTCGCCGAAGCAGCGCCGCCCCGGCGGGTGCCCCGCGGCGGTCTCGGACGACACGGGGTGCTGGAGGGCCTCGGCGGGGGTCGGGTCGCTGCTGGTCATGCCGACACTCTGCCCGAGGGCACCCACAACCCGGCCCCCGTCATCCACAACCCGCACGTCCGTCGCGCCTGTGGAGGAGTCCCGGTCGATTCCGACATGCGGACAGGAACCGTCTGAAACGTGAGACGGGGCGTAGGGTCGACGACGCGCTGGAGCACCCACGAGCGTCACGAGCCGACCCGCGAGCCGACCCCACCCGACGTCCCCGTCGGTGGCCGGCGTGCCGCAGCACCGTCGTGAACCGGAGTGACCCGCATGCCCACCACCACCGCGCCCACCGCCGCCGCCCCCGCGCGGCCGCTGAACTCGCCGTCCCGCGTCATCGCGGCGAGCCTCGTCGGCACCACCATCGAGTTCTACGACTTCTACGTCTACGCGACCGCCGCGGTCCTCGTGTTCCCGAAGCTGTTCTTCCCGACCGGCAACGACACCACGGCGCTGCTCGCGTCCTTCGCGGTGTTCGGCGCGGCGATGGTCGCCCGGCCGATCGGCGCCGTGTTCTTCGGGCACCTCGGGGACCGCCGCGGCCGCAAGACCACGCTCGTGTACTCGCTGCTGACGATGGGGATCGCGACGTTCCTCATCGGCGTGCTGCCGACGTTCGACCACATCGGGGTCGCCGCGACGGTCGCGCTGCTGGTGCTGCGGCTCGCGCAGGGCTTCGCGCTCGGCGGCGAGTGGTCCGGCGCGGCGCTGGTCGCCACCGAGAACGCCCCCGCCGGCAAGCGCGCGTGGTACGGCACGTTCCCGCAGCTCGGCGCCCCGCTCGGCTTCATCATCGCGAACGGCCTGTTCCTCGTGATCAACGGCGTGCTCGGCGAGGGCTCGGCCGCGTTCATGTCGTGGGGCTGGCGCGTGCCGTTCCTGTTCTCGGCCGTCATGGTGATCATCGGCCTGTGGGTCCGGCTGAAGCTGGTCGAGTCCGAGGCGTTCACGGCCGCGGAGAAGAAGGGCCGGCTCACGAAGCTCCCGCTCGGCACGACCCTGCGGTTCCACTGGCGCGAGACCCTGCTGGGCACGTTCATCATGCTGGCGACCTACGTGCTGTTCTACCTGATGACGAACTTCACGCTGACCTACGGCACCCGCGCCGTGGCGCCGGAGAACGGCGACCCGGGCGGCCTGGGCATCCCGTACGTGCACTTCGTGCTCATGCAGATCATCGGCGTCGTGTTCTTCGGCCTGTTCACCCTGGCCGCCGGGCCGCTCGCGGACCGCCTGGGCCGCCGCCGGCTGCTGCTGTGGGTCACCGGGCTGATCATCGCCTTCGGGCTCACGTTCGCGCTGTTCCTGCCGATGCGCGAGGACCAGGTGTTCACCGGCGCGCTGGTGCAGGCGTTCCTGGTGCTCGGGTTCGTGCTCATGGGCGCGACGTTCGGGCCGATGGGCGCCCTGCTGCCGGAGCTGTTCCCGACGAACGTCCGGTACACCGGCTCGGCGGTCGCGTACAACGTGTCGTCGATCCTCGGGGCCGCGCTCGCGCCGATCGTCGCGCTGGCGCTGTGGGCGCTCGCTGACGGCGGGACCTGGCTGGTCGGGCTGTACCTGTCCGGCGCGGGGGTGCTGACGTTCGTGGCGCTGCTGCTCACCCGGGAGACCAAGGACGCCGACTACGCCCGGGCGTCGCACGAGGGCTGACGCCCGCCCCACCCTCCCCGCGCACCGCCCGCGTCCGCCGAGATCGGCACTCCCGACCCAGATCGGTCGTCCCAGCGACCGACCTCGGTGCGGAGGACCGATCTCGGCGTGGCTCCCGGGCCCGGCACGGGGTCAGCAGCGCTCGAACGTGGTGCAGCCGGGCGGCAGCTGCGGCTGGACCGGCAGGGTGCCGGCCGGGCCCTGCACGAGGTACGTCGAGCGGTAGCGCAGGTCGGACTCCGTGCCGGGCCCGTCGTACGCGTCGACCCGCTCCAGCAGCGTGCCCGCGTCGGGATCGACGACGAGGCGGCGGACGGTGCTCCCGTCGCCCCCGGTCAGGGTCTGCTCCAGCGCCACGCCCCGCCGGCCGGCCGCGTCCGTGACCTCGCCGACGAGCCGCACGCCGCCGACCTGCGACGCGACCTGCCACAGCGCGCCGCGCAGCGCCGGCGACGCCGGGCTCTCCACGAGCAGGGCCGTGATCTGGTCGAACAGCACGTCGTCGTCGGTCCGCGAGGACTCCGGGAGCCCGTCGAGCAGCGCGGCGCGCAGGGCCACCGGATCCGTCGGCAGCGTCGTGAGGCCGTCCCAGTCGACGGTCGTGCCGCCGACGGGGAACAGGGCCGCCCCCAGACCGATCGGGTCCGCGTCGACGGCGTCGTCCAGCAGCAGCCCCGGCTCGACGCGCGCGTTCCAGACCTCCCGCCGGTGCTCGGTGCCGTCCTGCCCCCCGCCCTCCTGCGCGCAGGTGGAGACGGTGTGCCAGTACGGCGCGTCACCGACCTCGTCGGGCTGGGCGGCGGCCGCCGCGCCGGCCGTCACGAGCACCTCCGCGGCCTCGGCCTCGGGGGTCGTGCCGTCCACGACGAGCGGGACCACGGCGAGCGCCCCGGCGGCGGCCACCCCGGCGAGCGACAGGCCGAGCCGGCGGCGCCGCGCGCGGCGGCGGTGCAGCAGCACCACGGTCTGCGCCGTGCGGGTGCGGTCGTCCAGCCGGGCGCGGGCCGCGGCGAGGACGGCGGGGTCGGGGTCGGTGGTGGCGGCGGTGCTGCTGAGCAGGGTGTCGAGGCTCATCGGTGGCTCTCCTGTCCGGTCGGTGCGAGCGTGGCGAGCGCGGCCTGGGCGCGGCTGCGCGCGCGGTGCAGGCGGCTGCGGGCCCGCGACGGGGCTGATGCCCAGGGCGTCGGCGGCCTCGGTGGGGGTGAGCCCGTCCCAGGCGACGAGCAGGACGATCTGCCGGTCCTCGACGCTCAGGGTGCCGAGGGCGGCGCGGAGCTCCCCGCGCCGGGCGACGGCGTCCACCCGGTCGTCGACGGCGTCCCAGTCGACGTCGTCCGCGAGTGCCGGCGTCCACCCGGGCCGACGGCGCAGGTGGCCGCGGACCACGTTCCCGGCGATGCCGTACAGCCACGGCAGCGCGGACCCGCTGGGGTGCGGCTGCACGCGGAGGCGGGCCTCGACCGCGGCGAGGAAGACCTCCCCGAGCAGGTCGTCGGCCGGGCCGGTCCCGACGCGGCGGCTGAGGTAGCGGTGCACCGCGACCGCGTGTCTCTCGTACAGCACGCCGAGGATCTCGGGGTGGGTCCGTGCGCGGGCCAGCAGGTCGGCGTCGCTCTGTGCGTCCTCCATGCCCCTCCTATGCCCGCGGCGGGCACAGCGTTGCAGACGCGGGTCAGGCAAGCGCCGCGAGGGCCTTCCGGATGCGCTTCTCGCTCACCGGCACCGGCGTGCCGAGCTGCTGCGCGAACAGGCTGACCCGCAGCTCCTCGATCATCCAGCGGGCGTCGTCCAGGGCCGCGAGGTCCGCGGGCACCGGGGTGCGGGACGTGGCACGGGCGCGCGTCTGCCCGAGCAGCTGCTCGAGGTCGTGGACCTGCCAGGCGAGCTGCTCGTCCCGGGCGGGGTTGGCGCCGGCCTTGTCGAGGCGGTGCGCGGCCGCCCGGAGGTAGCGCGCGAGGTGCGGAAGCCGGTCGGCCCCGGTCTCGGCGACGAACCCGTCGTGCACCAGCGCCTCGGACTGCGCCTGGACGTCCCGGACGGTGCCGAGCAGGGCGAGCGAGCGGGTGCCCCGGACGGCCGCGTCGAGGTCGCGGGCCGCGCCGAGCACGGTCACGAGGTCGCCGACGACGCGGTGCGCGGCGTCCTCCAGCCGGTCGCGGACGAACGCCCGCGCCTCCGCGTACGTCGTCGCCGACCGCACGGACGTCGCGGGCCGGCCACCCAGGTGCTCGCCGAGCAGCCGGTCCACGGCCGCGAGCTGGACGTCGGACACCAGCGCGTCGGTGCTGGGGTACGGGCTGGCCGCCAGGGCGAGGGCCTGGGTGCCGCTCCACCGGCTGGTGATCCGGGCGGTCGCGAGGCCGAGGTCGCGGAGCAGGAGGCGGCGCAGGCCGGCGCGGTGCCGCAGCGCCTGCTCCCCGGCGTCGGCCAGCACCTCGACGCCGACCGTGGCGGCGGGGCCGCGACCGCGCTCGACCAGGGCCGGGTAGCCGCGGACGGTGAGGCCGCTGGGGTCGGTGGTCTCGACGCGCTCGGGGAGCTCGCCGCCCGGCAGGCCGTCGGGCCAGGTGGTCAGGTCGCCGGCGTCGAAGCCGGGCAGGGCCGCGGGGCGGGCGGGCGCGGCCGGCGCGGCGGGGCGCGGGGCGGGCGCGGCGCGCTGCGCTGCCGAGTCCGCCCGGGGGCCGGCGTCCGACATCGCCTCCCGCACCGCCGACCGCACCGCGGTGCTCACGGCGTCCTGCGTCCGGGCGGCGAGCCGCCGCTGCAGGACCGCGAGGTCCTTGCCCTCGTCCACGACACGCCCGCGGTCGTCGACCACGCGGAACGTCATGCGCAGGTGCGGCGGCAGCCGGTCGTCGTCGACCGCGTCCTCGGGCACCTCGACGTCGCGCAGCGCTCGCACGGCCTGCCGGAACGTCGCCCGGAACGACGGCGCGGCGTCCCCGGCCCGGACGGTGTCCGCCCAGGACGCGGTGTGCGCGTCGAACCAGGCCACCACGTCCCGCGCCACGTCGGGGGCGGGGACGAGCTGCACGCGCACCGGTTTGGGCAGCGCGCGGATCGTCGCGGTGACCAGCTCCTCGCGCAGGCCGGGGACCATCCAGTCGAACCCGTCGGGCTGCACCCGGGCCAGCGCGACCAGCGGCACGTGCACGGTCACGCCGTCGGCGTCGGTGCCGGGCTGGAACTGGTAGGTCAGCGGCAGCGCGAGGTCGGCCTGCGGCCAGGTGGACGGGAAGGACGACTCGTCGACCCCGGCGTCGTCGGCGACCAGCAGCTCGCGCGTGAACGTCAGCAGGTCCGGGTCCCGCCGCCGCGCGCCCTTCCACCACTGGTCGAAGTGCCGGGCGGAGACGACGTCGTCGGGGATGCGCTCGTCGTAGAAGTCGAACAGCGCGTCGTCGTCCACCACGAGCCCGCGGCGCCGGGACCGGGCCTCCAGGTCCTCGGCCTCGTCGAGCAGGCGGCGGTTCTCCGCGAAGAACGCGTGGTGCGTGGTCCAGTCGCCCTCGACCAGGGCGTGCCGGATGAACAGCTCGCGCGCGTGCTCGGCGTCGACCTTGCCGAACAGCACCCGGCGGCCGGTGACGATCGGGACGCCGTAGAGCATGACGCGTTCCAGGGCCATGGCCGCGCCCTGCTTGGAGGACCACGACGGCTCGGAGTACGACCGCTTCACGAGGTGGGCGGCCAGGTCCTCGGCCCACTCCGGCTGGATGCGCGCGGCGTCCCGCGCCCAGAGCCGCGAGGTCTCGACGAGCTCGCCCGCCATCACCCAGGCCGGCGGCTTCTTCGCGAGCGCCGAGCCGGGGAAGATCGAGAACCGCGCCCCGCGCGCGCCCAGGTACTCGTTGCGCCCGCGGCGGTCCGGCGCGCGCCCGCCCTTCCCGCGCGGCGGCGCCCCACCCGACAGGTCCGACGCCTCCTGCATGCCGATCTGCGACAGCAGGCCGGACAGCAGCGACACGTGGATGCGGTCGGCGTCCCACTCGAGCCGCAGCGAGCCGCGGGCGGCGGTCGCCGGGTCCTCCCGGTCGGCCGAGCCCGCGCTGAGGTCGCGGTCGGTGCGGCGCGGCGGGTTCATCGTGATGCCCAGCGGCTTCGCGAGCTCCTTGAGCTGCGTCACGACGTCCTGCCACTCGCGCAGCCGCAGGTAGTTGAGGTACTCGGACCGGCAGAGCCGCCGGAAGGCCGACCCGGACAGGTCGCGCTGCGCGTCCCGGACGTACTGCCAGAGGTTGAGGTAGGTGAGGAAGTCCGACGCCGGGTCGGCGAACCGCGCGTGCGCCTGGTCGGCCTGCGGGCGCTGCTCGACGGGGCGCTCCCGCGGGTCCTGGATCGACAGGGCGGCGGCGACGATCATCACCTCGCGCGCGACGCCCCGGCGCCCGCCCTCGACGATCATCCGCGCCAGGCGCGGGTCCATCGGGAGCTGCGCGAGCGCGCGGCCGGTCTCGGTGAGCCGGGTCCCGCCCGGCCCGGCCTCCAGCGCGGCGAGCTCGGTGAGCAGCTGGACGCCGTCGCGCACCGCCCGGACGTCCGGCGGGTCCACGAACGGGAACGACGCGACGTCGTCCGGCCCCGCTGCCACCCCCACGGCGATCATCTGCAGGATCACGGACGCGAGCGACGTGCGCAGGATCTCCGGCTCGGTGAACCGCGGCCGCGAGGCGTAGTCCTCCTCGGAGTACAGCCGGATGGCGATGCCGTCGGCGACACGCCCGCACCGCCCGGACCGCTGGTTCGCCGACGCCTGCGAGATCGGCTCGATCGGCAGCCGCTGCACCTTCGTGGCCTTGGAGTACCGCGAGATGCGGGCGGTCCCCGGGTCCACGACGTACCGGATGCCCGGGACCGTCAGGGACGTCTCCGCGACGTTCGTGGCCAGCACGACCCGCCGGGTGCCGTGCGGCTGGAAGACCCGGTGCTGCTCGGCGGCGGACAGCCGGCCGTACAGCGGCAGCAGCTCGACGGCGTCCGGGCGGCGGGCGTCCTGCACCCGCGGGCCGAGGTGGCTGCGGAGCGCGTCCTCGGCGTCCCGGATCTCCCGCTCGCCGGACAGGAAGACCAGCACGTCGCCCGGGCCCTCGGCCGCGAGCTCGTCGACGGCCTCGCAGATGGCGGTCATGAGGTCGCGGTCCTCGGCGGCGGGGCCGGGGCCGGGGGCGGCGGGCGCCCGGGCCGCGGGGCGGTCGGCCTCGTCCGGGTCGTCCGTCGGGCGGTCCGGCGACAGCGGCCGGTACCGGACCTCGACCGGGTACGTGCGGCCGGTGACCTCGACGACCGGCGCCGGGGTGCCGTCCGGGTGGTCTGGCGCCGCCGGGCTCGCGAAGTGCGCGGCGAACCGGGCGGAGTCGATCGTCGCGGAGGTGATGACGACCTTGAGCTCCGGCCGCCGCGGCAGCAGCTGGGCCAGGTACCCGAGGATGAAGTCGATGTTCAGCGAACGCTCGTGCGCCTCGTCGATGATGAGCGTGTCGTAGGCGCGCAGCTCCGGGTCGCGCTGGATCTGCGCGAGCAGGATGCCGTCGGTCATCACCTTGACCAGCGTCCGGTCCGACGACTCGTCCGTGAACCGCACCTGGTAGCCGACCAGCTCGCCGATGGACGTGCCGAGCTCGTCCGCGATCCGCTCCGCGACCGTGCGGGCGGCGATCCGGCGCGGCTGCGTGTGGCCGATCTGACCGTCCCGGCCGCGCCCGAGCTCGAGGGCGATCTTCGGCAGCTGCGTGGTCTTCCCGGAGCCGGTCTCGCCCGCGACGATGACGACCTGGTGCTCGCTGATCGCCCGGGCGATCTCCGCGCGGCGCGCCGAGACCGGGAGCTGCTCGGGGTAGACGACCGGCGGCAGCACGACCGCGCGGCGGGCGTCGGCGAGAGCGGCGAGGCGGCGGGTGCGGCCGCCGGCGTCGCGCGAGGGGCGCTGCGGGGTCTGCTGGCGCTCGCGGCGGCCGGGCTGCTCGCCCTCGCGCGAGGCGCCGCCGCGGCCCCGACCGGGACGCCGGCCACGCCGCCGGGGGGCGGGCGCGGGGGAGGCGGGGTCGGAGGCAGTCACGGCGCACCATTGTCACCGCACGGCGGCCCGGGACGCGATCCCGATTCGCGCAGGGCGATCACGGGGCCGCCGCGACCGACCGTTCGCCGCCGCCTGGCGACTACCTACGCAGGGCCTCCGCACGTGGCCGTCGCGTGCCGCGTCCCGAGGGCACGAAGCGGACGTACCGCCACGCACCGGTCCGTGGCGCACTCAATCCGCTCGCTGAGCGGTGACCGGGCACACCGCTTCGCCTAGATTTCGGCGGCATGCACCTGACCCGACGGGAACACGAGTACCGCCGTCCGGCGCGGGCGGGGGCGCTGCCGGCCCAGGTCTGCGCGGTGGCCGAGAGCTGATGGCGGCGCCCGCGGTCGAGTTCGCGGAGGTCACGGTCCGCCGGGCGGGGCGCGATCTCGTCCGTGACATCAGCTTCGCCGTGCCCACGGGCTCGGTGCACGCCGTCCTGGGGCACAACGGAGCCGGGAAGACGACGTTGATGCGCGCGCTCGCCGGTCAGGTCCCGGCCCGCCGGGGCGTGATCCGGTCCGTCGGCACGCCGACGGTGCTGTTCGTCTCCTCCGCGATGCCGGTCGAGCTCCGTGTGTCGCAGATCCTCGAGTACCGGCGCCGGCAGGAGCGGGCCCCGGCAGGAGCGGTCGACCGCGCTGTCGACCGGTGCGGGGTGGGGTCGTTCCTCGAACGCCGGTTCGGCCACCTGTCGACCGGGATGGCGCAGCGGGTGGCGATCGCCGCCGCCCTGGTTGCCGACTCGCCGATCATCGTGCTGGACGAGCCCACCACGGGCCTCGACCCGCACGGCGTCGAGGCGCTGATGCACCTGCTGACGGACCTCCGCGGCGAGGGGCGCACCGTCCTCATCTGCTCGCACGACCTGGCCCGGCTCGAGCTCGTCTGCGACGGGGTCACCTGCCTCCGCGACGGCCGGGTGACGGTCGACGGTCCTGTGCCCCGGGCCGCTGCCGGGCTGGATCTTCCTGGACACGTGCTGCGCACCAGCGACGACCACCTGGCCGTTGAGGTCCTCGCGCAGGCGGGCCTGCCCGTGGCTCGTACCGCTCGGGGGGTGCATGTCCGCGCCGGCGAGCCGCTGAGCGGGATCGTGGCTGCGTTGCGCGGACACGTGCAGATCGAGGAGTCGACGGTGGACGCCTCGTTGTTCGAGCGGATATACCGGCGGTACGCCACCGCGTCGCGTGCCGCGACCGGTCGGAGGGTGCGCAGATGATCACCGCCCTGCTCGCGGAGCTCGACGTCCAGCCGCGTCGCCGGCCCTTCCGGGGCACGACGCTGGCGATGGCAGCCGTCGTGCTCGCGCTCGTCGTGCTCCGCTTCGTGACCGCCTCGGCCGACACCACCCGGGCCGTGCGGGACGCCGAGGCAGAGGCTGCTCGACTCACGGAGATGTTCGGCGACCTGACCGTCCCGGCGCACACCTACGTCGAGCCCCGGTACATGTTCGCCGGGCAGTTCCCGCACGACCTGGCCGGCGTCGTGATCGGTTTCGCGCTGCTGGCCTTCGTCGGTGGTGCCCTGCTGGTGGGCGGGGACTGGCGGACAGGGGCGGTCCGGATGAGCTTGACCGGGCGTTCCTCCCGGGCGGTTCCCTGCTCCGCTCGCGTGGTGGTCTGGGCCGCCTCCTCGATGGTCGTCGCCGTGCTCCTCGCCGTGGTGCTGACCGCCTCGATGCTGGCGGTCGCAGCGCTGCGCGGTTCCACGTCCGGCGTGGACCTGCTCGGGACGGTGTTCATGCTCGCCCGCGGCGGGCTGGTCGTCCTGGCAGCCGCCGGAGCCGGGGCGGCCCTCGGGACGGTCCTGCGCTCCGACGTGGCGGTCGTCGTCCTGGTCCTGGCCTACGTGCTGCTGGTGGAGACCCTCGTGCCCGTGCTGGTGATGGGGTTCCGCACTCCCGGGGCGGTGGTCCACGCGTTCGTGCGTTCGGAGGACCTGAGCCGGAGCGGCACCTTCGTGTGCGACGTGCCCCGCTGTCCCGAACCCGTGCTCGCCGGTGTCGGCGGCTGGAGCGGATACATGCTGATCGCCGGGATCCTGGTCGCGTCGGTGGTGATGGCGGTCCTGGGCGCGCGACGCCCGGTCTGGCGGTGATGCCGTCGGTTCGTGCGGCCGGACCGCGGCCGCCGCGGGGGCGTCGTGTGGGACGGTGACCGGGTGACGGACCAAGACGCGCGACCCGTCGGCGAGGACGCCGGCCTGGAGGCGGCGCCCGGCGCCCGGCGCGCCCGGCGCACCCGCGGGCCGCTGGCGTCCGTGCTCCGGGAGACCGCGATCGTGCTGGTCGCCGCGGTCGTCCTGTCGTGGGTGGTGCAGACGTTCCTCGCCCAGGCCTTCCTCATCCCGAGCGCCTCGATGCACGGGGCGCTGCTCGAGGGGGACCGGGTGCTGGTGACCAAGCTCGCCCCGGGGCCGTTCGACGTGCACCGCGGCGACGTCGTCGTCTTCGCCGACCCCGGCGGGTGGCTGGTCGCCGGCGAGGGCGACCACCTCATCAAGCGGGTCATCGGCCTGCCGGGGGACCGGGTGGTGTCGACCGGCGACGGCGCGCCCCTCACGGTCAACGGCGTCGCGGTCGACGAGACGCCCTACCTCGCCGCCGGGGCGTCGCCGAGCGAGATCGCCTTCGACGAGGTGGTGCCGGCGGGGTCGCTGTGGGTCATGGGCGACAACCGGCAGCACTCCCGGGACTCCCGGTGGCACCTCGGCGACCCGGGCGGCGGGTTCCTCCCGTTGGACGACGTCGTCGGCACGGCGTTCCTCACGGTGTGGCCGCTGGACCGCCTGCACGCCCTGCGCAACCCGGGCGCGGTCTTCGCGGACGTCCCTGACCCGGCCTGACCCGCACCAGCCCGCACCCGCCCGTACCAGCCCGCACCAGCCCGGCGGGGCGGGCGGAGGCGCAGGCGCGCCGCGGTCAGCGGACCAGGCGGTTCGAGATCGCCAGCGAGCCCGTGAGGCGGATGTCCGTGGCGGACGCGCCGACGAGGACCGGGATCTGCCCGGTCGGGGTGCGCCAGCGGTCGCGGTCGACGTCCCAGTACGACATCGACTCGGGGCTGAGCAGCACCGTCACGGGCTTGGTCTCGCCGGGGGCCAGCGCGACGGTGCCGAACCCGGCCAGGGCGACCGGTGCGCTGCTCACCCGGCGGGTGGGCAGGTTCCCGACGTAGACCTGCACGGTCTCGGTCCCGGCGACGGCCCCGGTGTTCTGCACGTCCACGGTGGCCTCGAGCCGCATCCCGGTGCCGTCCGGGTCGGGGACGGCCGCGGTGCGCAGGTTCGTGTACGCGTACGACGTGTAGGACAGCCCGTGCCCGAACGGGTACTGCGGCGTGATGCCCTCCTCCGCGTAGCCGCGGTAGCCGACGAAGATGCCCTCGCTGAACTGCTGGTCGAGCCCCTCGCCGGGGTACTGCGCGGGGTCGCTGACCGGCGTGGACTCCTCGTCGACCGGGATCGTCACGGGCAGCCGGCCGGACGGGTTGACGTCGCCGAACAGGATGCCCGCGACGGCGTTGCCCTGCTCCTGCCCGCCGAACCAGTTGTGCAGCACGGCGCCGACAGACCCGTCCCAGTCGGAGGTCTGCACGATCCCGCCGGCCTCGAGCACGACGATCGTCCGGGGGTTGGCCGCGGCGACCTGCCGGATGAGCTCGGCCTGGCCGTTCGGCAGGTCGAGGGACGGCTTGTCGCCGCCCTCCGAGGAGTAGTCCCGCACGACGACCACGGCGGCCTGCGCCGACCGGGCCGCGTCGGCGGCCGCCTGGACGGACGGGGTGACGAGCGCCTGCGGCGGCGTCCAGCCGAGCCGGAACGCCGCACCGGCGTCGGTGCCGCCGGGGGAGTCGTTCGTGTACTCGGCGCGCAGCGCGTACGCCTGGCCGGCGACGAGGTCGACCGGGGCGGTGGTCACGGCGGGCTCGGCGGACGGGTCCGTGGTGAGCACCGGCTGGTCGTCGAGGTACACCGTGCTGGTGCCGTTCGTGGTGACCGCCAGCTCGTAGGTCCCGGACACCGGGGCCGTGAGCGTCCCGGTCCACCGGATCGACGCGTTGTGCAGGTTGTCCTGCACCGGGAAGTGCGGCGACTGCGCGTTGAACCCCTCGAACAGGAAGAACCCGCCGAAGATGCCGGCCCAGGGCTCGGTACGGTCCACCGCGGGGGCGCCGGACAGGTCCGGAGTGTCGAAGTACTCGACCCGGACGCCCTCGCCGTCGCCGAGCGCGGAGGTGAGGTAGTCCGACGGGATCGCCTCGGGCCCGGGCAGCAGGACCGCGGACGTGACCGGGTCGGTCCCCGGCGTGTGCGTCACGGTCACGCCCGCGCCGGCCCGCGCCTGGATGCCGGCGAGCGGGCTGACCGTCCGGGTCGGGATGACCTGAGACGAGCCGCCGCCCTGCACCACCGCGTCGGCGTCGGTGCCGATCACCGCGATCGACCCGACCGACGCCGCGAGCGGCAGCGTCCCGCTCGCGTTCTTCAGCAGCACGCTCGCCCGCTCGGACACGGACCGCGCGAACGCCGAGTTCTCGGCCTCCGGCAGCGGCCGCACCGTCGGCGGGTTGTCGAGCAGGCCGAGCGCGACCATCGGCCGCAGGATGCGCAGCACGGCGTCGTCGACCCGGGACTGCGGCACCTGGCCCGAGCGCACCGCGTCGAGCAGCGGACCGCAGAAGAAGCAGTCGCCGGGCCCGACCTCGGGCGTCGTGTTGCCGGGCATCTCCTGGTCCATCCCCGCGAGGATGGCGGGGGCCGTGCTGTGCGTGGCGCCGTAGTCGCTCATCACCCAGCCCTCGAAGCCGAGCTGCTCCTTGAGGACCTGGTTGAGGAGCAGGTCGTTCTCGCAGGCGTAGACGCCGTTGACCTTGTTGAACGCGCACATCGCCGACCCGGCGCGCCCCTCCTCCTGGCCGATGGCGAACGGCCGGGTGTAGATCTCCTGGAGCGTCCGCTCGTCCACGACCGCGTTGCCGCCGGTGAGCCGGTTCTGCTCCTGGGTGTACAGGTTGTAGTGCTTGAGGTCGGCGATCACCGGGTTGGCCTGGATCCCCCGGATCTCGGCGGCACCGAGCGTGCCGGACAGCAGCGGGTCCTCACCGAACGCCTCGAACGCGCGGCCCGCCTGCGCGACCCGGGCGATGTCGAACGCCGGCGAGAGCAGCACGTTGTGCCCCGTCCGCGCGGCCTCGTCACCCGCGAGCCGGCCGTACTCCTGCGCGAGCGCGGTGTCCCACGTCGCGGCGAGCGCGAGGGGCGAGGGGAGCTGCGTCGAGCGCTGGCCGTTCACGTCGGGGTTGGCGATCCGCACGCCCGCCGGCCCGTCGGCCATCGTCAGCGCCGGGATGCCGAGCCGCTCGATGGGCCGGTTGTAGAAGCCGAAGTAGTTGTTCAGCTCCCCGTGCAGCATGTCGACCTTCTCGTCCAGCGTCATCTGCCGCAGCAGGGCGCGGGCGCGGCGGGTGTCGTCGGGCGACTCGTCCCACCAGAAGTCCGCCGGGAACGACTGCCCCTCCTGCAGGGCGTCGGCGACGGCGGCCTCCTGCGCCGCGCGGGCGGGGTCGTCGTCGGTGGTGGCCGCCGCCGCACCGCCCACGGGGACGGCCAGCGCGAGCGCGGTGAGGACGGCGGGCAGGCCCGCGCGCCGGGTACGTGGATGCATCGTCGACACCCCCTGTCGGGCGAGGGTCGGGCCCGGTGTGCTCCAGGCGCCGCCCGCCGACGGCCAGTAGGTCACCCGTCCGGGTGACGGTCAAGGAACGCTTGCCCGGGTGAAGCGGTGGGTGCGGGCTGCCCCGGGGTCGTCACCCGGTACTGACCACCGGCTGCGTGCCGCGGGCGTCGCGCGGGCGCCGCGCCGATCCTGCCCGGTATTCCGTGGACGCGTCCGCGCAGCGGACGTACCGTCGTCACCATGTGGATCTGACCGGCCCCGAGTCCTCGTCCCGACTCCCGCCGACCCGTGCGTGTCCCCAGGTCGGCGCCGCTGGTGGTGGTCCCCGCATGTCCCTCCCCGCAAACCCCGTCCTGCGCGCGGTCGGCGTCTCGCGCGTCTTCGGCGACCGTCGCGTGCTCACCGACGTGAGCCTGTCCGTCGACCCCGGCCACCGGCTCGGCGTCGTCGGCGAGAACGGCGCGGGCAAGTCGACCCTGCTCCGGCTGCTCGCCGGCGCCGACCGCCCCGACTCCGGCGCGGTGCACCGTCCGGCCGACCTGGCGTACCTGCACCAGGAGCCGCCGTTCGGCCCGGACGCCACGCTGCACGACGTCGTCGAGGAGGCGCTCGGGGCGGTCCGGGAGCTCGCGGACGACCTGGAGCGGACGGCGGCTGCCCTGGGGGCGGCCTCCGGTGCGCCCGGCCCGGCCGCCGCCTACGACCTCGCGCTCGCCCGGGCGCAGGCCGCCGAGGTGTGGGACGCGGACGCCCGGGCGCAGCGCGTCCTCGCGGGCCTCGGCCTGGCCGGGGTCGACCCGGACCGGCCCAGCGGCAGCCTCTCCGGGGGGCAGCGCAGCCGCCTGGCGCTCGCGGCGGTCCTGGTCCGCCGGCCGGGGGCGGTGCTGCTCGACGAGCCGACCAACCACCTGGACGACGACGCCGCGGAGTTCCTGGCGGGCGCGCTGGTCGGCCTGCCGGGCGCCGTCGTGCTCGCCAGCCACGACCGGGTGTTCCTGGACGAGGTCGCCACCGAGGTCCTCGACCTGGATCCGGTGCCCGGCGGACCGCGCGTCGTCGGCGGGCGCTTCGCGGACTACCGGGAGGCGCAGCGCGTCGCCCGCCGGCAGTGGCAGGAGCGGTGGGAGGCGGAGCGGGAGGAGGTCGCGGCCCTGCGCGCGTCCCTGGCGGGCGACGGCACCGCGCGCGCCGTCGCGCCCGGCCGCGCCATGACCGACCGGAACAGGATGGCCTACGGCCGGTACGCCGACCGGGTCGCGCACCAGGTGTCGCGCCGGGTGAAGGACGCCCGGCGGCGCCTGGACGAGCTCGAGGCGGCCCCGGTGCCGCGGCCGCCGCGCGAGCTGCGGTTCCGGGCCGTCCTGACCGGCGAGGCACGGGCGGACGGCCTCGCCGTGGCGGTCCGGGACGCGGAGGTGCCGGCGCGCCTGCGCGTCGACGCGCTCGACGTGCACCGGGATACCGCGCTGCTCGTCACCGGGCCGAACGGGTCGGGCAAGTCGACGCTGCTGCACCTGCTCGCCGGCGACCTGGCGCCCGCCCGCGGGACCGTGCACCGCGCCCGCGGCGCCCGGGTGGCGCTGCTGGAGCAGGACGTCGGCCTGGCCGAGGACCCGCGCACGCCGCGAGCCGTCTACGACCTCGTGACGGACGGTTCGCCGGGCGCGCCGCCGCTGGTCGAGCTCGGGCTGGTGGCGCCGCGGGACGCCGACCGGCCGCTGCGGGAGCTGTCCGTCGGGCAGCGGCGCCGGGTGGTGCTCGCGCTGCTCGTCGCGCAGGCGCCGGACGTGCTGCTGCTCGACGAGCCGACCAACCACGTCTCCCTCGCGCTGGCGGACGAGCTGGCCGAGGCGCTGCGCACCGCGCCGGGCGCGGTCGTCGTGGCGTCGCACGACCGGTGGCTGCGGCGGACCTGGCACGGGGCGACCGCACGGGTGGAGGACGGGCGGCTCGTGTCGTAGGGCGCTCGTAGGGTGGCGGACATGACGAGCACCGAGCCCACGGGGCCCTCCCAACCCGCCGAGGGTGAGCAGCGGGCGGCGCGCGCCCTGGCGGAGTCGGGGGTCGCGCACACGATCGTCCGGCACGGCCGGGTGGGGTCGCTGGCGGAGGCCGCCGCGGCGCGAGGCGTGGACCCGTCCGGGATCGTCAAGACGCTGGTGGTGCGCCGCGGCGACGACGACTACCTGTTCGTCCTCGTGCCCGGCGACCGCGCCATCTCGTGGCCGAAGCTGCGGGCGCTGCTCGGGGTGAGCCGGATGTCGATGCCGGACGCGGCCACCGCCAAGGACGTCACCGGGTACGAGCGCGGCACGATCACGCCGTTCGGCTCGCTGCGGGCGTGGCCGGTGGTCGCGGACGCCCGCGTGCCGGGGCGGTCGGTGTCGATCGGGGGCGGCGGGCACGGCGTCGGGGTGACGCTGGACGGCGACGACCTGGTGCGCGCTCTGGACGCCACCGTGGCGGACGTGACCGAGCCCGCACCGGAGGGCTGACACCCGGCCGCGCCGACGCCTCCCGGGTCAAGACCGGGTCAACGGATCGTCGCGCGCGGGAACACCCCGCACCCCTGGGACGTTGCCCGGGTGTGCACGACGACGACCGCACGCGGCCGGACCGTCCGGCCGCGGCGCGCCACCGAGTGCGCCGACGCCCGGGCCGGTCCATGATCGGGCGGCCCGTGACGACTGGAAGACGAGGACCGATGGACCAGACCGAGGATCCCACCTCCCCGCTCGGGGGGATCGACGTGACGACCGTGCAGGGGCGCACGGTGGTCCGGATGTGGGGCGAGGTCGACGGCGCGCTGCGCGCCGAGGCCAGCACGTCGATGGCGCAGGCGCTCGCGAGCAGCGCGCCCGTGGTGGTGGACGCGAGCGGGGTGACGTTCATCGACTCCTCCGGGCTCGCGTTCGTCCTGCAGCTGCACCTCGCCGCGAGCGAGACCGGGCAGCGGCTCACCCTGCGGGACCCGGGCCGCGAGGTCGTCGGCCGGCTGGACCTCATCGGGATGGCGGGCGAGATCGACCTCGAACCGGAGGCCGCCGTCGCCTGAGGAGGGCCCCGGTGCCGCTCCACGAGCGGGCGCCGACTCCTCCACAGGGCCGCGCCACGCGCGTCGTCCACAGGCGACGCCCCGGATGCCGGGGGGTGTGGGTGGTCGCCGATACCGTCGGGGCATGCGGCTGCTCCACACCTCCGACTGGCACCTCGGCCGCACCCTGCACGGCGTCGACCTGACGGCGCACCAGCAGACGTTCCTCGACCACCTGGTCGAGGTCGTCCGGGACGAGCGGGTGGACGCGGTGCTCGTGGCGGGCGACGTCTACGACCGGGCGATCCCCCCGGTCGAGTCCGTCGCGCAGCTGTCCGACGCGCTCCGGCGGCTGGCCGAGCACGCCGTCGTCGTGGTCACCCCGGGCAACCACGACTCCGCGGTCCGGCTCGGCTTCGGCGCCGACCTGCTGCGGGACCGGGTCCGGGTGCTCGCCCGGCCCGGCGACGTCGACCGCCCGGTGGTGCTGCCCGGGGCGGACGGGGACGTGCTGGTCTACGGGCTGCCGTACCTCGACCCGGACGCCGCCCGGCACACGCTGGCCGCCGACGGGGCGGAGCCGCTCGCGCGGTCGCACGCCGCAGTGCTGGGGGCGGCGATGGACCGCGTGCGGGCGGACCTCGCGGCGCGGACGGCGGCGGCGACCGGGCGGCCGCCGCGCTCGGTGGTGGTCGCGCACGCGTTCGTCGTCGGCGGGGCGGCCTCGGAGTCCGAGCGGGACATCCGCGTCGGCGGGGTGGATCACGCACCCACGGCGGTGTTCGACGGGGTCGACTACGTGGCCCTCGGGCACCTGCACGGGCCCCAGCGGGTCGGCGACCCGGGCGGCGCGACCGTCCTCCGGTACGCGGGGTCGCCGCTGGCGTACTCGTTCTCCGAGGCGCGGCACACCAAGTCGACCGCGCTGGTGGACCTCGGTGCCGCCGGACCCGCCCAGGTGCGCCTGGTCCCCGCTCCGGTGCCGCGCCGGCTGACCGACCTCGCGGGGCCGCTCGACGAGCTGCTCGGTCCGGCCGGGGAGCCGCACCTCGACGACTGGGTGCGCGTGACCGTCACGGACGCGCACCGGCCGCCCGACCTGTACGCCCGCGTGCGCGGCCGGTTCCCGCACGCGCTCGTCGTGCAGCACCGGCCGCCGGCCCGGGACGCGGGCGCGCGGGCGGCCGAGGTGACCGCGGCGCGCGACCCGCTCGAGGTGGCGGCGGAGTTCGTCGCCCACGTCAGCGGCACGCCGCCGACCGAGGCCGAGGCGGCGGTGCTGCGCCGGGCCTACGAGGGCGCGGTCGCGGCGGAGCGGAGCGCCTGATGCGGCTGCACACGCTGACGATGCAGGCGGTCGGGCCGTTCGCCGGCCGGTACACCGTGGACTTCGCGGCGCTGTCCGCGGGCGGGCTGTTCCTGCTGGAGGGCCCCACCGGGGCCGGCAAGTCCACCGTGATCGACGCCGTGGTCTTCGCGCTGTACGGCAAGGTCGCGTCCGCCGCCGCGAGCGAGGACCGGCTGCGCTCGGCGTTCGCGGGCGAGGACGTCGAGACGGTGGTGGACCTCGTGTTCGAGACCGGGTCCGGCGTGTACCGCGTCCGCCGGACGCCGGCGTTCGACCGCCCCAAGCGGCGCGGCACCGGGACGGTCCGGCAGCAGGCGACGGTGAAGCTCTGGCGGCTCACGGCGGCGCCCGAGCACCCCGACGACGGCGAGGGCGAGCTGCTGTCCACCCGGCTGGACGAGGCGGGGGCCGAGCTCACCCGCGTGGTCGGGCTGGACCGCGCGCAGTTCGTGCAGACGATGGTGCTGCCGCAGGGCGAGTTCGCCGCGTTCCTGCGCGCCGACCCGGAGCAGCGTCGCGGCCTGCTGCAGCGGATCTTCGGCACCGAGGTGTACGAGCGGGTGCAGCACCGGCTCGACGAGCTGCGTCGCGACGCCCAGCGCGCGGTGGCCGACGCGCGCACCCGGGTGCAGGAGTGCGCCGCGCGGTTCGCCGGGGCGTCCGGGGCCGACGAGGACGGGGTCGCCGCGCTGCGCGAGGCCGCGGCCGAGGACCCGGCCGGCGTCGGCCCGCTGGTCGCCGAGCGGCTGGACGCGCTGCGGACGCAGGCCGCCGAGGCGCAGCACGTGGCGCGGACCGCGGCCGACGCCGCCGCCCGGGCCCGCGAGGCCGCCGACGCGGCCGGGCAGCGGCTCCGGCTGGTGCGTCGCCGGCGGACGCTCGAGGCCGAGCGCGCCCGGCTGGCGGCTGCGGCGGACCAGCACGCCGCCGACCTCGCCCGCCTGGACCGGGCCCGCCGCGCCGCCGTGGTCGCGCCCGCGCTGCGCGGGGCTGACGAGGCGCGTGCCGTGCTCGCCGGGGCGGAGAAGGAGCTGCACGCCGCGCTCGACACCGCCCCCGAGGGGCTCGCGCCGGCCGACGTCGTCGCCGCGCTCGCGGACCCCGGCCTCCCGCGCGCGCTCACGGCCGTGCGCGAGGCGGGTGCGGCGGCCGTCGCCACGCTGCGCCGGGTCGTCGCGCTGGAGGACGGGCTGCCGCGCCGGACCCGTGACCTCGACCGGCTGCGCGAGGTGCAGGCCGCCCGTGCCCGTGCGATGGCCGAGGCGGACGAGCTGCTGGCGGAGCGGCCGGCCGCCCGGACGGCGCTCGCCGACGCGCTCGAGGCGGCAACCGACCTGGCCGCGACCGCGCCCGCGCGCGCCCGGGACCTCGAGGACGCCGAGGCCGTGCTCGCGGCGGTGCGCGACCTGGCGGCGGCCGGGACGGCGCTGGCGGCCGCGGAGGCCGACCGGGCGTCGGCCGTCGCCGCCGCCCGGGACGCCGTGCGCGAGGAGGCCCGGCTGCGCACCGCCCGGCTGGACGGCTTCGCCGGCGAGCTCGCCGCCCGGCTGGCCGACGGCGAGCCGTGCCCGGTCTGCGGCGGAACCGAGCACCCCGCCCCCGCGGCCCTGCGCGCCGACCACGTCCGCGAGGAGGACGTCGCCGCCGCCGAGGCGGGTCGCCGCGCCGCCGAGGACGCCGTGCGCGACCGCGACGCGCGGGTGGCCACGATCACCGAGCGGTGCGCGGCGCTGCGCGAGCGCACCGGGGGTACGGACGCGGAGGCGGCCTCGGACGAGGTGGAGCGCCGCCGGACGGCGCTGGCCGAGGCGCAGGCCGCCGGGCGCGCCCGCGACCGGCTGCGGGCCGACCTGGCGGAGCACGACCGGGTCACCGAGGAGCTCCGGACCGCCCGCGCCGGCCTCGGCGACGAGCACGCGGCGGCCGTGCTCGAGCTCGCCCGCGCGGAGCAGGACCTCGACCGCGACCGCACGGAGGTCGACGCCGCCTGCGACGGGCACCCGACGGTGCTCGCCCGGCAGGGCGCGGAGCAGGCGCGGCTCGACGCCGCGGACGCCGTGCTCGGCGCGCTCGACCGGCACGCGCACGCCACCCGCTCCGCGGCCGAGCGGGCCGGCGAGCTCGCCGGCCTGCTGACCGAGCACGGCTTCGACGCCGAGGCGGACGCCCGTGCCGCCGTCGCGGGGTCCGGCGACGTCGCGTCCGTCGAGCGCGCGGTCGAGGCGCACCGCACCGCCGTCGCCCTGGTCGAGGACGGGCTGCGGGACCCCGAGCTCGCAGACCTCGGCGAGGAGGACGCCGACGCCCTCGGCATCCGGGTCGCCGGGCTGGACGCCGTGGTCGCCGAGGCCACCGCCGCCGCGGACGCCGCCGCCGCGTCGCTCGGATCGGTCCGTGACCGCGCCGACCGCGCGGCCGAGGCAGCCGCGCACGTCACCGACGCCGCGCGAACCCTGGCGACCGCCGAGGCGGAGGCCGCGCCGGTGGTCCGGATGGCCCGGCTCGCCGGCGGCGCGGACGCCGACAACGCCCGTGCGCTGTCGCTGGCGACCTACGTGCTGGTCCGCCGGTTCGAGGACGTGGTCGCCGCCGCGAACGAGCGGCTGCGGGAGATGTCCGACGGCCGGTACGAGCTCGAGCGGTCCGACGAGCGCGAGGACGTCCGCACCCGGCGCACCGGCCTGGCCATGCGGGTCCTCGACCACACGACCGGCTCCGCCCGGGACCCGCGCACGCTGTCGGGCGGGGAGACGTTCTACGTGTCGCTCTGCCTCGCGCTCGGCATGGCGGACGTCGTGACCGCCGAGGCCGGCGGCGTCGAGCTCGGGACGCTGTTCATCGACGAGGGCTTCGGCACGCTCGACCCGCACACCCTCGACGCGGTGCTCGCCGAGCTCGGGCGGCTGCGCGCCGGGGGGCGGGTCGTCGGCGTCGTGTCCCACGTCGAGGCGCTCAAGCAGGCGGTGGCCGAGCGGATCGAGGTCCGGCGGCGGGGAGACGGGTCGAGCACGCTCACGGTCGTCGCGGGCTGACCCCGCGGCGCGCGGCCGTGCGGCGGCGGGCGGCCGCCGTCACCAGGTCCACCCGCGCGCCGCGAGCTCGACCTCCTCGCGCATCCGCTCCCACGGGTCGCCCTTCGCCCGCGGCAGCACCTCCACGCCCGCGAGCCGGCAGGCCTCCGCGAGCAGCGCGTCGTACGCGAGCTGGCTCGCGATGATCCGCTCCGCCCGGGCCCAGGCGTGCCGGTCGGCCTCCAGCCGCTGCAGGTGGTCGGCCACGATCCCGAGCCGCATCTGCACGTGCAGGGCGTCGAACGGGTCGGGCGCCGGGACGTGCCGGCCGTGCCGGAGGTGGGCGGCGAGCCGGTCCAGCGCGCCGGCCAGCCGCGTGCTCGCCCGGGTCAGGAGCGCGCGCAGCTTCGGCGGCACCTCCCCGCCGGGGATCAGGGCCAGCACGGCGGCGAAGGTGAGCGCCGGCAGCGCCACCCAGAACAGCAGGGACCACGGCATCGGAGCACCCCGGCATCCAGCCTAGGGCCCCGGTGTGACCTGCGCCACACCTCCTGACGCGTCCGGCCGGACCCACGCGCACCACCCGGCGGGCGCCTGCGGCCGGGGTGCCGCGCACCCCCTCCCACCTGCGACATCAGGGTGCGGGACCTCTGTCCCTGGGGGGCGGATCAGGGACGGACCAGGGTGCTCACCGATGCCCGGCTGCGACCGCGCGCGCCACGATCGTCCCGACCCCGTCGTCAGTTGCACAGGAACCGGAGACCATGACCACCACCGACACCACCCCGATCGCGAGCGCCCGCGGTCTGGTGAAGACCTACGGAACGGGCGACACCGCCGTGCACGCCCTCGCGGGTGTGGACGTGGACTTCGGCCGCGGCGAGATGACCGCGATCATGGGCCCGTCGGGCTCCGGCAAGTCGACCCTCATGCACTGCATGGCCGGCCTGGACCGCGCGAACGCCGGCTCGGTCGTCGTCGACGGCCTCGAGGTCAGCGCGATGAACGAGCGGCAGCTCACCCGGCTGCGCCGCGACCGGCTCGGCTTCGTGTTCCAGGCGTTCAACCTGGTCCCGACCCTGACGGCGCTGGAGAACATCACGCTGCCGCTGGACATCGCGCGGCGCCCGGTGGACCGCGCGCACCTGGACGCCGTCGTGGAGGCCGTCGGTCTCGCCGACCGCCTCGGCCACAAGCCGACCGAGCTGTCCGGCGGCCAGCAGCAGCGCGTCGCCTGCGCCCGCGCCCTGGTGTCCCGGCCCGCCGTGGTGTTCGCGGACGAGCCGACCGGCAACCTCGACTCGACGTCGTCCGGCGAGGTGCTGGGCTTCCTGCGTCGCTCCGTCGACGACCTCGGCCAGTCGGTCGTCATGGTCACGCACGACCCGACGGCCGCCTCCTACGCCCACCGGGTGCTGTTCCTCGCGGACGGCCGTCTGGTCGGCGAGGTCACCGACCCGACGCCGGACGCGGTGCTCGCGGCGCTCACCGCGCTGCGGCCCGCTGCCGGGGCCCACGCCGGCGCCGCCGCGGCCGACGCGGCCGCCCGCTGATGGGCCGCGTCGCGCTGCGCGGGATCCGCGCGCACCTCGTCCGGTTCGTGCTGTCGCTGCTGGCGGTTGCCCTGGGCGTGGCGTTCGTGGCGGGCACGTTCTCGCTGCGGACGATGATGTCGAGCACGTTCGACGGGATCGTCGACGCCGCCGCCCCGGCGGACGCGTACCTGCGGCCGCAGCCCGTCGAGGGCTCCTCGATCGCCGAGGGCACGACCGCCACCGGCACCGTCCCGAAGGAGGCCGCCGAGGAGATCGCCGCGCTCGACGGGGTCGCCCACGCGATCCCCGAGGTGCAGGGCTCGATCGTCCTGGTCGGCTCCGACGGCACGGCGGTGCAGAGCACCCAGGCGCCGAGCTTCGCGTTCCCGTACGTCCACGACGACCCGTCGGTGCGCATCGCCGAGGGCCGCGGCCCGGAGCGGGCGGGCGAGGTCGCGCTGGAGACGGCCACGCTGGAGTCGTCCGGCTTCGCGATCGGCGACAGCACGCAGGCCGTCATCGCCGGCGAGGTCACGCCGGTCGAGATCGTCGGCCGGGTCGACATGGGCGGCCCGATGGCCGGTGCCACGATCGTCCTGGTCGACGCCGACACCGGGTACGGCCTGTTCGCCCCCGACGGCGGCGTGAACGACATCGCCGTGTACGCGGAGGACGGGACGACCGACGAGGAGCTCGTCGCGGCCCTCGAGCCGTTCGCGACCGGCGGCCTGGAGGCCGTCACCGGGCAGCAGCTCCGGGACGAGAACAAGGACGCCATCGGCGAGATGCTCGGGTTCGTCACGACGTTCCTGCTGGTCTTCGCGGCGATCGCCCTGTTCGTCGGGGCGTTCATCATCTCCAACACCTTCGCGATGTCGGTGCGCCAGCGGATGCGCGAGTTCGCCCTGCTGCGCGCGGTCGGCGCCTCGCCGGCGCAGGTCTTCGCGTCGATCCTGGTGCAGGCGGCCGTCGTCGGCCTGATCGGCTCGGCCATCGGCATCGCCGGCGGCCTGGGTCTCGTGCAGGGCCTCAAGGCGGTGTTCGAGTCGATGGGCATGGACCTGGCGGGCGACGTCCCGGTGGACGCCGCGACCATCGGCGTCTCGCTGGTGGTCGGCACCCTGGTCAGCGTCCTGGCCGCCGCCGTCCCGGCCCGCCGCGCGGCGCTGGTCCCGCCGGTCGAGGCCATGCGCGACGAGGTCACCGTCGCGGAGCGCTCGATGCGGGTCCGCGCGGTGCTCGGCTCCGTCGTCACCGCCCTGGGCGTCGCGGGCGTGCTCGCCGCGGTGCTGAACGCCGAGGCGGACGTCGCGGACGCCGCGCTCGGTGCGGGCGCCGCCGCCGTGCTGGTCGGCGTCCTCATGCTCGCGCCGAGCCTGGCGCGCGCGACCGTCGGGGTGCTGGCGTGGCCGTTCGTCCGGCTGATCCGGCCCGTCGGGCGGCTGGCCCGCGGCAACGTGGTCCGCAACCCCCGCCGCACGGCGAACACCGCGGGCGCGCTGATGATCGGCATGGCGCTGGTCGGCGGCGTGTCCGTGATCGCCGGGTCCGCCTCGCAGTCGGTGGCGGGCGTCGTGGAGTCGCAGCTGCACGGCGACCTGGTCCTGCAGTCGGCGACCTTCCAGGTGCCCTCGGGCGCCGTGGACGACGTCGAGGCGCTCCCCGAGGTCGGGCAGGTGGACGCGTTCGCCGCGGCGGCGCTGCCGGTCGCGGAGGACGGCGGCGAGGCGACGACGGGCTACGTGGCCGGCCTGGCACCGGACCTGTTCGACCGCGCGGTCGACGCGGAGACGATCGACGGCGAGATCGGCGTGCTGCGGGACGGCGAGGCGGTCGTGCAGGAGGCGGCGGCCGAGACGAACGGCTGGGAGGTCGGCGACACGCTCGTCGTCACCGGCCCGTCCGGCCCGCAGGAGCTCACCGTCGCCGGCATCTTCGCCACGAACGTGGTCGGGGCCCCGGTGGTCGTCAACCGCGACGTGCTGGACCTGCTGGTCCCGCGCGAGATGCAGGTCATCGACACGGTGCTCGTGAACGCGGCCGACGGGGTGTCCCTGGACGCGCTGCAGGACGCGGTCGCCGACGCGGTGTCGCCCTACGTCGTGGTCTCGGTGCTCACGCAGGAGGAGTTCGTCTCGCAGATCGCCGACCAGGTCAACCAGGTGCTGGTCATCCTGTACGCGCTGCTCGGCCTGTCCGTGGTGATCGCGGTGCTCGGCATCGTCAACACCCTCGCCCTGTCGGTGATCGAGCGGACGCGGGAGATCGGGCTGCTCCGGGCGGTCGGCCTCGGCCGGCTGCAGCTCGCGGGCACGGTGACGGTCGAGTCGGCGCTGACCGCGGTGTTCGGGACGGTCGTCGGCCTGGTCGTCGGCGTGGCCCTGGCGTCCACCCTGCCCGCGGTGTACGCGGACGAGGGCCTGTCCGAGCTCGTCATCCCGTGGGGCAGCCTGGTCGGGATGCTCGTGCTCGCGGTGGTCGTCGGGATCCTGGCGGCGCTGTGGCCCGCGACCCGCGCGGCCCGCATGAAGGTGCTGGACGCCGTCAGCTACGAGTGAGGACCCACCCGTCCGGGCCGGCCAGCGCGTCGGCCCGGGCGGGACCCCACGACCCCGGCTCGTACGGCTCGGGGTCCGGGCGGTCCGGGCCGAGCAGCGGGGCGAACGCCGCCCACGCGGCGCGCAGCCCGGCCGGTGTCGTGAACAGCGTCCGGTCGCCCACCAGGACGTCGTGCAGCAGCGAGGCGTACGGGGGACAGCGGGTCGCCGGGCTGCACGTCGTCCAGCGCGAGCGACGCGGTGCCGGTGGCCAGCCGCAGGTCCGGGCCCGGCCGCTTCACCGTGGTGGTGATGTCGATGGCCCCGTCGCCCGCGAGCGACAGGCTGATCCGGCCCGGGCCGGCCGGCTCGCCGAACAGCTCGTCGGGCGTCCGCAGCACCAGCGTCACCCGCTGCGCCTGCGCCGCCAGCCGTTTGCCCGTCCGGAGCAGGAAGGGCACGCCGCGCCAGCGGTCGTCGTCGACCCACAGCCGCGCCGCGACGAACGTGTCCGTCGTCGAGTCGCCGGCCACCCCGTCGAGGTCTCGGTACCCGGCGAACTGCCCCAGCACCACGTCGTGGGCCGGGTCGAGCGGCCGGAACCGCGCGATCACGGCCTCCCGCGCGGCCGCGAGGTGCGCCGCGTCCAGCGCCGGCGGCGGCTCCATCGCGACCTCGGCGGCCACCTGGAACAGGTGCGTCCCCAGCATGTCGAGGGCCGCGCCGGTCGCGTCGTAGAACTCGGCCCGGTCCGTGACGTCCAGCGTCTCCGGCACGTCGACCTGCACCTGGGCCACGTGCTCCCGGCTCCACACGCCGCCGAACAGCTCGTTGGCGAACCGCAGCACGTGCAGGTTCTGGGTCGCCTCCTTGCCGAGGAAGTGGTCGATCCTGAACACCTGGTCCTCGTCGAGCACCTCGTGCACGAGGGCGTCGAGCTCCTCGAACGACTCCGGCGACGTGCCGTAGGGCTTCTCGTAGACGACGCGCACCCCGGCGGCCAGGTCGTGCGCGCGCAGCGCCCGCGTGATCGGCGCGAACGCCGACGGCGGGACGGCGAGGTAGTGCAGGACGGTGGGGTCGCCGCCGAGGTCGCGGCGGGCGTCCGCGATCGCGTCCACGAGCCCGCCCGCGTCGTCCTCGGCGAAGGTCTCCGCGTACCGGAGGTGGCCGTCGAGCGCGCCGGCGTGCCCCGGGTCGCCGTGCTCGCCGAGCGCGTCCCGCACCAGAGCGGCCAGGTCGTCGTCCGACATCGGGCGGCGCCCCGTGCCGAGCAGCAGCCAGCGCTCCGGCAGCAGACCGGCCCGGTCGAGCTCGGCCAGGCCGGGGTACACCATGCGGCGCGCCAGATCGCCCCGGGCGCCGTGCAGGACGACGAGGACCGGGGTCTGCTCCGCTGCCACGCGGCCGCGCTCAGAGCGCCGGCGGGTCGGGACGCTCGGTGTGCCGGGCCGGCGGGTGGTCCCGGCCCTCGCGCTTCTGCTGCTCCAGGAAGTCCCGCGCCTTGTCGGCGGCCCGGTCGATCTTCGCGTCCGTCGAGGCCGAGGTCCGTGACTTCGCCGCGCCGGCGACCTTGTCGATCGCGTCGGCGACCTTGTCCTCGTTCCCCGCGAGGGCCCGCTTGGCCTTGTCGACGTAGTCCCCGATGCCCATGCCCGTCCGCCTCCCGTGCTGCCGCTGCGTCCGTCCCGAGTCAACGACGCCCCCGGCCCCCTCGCAACCGCACCGCCTCCGGGCGCCGCGCGGCCCCCTGCTCCGCGCGGCGCCCGCCCGCACACGGACGCCGAGAGAGGACCGGCGGGCCGAGGAAGGAACCGCGCACGGCCCTACCTCGGCGACATGGCCCTCTCCCGGCGCTCGGGGCGCGGCCGGAGGGGACGGCCGCGCGGGACCTGCCGGGCGCGGGGGGTCGGCTCCGCCGCGCCCGGCAGGGGTCGGGGGTCAGAGGTCGAACGCCGCCAGGAAGCCCGCGTTGATCGCCTCGCCGACCTTCGCCGGCTTCACGCAGTCGCCCACCGCGATCACGTCGGCCCGCCCGGCCAGCGCCTCGGGCAGCGCGGTGTTCGGGCGGACGCCGAACGCGGAGAGCACCGTGTCGGCGTCGACGTGCACCTCGCCGTCGGGACCGGTCGCGGTCAGGCCCTTCTCGTCGACGGCCGTGACCGTGTGGTCCGTGAGGATCCGCACGCCGTGCTCGGCGAGCTGGCGCAGGAGCGTGATCCGGTTGATGACGATCATGTCCTTGGCGATCTCGGACGCCATCTCGACGATCGTCACCTCGTGGCCGGCCTGCGCGA